>JAYEJI010000115.1:0-2781 GCA_034660515.1 Fidelibacterota bacterium
TTAAACCATCACGCAGGGGCTCGACATGTCAAACCCGGAAAAGATAATTAAACCATCACGTAGGGGCTCGACATGTCGAACCTGGAAAAAATAATTAAACCATCACGTAGGGGCTCGACATGTCGAACCTGGAAAAAATAATTAAACCATCACGTAGGGGCTCGACATGTCGAGCCCGAAAACGAAAAGACGATGAAAAAACGCAGATCCAATAGAATACCTGAATTCGATTACAGCACATCCGGTTCCTATTTCATTACAATTTGCACATACAAAATGAATTGTATTTTTGGTGAAATAAATAATGAAAAAATGATTTTAGATGATTGTGGAAAAATTGCAGAAAAATATTGGTTGGAAATACCTATGCATTTTCCAAGAGCAGAAATGGATTCTTTCATCGTTATGCCAAATCATATACATGGTATCATAAATATTATCGATGACGTAGGGGCTCGACATGTCGAGCCCGGAAATAAACAAAACAAACATGTAGGGGCTCGACATGTCGAGCCCGGAATAAACAAATATCAACGTATAATTCCCGGTTCGATCGGATCAATAATCCGGAGTTATAAAAGTGCAGTAACAAAATGGATTCATAAAAATACCACTATTAATAATGTGTGGCAGCGCAATTATTATGAATACATTATCCAAAATGATAATGAATTATATCGAATTCAGGAATACATATATTACAATCCATTAAATTGGCAAATTGAAAAGATCGAACGTCATAATATTTTTGGATGATAAAGCGGGTTCGACATGTCGAACCCCTACGATACCGCATTCAGAATTCTTTTTTAACATGCTTAAACTTCTAAACCCTCAACCCTCAACCCTAAACTCTAAACCTCTTCCTAATTATCTCTTGACAATCAGATAAACATACTATAAACTTAAATATTAACAAACATAAGGAGTATCGAAAATGAAAAAGCTATGTCTTTTCATCATCGTGCTCGTTTTCTTTTCTGCATGTTCCTGGTTCGATGGAGATCAAACTGGTCAACAAGGTATTGCACAATTTGGCGTATCGAATGCAAGCTTGCAGAAATCACAAACAACACCTGCTCCGGATCATGTTCGCATCTCTTATATGAACGCTGCCAGCGAATTGATCTCGGACGAACTTAACCTGTCCCTTTTCAATACGACCTATTTGTCAGAACCCCTACAGCTGAATACCGGTGATTACAGTCTGGAAGAATTTATCGTATGTGATGAGAATGATAGTGTGATCTATTTATCACCAAAAACCGGCTCGGATAAAGCGGATCTTGTCTCCCAACCGCTACCTTTTCTGTTCACCATCCATAAAGATTCAACCATCCAGATCATACCCCAGGTGATCCGCGTCGATATGAACGACACACCGGAAGATTTCGGATACACGGAATTCGGATTTGATATTGTCGGTGATAATGAGGGTTTCGCCAGATGTATGAACCAGTTTGGGCTGGACTTATTTAAATATTTAGCCGCTAATCCTATAGACTCTGTGGAAAACAATTTTATTTCACCTACCAGTATTGCTTATGCTTTTGGTATGTTTTATAACGGAACAGGAGGCACAACAGCGGATATGCTAAAAAGTGTTATGCACTTCGACGGATATACGGATAACGAGATCAATGCCATGTATAAACAGTACAAAGAATATTTATATGATCAGGGTAATGATATTGAGATCGCACTTGCGCAAGCAATTTGGTATCAACCCGGCTATGAGCCCCTGAGCAGTTATTTGGCAACCTGCCGCTATTATTTTGAGAGTGAGGTTTCTGAACTGGATTTTGCGGGTGATCCTTATGCAGCAGCTGATACCATCAATCAATGGGCTTCAGATAACACCCATGAACGCATTAAGCAGATCGTTAGTGCGAGTGATCTTCAAGCCACTGTAATGGCCTTGGCAAACGCGACTTATTTTAAGGGTCCGTGGTATACAGGTTTTGAAACTTCTTCAACAAGTCCACAGCCATTTTATGCCTCCGACGGAAGTGTGGAAAATTGCGATATGATGAGTAGTGGAACCATTATAAATATTAGCCGTTTTCACGATGAAACGGTAGAGGTCGTTAGTCTTCCCTTTGGAGAAGATCAGAATTATGCTATGACACTCATTATGCCGACGAATGATATAGATGATTTTGTTGCCTCTTTAGAGATCTCGGATTGGGATAGCTGGATGGATAATAGTCAGGACGAAAGTATTTTTCTAAGTGTACCAAAGATGAAAATTGAAGCTAGCTACAGTCTGAAAAAAGTAATGCAATATTTAGGGGCCAGCGTGTTGTTTACTGCTCCGGATCTCAGCCGTATGACTACTGCGGGTGGTTTATTTGTCGGTAATATCTTGCATAAAACATTTCTAAGTGTGGATGAAGAAGGCGCAGAAGCTGCTGCAGTCACTGTTATTTTGATAGATTTTGGGATTCACGATAATGATTCAGTGATCTTTAATAAACCCTTCTTACTGGTCATTCAGGAAGTGGGCACAAAGGCCATCTTATTCATTGGCAGAATGGATAAGGTAGAACAAATTACAGATTAATTACCGGAAATAATATAAAGCCCTTCTCCGGAAGGGTTTTTTTAATTACAGGTAAAATATTCCCCATTTTTGAGACCTGTATCACAGTATCTCTATAGTGGTTTTTATCAAGAATTAATTTTTGCTAAATTTCTGAATGAGAAATAGAAATTCTATGAGGCTACAGGGGTATGATTATTCTAAAAGAGGATTGTATTTTGTAACTGGAGTAGTTCAGG
>JAYEJI010000116.1:0-11735 GCA_034660515.1 Fidelibacterota bacterium
GACAGGTCTGTAGTTCAACTGGCAGAGCAGCGGTCTCCAAAACCGCAAGTTGGGGGTTCGAATCCCTCCAGACCTGCGAAACAAACGAGGACAAACAGATGAAATTGTTTGACAAGATAAAAGAATTTTTTAGCGGAGTCCGCTACGAGATGAAGAAGGTAAACTGGCCTTCATGGGATGAATTGCGATCCTCAACGACCGTGGTATTGATCTTTTCGGCCTTTATCACTCTCTTTATCGCAATTGTTGACCTGGGTGTTGGTACTCTCGTCAGAAAATTAATTGAATGGATGTAATACAATGAAATGGTATACCCTGAAAGCATTATCCGGAAAAGAAAGAGCGGTTGCTGATCGTATTCTTTTTGAAGCAGAAGCTTCCGGCTTTGCCGAATCCATCGAGAACGTTCTGGTCCCGACCGAAAATGTCGTGGAAATGCGGGACGGAAAAAAACGTACCCGGGTAAAAGTATTTTATCCCGGTTACATTATGATCAAAATGGACATGACAGCGGAGACCAAATATTTCGTGGAGAACATATCCGGCGTAATAAGTTTCGTCGGTTCAAAAGGTGTTCCCCAGGTACTTACCGATAAAGAAGTTGCGCGTATCCTCGGTGAGGTCGAAAAGAAAGATGGCCGGGAAGTCATGGCAACACCTTTCAATATAGGTGAGCCTATCAAGGTGGTTGACGGACCCTTTGTTGATTTCTCCGGTATAGTCGAAGAAGTTAACGAAGAAAAGCGCAAGCTGAAGGTCATGGTCAGTATTTTCGGGCGTTCAACGCCGGTAGAACTGGACTATCTTCAGGTAGAAAAAGAAAAATAAGAACGATAAAACCTAAAAACAGGTAAAAGTAGTATGGCAAAAAAAGTAGAAGCATTGATCAAATTACAGCTTCCAGCAGGTAAGGCAAACCCTTCACCTCCTATTGGTCCGGCTCTTGGACAGCACGGTGTGAATATCATGGAATTCTGTAAGGCATATAATGCCAAAACTCAGGATCAAATGGGTTTGATCATTCCTGTTGTGATCACGGTATACGCAGACAGGTCGTTTTCCTTTATTACAAAAACACCTCCTGCAGCCGTTTTACTCAAAAAAGCAGCCAAGATCGACAAAGGTTCTCCGGTTTCCAACAAAGAAAAAGTTGGTACGGTAAGTTCAAAAGATCTTGAAGAAATTGCCAAGTTGAAAATGAAAGATTTAAACGCCCATACAGTTGAGCAGGCCATGCGAATGATCGCCGGAACCGCTCGCAGCATGGGATTAAACGTTGAAGGTTAACTGGAGGCAGGAATTAATGAATCATGGTAGACGATATTCGGCAAATCAGGAACTGTTTGACAGAATGCATGAATATGCATTGGCCGACGGGGTCGAGTTGATCAAAAAAGCCGCCAATGCCAAATTCGATGAATCGATCGAATTGACATTGAACCTCGGCGTTGATCCTAAATATGCCGATCAAAATATTCGCGGAACGGTCATCCTACCGCATGGTACCGGTAAAAAAGTTCGCGTCTTAGTCCTCGCACAAGGTGATAAGGTCAAAGAAGCGGAAGCAGCCGGCGCAGATCATGCAGGTTTGGAAGATTATATAAAGAAAATCGAAGGCGGATGGTTTGATTTTGATGTCTGTATTGCAACTCCCGACACGATGCGTCATGTTGGTAAACTCGGTCGTGCTTTGGGTACTCGCGGTTTAATGCCGAATCCCAAAACAGGTACAGTTACCAATGATGTTGATCAAGCGGTCAAGGAAGCAAAAGCAGGTAAGATCAGTTTCCGCGTTGATAAATATGGTATTCTTCATGTTGTTGTTGGAAAAGCTTCCTTTTCCGCCGAACAACTGGTAGAAAATGTTCAAGGAATGCTGGGTACGGTTATGAAGTTGAGACCGACGGCGCTGAAAGGCACTTACCTTAAGAAGATATCAATATCTTCGACACAGGGCCCCGGGATCAAAATCGATAAACAATCAGCATTAGCTTAGGAGGTTTGTTCATGCCAACCCCGAAAAAAATCGAAAGAGTTCAGGAAATTACCGAAAAGATCAAAGGCGCCGGTGCTGTATATTTTTCAGATTATCTCGGCCTGAGTGTTGCAGAGATCAATGAACTGCGCTCTAAACTATTCGAAAAAGACGTAAAGATGCAGGTCGTGAAAAACACACTTATCCTGCTCGCAATGAAAGAGCTCGGCTACGATATAGAAAAAGAAGCTTTTCTTACCGGTTCCACCGCATTGGTTTATGGCGCAGACCCGGTTGCACCGGCTAAGATCCTTAAAGAGTTCAAAAAGAAAATGAAGGATCTGAAAAAACCCGATGTAAAAGCTCTGATCTTTGAAGGCGAACTTTGTGGAAAAGAAAAAGTTGACCAGATCGCGGAACTTCCGTCGATGGAAATTCTGTTTAGCACACTCTTGAGTGGTTTACAGTCACCCATGCAGAAGGTACTCGGTTGTTTGCAATCACCTATGCGCGATCTGCTTGGTATATTAAAATCATTAGAAGAAACAAAACAATAACATAAAACAAAACCTCAAGTGAATTTAAAGGAGGATTAAAATGGCCGACATTAAACGAGCCGATGTATTAGCATACTTAGGGACAGCAAACATGCTGGAAATCTCAGAATTGATCCAAGAGATCGAAGACAAATTTGGCGTTACCGCAGCCGCGCCGGTTGCAGCAGCAGCTGCAGCAGCACCTGCAGCAGTAGCCGAAGAACAAACCGAATTTGATGTCATGCTTCAGAGCTTTGGCGAAAAGAAGATCAATGTTATCAAAGTTGTTCGCGAATTGACCGGTCTTGGCCTCAAAGAAGCTAAAGACTTGGTTGAAAGTGCACCTGTCGCTGTAAAAGAAGCATTACCGAAAGATAGTGCAGAAGAAATTAAAGCAAAACTTGAAGAAACAGGGGCTACTGTAGAACTAAAGTAATGGTTGTACAGGTAACGCTCAGTAGGTTCAAAATGAGCCGTCACCTATGCGATGGCTCTCTTTGTTTTAATAAAATTTACAAGGGAGGACAATCTCTTGGCTAGTATAAAAAGAAAGATCAAACGGACATCGTTCTCTAGGATCAAGCATGTTCTTGATACCCCGGATCTTTTGGATGTGCAGTTAAGCTCATTTGAAGATTTTCTGCAAACAAAAGTTCGGCCGCACAAGCGCCAGGACCTTGGTCTTGAAAGCGTGTTCCGTACTATTTTCCCGATCGAAGATAATCACGATACCTTTGTACTCGAGTACAAGTATTATACGATCGGAAAACCTCGCTATGAAGAACAGGAATGTGTCGAGCGCGGTATTACCTATTCTGCCCCGTTAAAAGCCAAGCTTGTGCTAAAGGTTGCTGAAGAAGATTCAGATAACCCCGCACTTGCGGATACTGTTGAACAGGATGTATTTTTTGGTAATATTCCTTACATGACACCCCGCGGTACCTTTATTATTAACGGTGCCGAGCGTATCATTGTATCTCAGCTCCAGCGTTCACCGGGTGTATTCTTTAATGACGCCCGTCATCCCAATGGAACCGTTCTTTATAACGCCCGTATCATTCCAATGCGTGGATCATGGGTAGATCTTACCACCGATATTTTCGATGCGATCTATGTAACCATTGACCGACGTAAAAAATTCCCGGTCAGTATTTTTCTCCGGGCGATCGGTTTTGCTACGGATTATGATATTCTTCAGCAATTCAAAGTACTGGAAACTCTGCCGCTAAGTGGTGAGCTTGAAGGCCGTATGGTCGTCACTCCGGTCATTAATGCAAAAAGCGGAGAAGTCTTGCTTGATGCTGGAACCGCTGAAGATAAATGGATCGAATTGGACAGTAAACTGATCGGTGATCTGAAAAAAGCCAAAGTCAAGAACATAGAAGTTGTTGACACGACCCGTGAAGTTGATTTTAAATTGCTTGCCAATTCTATTCGTCGTGAACGCGATAAATTAGGCATCAGTGATGAAGAAGAGCGCGAGCCGACTTCAGAAGATGCACTGATCTACCTCTATCGCAATCTGCGTAACGGTGAGCCGCCCAATGTGGATACGGCACAAAAATTCTTTGAGAAACTATTCTTCTCACCGAAAAAATACGATCTGGGACAGGTCGGTCGTTACCGGATGAACAAGAAGTTCAATTTAAACATCCCGCTTGAAAATACCGTTATTACTCCGGATGATATCGTGATGATCGTTGAACAGTTGATCAGTATGCGCCGTGGCGAAAAAGCTTCGGATGATATCGATCATTTGGGAAACAGACGAGTTAAGACTGTGGGCGAACAGCTGGCAAACCAGTTCTCACTTGCATTTACTCGCATGGCACGAACCATCAAAGACCGGATGAATATTCACAATGCAGAAAACCTGACTCCTCAGGGACTGATAAATAGTCGTATTCTGACCTCCGTGATCAATACTTTCTTTGGTACATCACAGATGTCACAGTTTATGGATCAGACCAACCCGCTTGCGGAACTGACCCACAAACGCCGTTTGTCAGCTTTGGGCCCGGGTGGTTTGACTCGTGAACGCGCCGGTTTTGAAGTTCGAGATGTTCACTATACGCATTATGGCCGTTTGTGTCCGATCGAGACCCCTGAAGGTCCCAATATCGGTTTGATCTCTTCATTGGCTAACTACGCCGTTATAAACCGCCTCGGTTTCATCGAGACCCCTTACCGGAAAGTGAATCACAACAAGAATGGTACGAGAGTATCCTCTTCAGTTGAATATCTTTCAGCCGATGATGAAGATCGTAACATGATCGCCCAGGCAAATGCGCCGCTTAACGAAAAGAACGAATTCAAATTAGATCATATTCGCTGTCGTCACCAGGCAGATTATCCTGTAGCACATCCGAATGATGTAAATTATATGGATGTCTCACCGATCCAAATGGTGTCAGCAGCAGCTTCATTGATCCCCTTCCTTGAACATGATGATGCAAACCGTGCATTGATGGGATCGAACATGCAACGTCAGTCTGTACCGCTCTTAACACCGAAAGCTCCGTTTGTCGGTACAGGTATGGAGCCCGATGCAGCGCGTGACAGCCGTGCGGTTGTAACATCGCCAATCGATGCTGTTGTGGAATATGTTGATGCTCGCAAGATCGTTTTGCGTCCCCTGGATAATTTTGACGCCGATGTATCTTTGGATGAAAATGAAGGCCGTGTGGTCTTTGATCTAAAGAAATTTCAGCGTACAAATCAGGATACAAGCATTAACCAGCGTCCTATCGTTCGTAAGAACCAAAAGGTCAAAGCCGGTGAACCCATTGCTGACGGTACTTCTACCGATCAGGGTGAATTGGCTCTCGGACGAAATATCCTGGTCGCTTTCATGCCATGGCGCGGATACAACTACGAAGATGCTATCATTCTTAATGAACGTTTGGTGAAAGAAGATGTTTTCACTTCCGTTCATGTGAAAGAAGTTGAATTGGAAGTCAGGGACACTAAACGGGGAAGCGAAGAACTGACTCGTGAGATCCCTAATGTATCTGAAGAAGCAACCAAGAACATCGATTTAAACGGTATGATCCGTATCGGTGCTCCGGTAACTCACGGTGATATTATTATCGGTAAAGTCACACCAAAAGGTGAAACGGATCCGACACCGGAAGAAAAACTGCTTCGCGCTATCTTCGGTGAAAAAGCCGGTGATGTGAAAGATGCTTCACGTCGTGCAGACCCATCAACCAATGGTGTGGTCATCGATACTCGTCTCTTCGAACGCAAAGGTAAAGAATCCCGTCGCGATGAAAAGGAAAAGGTCGAAAAATTAGCACGCGAATTGGGTGATAGACTGATCACCCTGCGTCAGAAATTCATTGATAAATTACAGAACCTCCTGCAGGATCAAGCCTGTACAGGTATCTACAATAAGGGCGGCAATGTCGTTCATACAAAACGCAAGACATGGAACTGGGAATTTTTTGAAACATGTGATTTCGATGAAATTGATCTCGACAAAGCATGGATCGAAAATGAAGAAGTTTATGCCCGCGTATTGAAACTGGTAGATAACTTCCAGAGCATCGAAGATGAGATCACGGAAAATATCCAGAACGAACAATTCAAAGTTCGTGCCGGTGATGATATGCAACCGGGTGTTCTGAAACTTGCTAAGGTTTACATCGCAAGTAAGCGTAAGATCTCTGTCGGTGATAAAATGGCCGGACGTCACGGTAATAAAGGTGTCGTTTCCATTATCGTTCCCGAAGAAGATATGCCCTTCCTACCCGATGGTACACCTGTAGATATCGTACTGAACCCGCTGGGCGTGCCTTCTCGTATGAACCTTGGCCAGCTATATGAAACTATGCTGGGCTGGGCCGCTGAAGCACTGGGCGTTTACTTTCAAACCCCTGTATTTGACGGTGCAACATACGGTGAGATCGTTGACCTGATGAATCAGGCAAATCTGCCTGAAAACGGTAAAGTGGATCTCTTTGATGGTCGTACTGGAAACATGATCGATAATCCTGTTGCCTGTGGATACATTTATATGATGAAATTGGCACACATGATAGAAGATAAGATGCATGCCCGTTCAACCGGACCTTACTCCCTCATCACGCAACAACCTCTGGGCGGTAAAGCACAGTTTGGTGGACAGCGATTTGGTGAAATGGAAGTATGGGCTCTGGAAGCTTACGGTGCTGCGCATACGCTTCAGGAAGTTCTTACAGTCAAATCCGATGATGTTGACGGAAGAACGCGTATTTACAACGCGATCGTTAAAGGTGAAAACCTGCCATCATACGGAACTCCGGAATCATTCAATGTTCTTTTAAAAGAACTTGAAGGCCTGGGTATTGAAATGGATTTGATATAATATCCTTCTATAGGAGGAGATAAATTGGCATTAAGCACATTACAACAAAAATCGGCAAGCAAAGACTTTCAAAAAATACAGATCCGTCTTTCCTCGCCGGAGTCAATTCTAGGTAAATCCCGCGGCGAAGTCCTAAAGCCCGAGACTATCAATTATCGTTCCTACAAACCGGAAAAAGACGGTTTGTTCTGTGAAAAGATCTTTGGTCCGGTCAAAGACTGGGAATGTCACTGCGGTAAATATAAGCGCATCCGTTATAAAGGGATCGTCTGTGACCGTTGCGGTGTGGAAGTCACCCGCAAATCTGTCCGTCGTGAACGCATGGGTCATATCAACCTGGCTGTTCCGGTCGTACATATATGGTTCCTGAAATCCATCCCTTCAAAACTGGCGAATGTGCTGGGTATCCCCGCTAAAGAACTGGAACAGATCATTTATTATGAATCATATGTTGTGATCCAACCCGGTAAAGCCGAAGTGGAAGATAACGGTAAGGTCCGCCCCGTCAAACATATGGAATTGCTTGACGAAGACACCTATTTTGATCTTTTATACAACTACGGTGAAGAAGCGGAAGAACCCATTGACGAGGAAGATCTCTTCGTTGCCAAGACCGGTGCACAGGCCGTTTATGAATTGCTGGTTGACCTTGATGTTCATCAGCTTGTCAGCGATCTGAAAACTCAGTTGCGTAATACGAAATCCGTTTCAGAACGAGATGATATCGTAAAACGCCTGAAGATCTTGAAATCATTCACCACCGGCAATGAAGATGATCCTACCAATCGTCCGGAATATATGATCTTGAAGGTATTACCGGTCATTCCTCCCGAATTGCGCCCTCTCGTTCCCCTTGAAGGCGGACGATTTGCCGCTTCGGATCTTAATGACCTTTACCGTCGTGTGATCATCCGGAACAATCGTCTAAAACAGTTGATCGACATTAAAGCACCCGAAGTTATTTTACGTAATGAAAAACGTATGCTTCAGGAAGCTGTTGATTCACTTTTTGATAACGGTAGAAAACGCGCGGCTGTCCGTTCAGGTACACGCCGTCCTTTAAAATCCCTCTCCGATATGTTGAATGGTAAAGAAGGCCGCTTCCGTCAGAATCTGCTCGGTAAACGTGTTGATTATTCTGCCCGTTCAGTTATTGTTGTGGGCCCCGAATTACATATGCATGAATGTGGTATTCCCAAGAAGATGGCTACGGAGCTCTTTAAACCGCATTTGATCCATGAACTTCTGATTCGTGGAAAAGCCGGTACGGCAAAAGTAGCGAAAAGTATGGTTGAAACACATGATCCTGAGGTTATGAACCTCTTGGAATATGTGGTCAAAGATCATCCTGTGCTTTTGAACCGTGCTCCTACATTGCACCGTTTGGGTATACAAGCATTTCAGCCGATCCTGATCGACGGAAAAGCTATCCGCATTCATCCGCTGGTTTGTTCAGCCTTCAATGCCGACTTTGACGGTGACCAGATGGCGGTCCACGTACCGCTCTCGTTTGAAGCACAGATCGAATCCCGGATGCTCATGCTGGCAAGTAGTAACATTCTTCACCCTGCGCATGGTAATCCCATTTCCATTCCTTCACAGGATATGGTTCTTGGTTCATATTATATCACTCGCGCTAAATCTAATCAACCTGGTGAAGGCTCTGTCTTTTACAGTAAAGACGAAGCTTTACTCGCACTTGATAATGAATGGGTGACCCTTCACGCCAAGGTTAAATTGGCGGAAAAAGAAGAACTGATCCCAACAACTGTCGGACGAATTCTTTTTAACTCGATCGTTCCGGAAGGATTACCTTACTATAACGAATTGATCACAAAGAAACGGATCGAAAGTATCGTGGGTGAAAGTAACCGCGTGGTTGGTATTAACCGCACCGTGGAATTCCTGGATAATCTAAAAAATCTTGGATTCTCAATGGCAACCCGTTCCGGTGTTTCCATTGGACTTTCTGATGTTATTATCCCTGAAGCGAAATTCAGTATTATCGAAAAGACCGAAAAGACCGTTAGCGATATTAATGATAAGCGTAAACGCGGTATCATTACCGAGAACGAACGTTATAATAAGGTCATTGATGCTTGGTCAAAAACTACTGACTCTGTTCAGAACGTAATGAATAAAAAGTTGGTTGAAGACAATGAAGGATTCAACCCGTTATTTATCATGACCGACTCCGGAGCTCGAGGTTCAAAAGACCAGATCAAACAGCTGGCCGGTATGCGTGGTTTAATGAATAAACCGCAGAAAAATATCGGTGGTACTGGCGGTGATATTATTGAAACACCCATTACATCAAACTTTAAAGAAGGTTTGACAGTACTTGAATACTTCATCTCAACTCACGGTGCTCGTAAAGGTCTTTCCGATACGGCATTGAAAACAGCCGACGCAGGTTATTTGACCCGTCGTCTGGTGGATGTTGCTCAGGATGTTGTGATCAATGAAATAGACTGTAATACGATCAACGGTATTCGTGTTGCTTCCTTGAAAGAAGGGGAGAATATCATTGAATACCTTAAAGAACGTATTGTCGGTCGTGTATTGCAAGAAGATGTTATTGATCCGCTGACTGATGAAGTAATCGCGGAAGTAGGTGAATTCGTTGAAGAAGAGCTTGCTGAAAAGATCGCAAATTCAAATGTTGAATCCGTATACATTCGTTCAGTTTTGACCTGTGAAGCCAAGACCGGTGTCTGTGCAAAATGTTACGGACGAAATCTTGCTACCGATAAACTGGTCAATACGGGTGAAGCAGTTGGTATTATGGCTGCCCAATCCATTGGTGAACCGGGTACTCAGTTAACACTTCGTACATTCCATATCGGTGGTACAGCCAGTCGTATTATTCAGGAATCTCACCAAACAGCCCGTTTTAAAGGCCGTATTGAGTTCTCTGATAATCTATTGATCTCAGAAAACGACTTGAATATTGTTCTGGTACGTAACGGTAAAGTATCCATCATAGATGATGACAACCGTAATCTCATTACATATACGATCCCTCAGGGTGCTAAAGTTCATGTTAAGCATGACAATTCTGTCGATCCCGACTCAATTCTATATGATTGGGATGCTTATAACGAACATATCGTTTCCCGTTATGACGGTACAGTGAAATTCCTTGATCTTATTGCCGGTGTAACCTTTGATGAAGTAACCGATACTTCAGGTCATATGGAATGGCAGGTCATTGCATCAAAAGATCGTGAAAAAACAGCTCGTATCGCTATTTTCAATAATGAAGGTGAAATGGTTGGAAAACCTATTGCGCTTCCTGAAAATTCATCGATCATTGTCAAAGAAGGCGATAAGGTTATCCAGGGTCAAACTCTGGCCAAACGTTCTAAAGAAAGTGCACGAAGCAACGATATTACCGGTGGTCTTCCACGGGTATCAGAGCTATTCGAAGCTCGTAACCCCAGCAACGAAGCAGTGGTCTCCGAAGTTGACGGAAATGTCCGATTTGATAAATTACAACATGGTATTCAAACCATCCGTGTGACAAATGAACTCGGTGAAGTCTATACCTATAAGATCCCAAAAGGGAAGCATATCTTGGTTCACGAAGGCGATTTCGTTCGTTCGGGTGAACCGCTGTGTGACGGTGCTATCCCACCACGTAAGATCCTCAAGATCCGCGGTGTGAAAGAAGTGCAGAAACATCTCCTCAACGAGATTCAGCACGTTTACCGGCTCCAGGGTGTACGTATCAATGATAAACACATTGAAGTTATCGTACGCCAGATGTTGCAAAAAGTTGAGATCAAAGATCCCGGCGATACCGATTTCCTTGTTGGAGATCGTATTGGTCGTCAGGAAGTTCAGGCAAAGAATGCAAAACTCTTTGACATGGTCTGTATCTCCGATGGAGGTGATACATCTCTTATTGAAGGAAATGTCTATCCCCGTGATATGGTCAAAGAAGACAATTTACGGCATAAAGCTGCCGAAAAGCGACCGGCGAAGTTTAAAGCGGCCAATCCCGCAACCTTCGACCCCTTGCTGCTTGGTATTACCCGTGCATCTCTCAACACCGAGAGTTTCCTTTCCGCCGCTTCATTCCAGGAAACTACCCGTGTCCTCACCGATGCGGCCATTTCAGGAAAGATCGATGATCTTAGCGGTTTGAAAGAAAACATCATCATTGGACGGATGATTCCCGCAGGTACAGGTATGGAAGTATACCGTGGTTTGCAGGTGGAAGAACCTGAATTTGAAGAGATAGAATTACCTGTCCCGGATAATACGGTAGTGGACGAACAGGCACCCGAAGAAAGTGTCGAAGTTCCTGTCGAATAAGCATTTGAACCTGAATGGGTAAATAAAACATAAACGTAGGGGCTCGACATGTCGAGCCCTTTTTGTTTTTGACAAGGAATTTTGGGTATGATGGTTCTAAGAATATCGAATCATGAACAATCGAGCATTCGGACAATCGAAGTTTTTTCAATTGACAATGCAATGAACAATGAACAACAAATAATGAATTGCGGGGTGTAGGGAACAGACACGTCTGTTCCTGAAATTACGAATCATGAACATTAGAACATTCCCTGCTTCGCTATAGCTACCCTTCTTCGTCCGCCAGTTGACGGACTTCGCAGGGCACAGCGCAGGGCAGGGCAGGCGAGCAATCGAAGTAAATAACGAACAAAGAACATCGATTTTCGAAGTCTTCGAATATCAAATATAGGGGTGTGCATAATTTCGTGTAAATGGTGACCTTCTCCCCAAAAATCGGACAGTTTGATATGTTAGTAAATGGCGTTAGATTAACGCAATTGAAAGGAGATCAAACAGATGAAGAGTCGATTTACGACGGAGCAAATTATTCGGATCCTGCACCAGGCAGAGT
>JAYEJI010000117.1:0-11594 GCA_034660515.1 Fidelibacterota bacterium
TCAGCACGGACATAATAGGTTAATGTACCTACATCATTCAAAGGCATGATCACACAAGCGTAATCATCTGAACCGGCATTTAAGAGTTCCATTTCTTCAACTGTTCTTACACTGTCAAAAGTGTAGACACATTCAACTGTAGATAAACCCTGAGCATCCGTAACGGTTGCCGAAATCCATAATGAATCAAGATTGGTAGGTGAATCCGGTTCAAAGCTTAGGGCGCTGAGCACGGGTTTTGTGCTGGTCAAAGAAACAACATTCCAGGTAGCATTTAAATTCTCAGATGTTTCATCATGTCCGTTGATACCGTTTCCGCCAGTGGTGGTTTCCGCGCCTTCCGTTTCGGAGACACGGATCAATTTTTCACCATCGATATGCACTGCCATAAAGACCTGGTTCGTAACTGGGGTATCATCAAGATAAGTACCAACCCCGCTTTTATCGATCGCGTAAGAATTGTTACCCCAAAGCAGGTAATCAACATCCTGGACCTTCGCGGAGGATCCGTCCCAATAGAAAAGGATCAGCGTTTCAGCGGTATTGTCCAACTTGGCATTGGGTGAGCCACCGATCGTGGTTTCACCTGTCTTGGCCTGTAACATGGTGTCGGCACCGGTGCCCTTAAGATAAAGGTCGGCATTTTCGCCGTATTCGGCCAGGTAATCGCTGTCCCGGCCAAGTGCCAGGGTAATGGTCTCACCGGCCGCCAGATCGACAGCCGGGAAACGGGCAATAAAATCCGATCCGCTGCCGGACCAAAAATCGGCGCCGTCCGTGAGTTTGTAATAGTATTTCCCGTTAACCACATCCGTTGCATCCGTGATATAGTAATTCGACAGATCCACTGAAGAAGCTGTCGGATTCTTGATCTTCACATATTCACCCGCGGAGGGTTGCAGCACCATTTCGGTTAAGATCAGGTGCCCCTGCGCGAAAGCAAGGATGGGCAAGAGGAAAATGAGGAATAATTTACGTAGTTTCATAGTCACTCTTGTTATTTAATGAGTACAACCTTCTGTGTTGCAACATTGACACCGGCATTCAGGCGAATAAAATAAACGCCCGAGGTGAAATCAGCTGCATTCCAGATATGTTTATAAACACCGGGTTCGGCATAACCGCTCGCAAGAACGCTTACTTTTTGTCCGGTGATATTGTAGACTGAAATTTCAAAGTCATTTGCTTCGACCATAGAGAACTCAATGGTCGTAGAAGGATTGAAAGGATTAGGATAAGCTTTGTTCAAAGCAAATTCTTTTGGTGTGCAATCTTCGCAGAGAGCCACATCATCGGTGATGTCCTCTTTGTAACCAACAAGAAGTTGGTAATCATCATAGTATTTGCTTCCAACACCCGTAATGGCATATTCCGTACCAATAACTAAAGTATCGGCATTGATACCTGTTGTCGGCCAGACTTTCACGATCGCCGAATCCGTTCCTTCTGTCAGGATAAGATTTTTACTGCTCGAATAATCCTTAACTTCAGAAAGTGTTCCGGTAACTGTGGCGAGTGTGCCTTCCAGATCGGCTGAGTTCGCACCGGTTACCGTTACAGCCTGTGCTGCCGGTAAAGCTTGTCCGGTTGAAACAACGGTATATTCAAAGTTGATCATTTCAACAGTGGTAAAGTAAAGTTCCACTTCGCCGACTAATTTGATGCGGGTTCCACGTGTGAGGTCGGTCAATACTTCAGCATCATATAGATTCAAACCCCGTCCGGATGCATCTTGCACATAACAGGAAGTCCGGTCATCACGAAGGACACCGGCACCGATGGTGATCACACCTTCGATGGTTTTGGTCATGCCGTCATAAGTAAGGATATTCGTGTGAATATCTGAAATATCTACAACAGTACCGGCAACGGTCATATTGTAAAGAGCGGAATTAACGGTCTCGCCGCCGCCCGTTGCGGCAATATAATAATCAAGCACGATATTTCCTTCGCTCAGAGCCGGAATAATACCCGCATAGGTCGTTCCGGTCTCCAGCCACATGTCTGCCTGGTTCGGCTGTGTGCCGCCGGCACCGTAATAAACTTTTATGGTTGTAGGGGCAGAAACGCCTTCATCGGGTGTAATATCTATTGTAAGAGAAATTTCGCTTCCGGCTTGTGGGAAAGCAGTGGTTACGGTTGCATTTGAGAATGTATAAGCAACCGGACCTGCGGTGTGCTGACCTAGGTCGGAATAATACCCATAATCCTTTACGATCCATTCTGAATCACTCTCGTTGGTTCCTGCAGATGCTGTCCAATTGATATTGGGTGTTTCAACGCTGGCTTTACGAACAAGTGTGTGGTCCATTGTACCATTTGAGATTCCGGCAACCGACCAACCGGCATTTGAACCGGGATCTTCACCCTGAACACCGATAACGTCTACCAGAACATCATATAAAAATAATCCCAAGGCATCATTTCCGTTAAACCAGGTAATATTACTGGTGGTATCTGAGTTTCCTGTTATTTCAGTTGCTGAAGCCTGGTCATTAGTAATCACATAAACGCCATGACCTTCAAGGGTTCCGCTTAAAGCAACTTCATTTCCCCAATCATCTCCGTTTGATGCCAGTTTAACTACATAGCCATTGAGGTCAACAGAATTAGAGTCAAGATTATATAATTCAACCGCTTTATTGCTTGAAGTTCCATCAATGTATTCTGAAATGATCAATTTTGAATCCTGGGGTTCGCGAACGGCAACTTCAACCGTATCTTTGTCAACTAAACCTGTGCTGTCTGTAACCGTCAGTTCAAAATGAAAATCCTGAACGGTTGCCGGTGCTGTAAAAGTGGCGACAGCCGTATTGGCATTGGTCAAAGTCGGTGATACCTGTGTACCCCAAACCATGGCCCATGCATAGCTCATAATATTGTCATCGATATCAGAAGAAGAACTTCCGTCCAATGTGACCGTGCTACTCGTTTCGGCAAAAATATCGGCACCCGCATTAGCGATCGGAGGATTGGGAACCGCCCCACCGGTGGTGAAGACGATATTGTCGATCCAGAAGGCTTCATTACCTGAATTACAATCTATTTCGAAATGAAAAACAACGGAAGATGTAGGATTAACCTCTTGTGTCAAAGTTGCCCATGTGCCAATGTTTTCGTATGCTTCGATCGCATCTCCGCTTAAATTGAAAATATCAACATTAGTTGTGCCATCTACTGTCAGCCATAAATGAATGTTATCGGTGTCTTCATAGCCATCATCTTTAACAAAAAGTTTAGCTCCAAAATATACAGTGGTGGCACCCGATACGGTCAAAGGATCAAGTGTAACAGTGATTTTTCCATCTGCGTCAGATAATTGATAGGCTTGGGCTCCATCTGGGAATGCGCCCGCATCCGGTGAGTAAGTGGTCACACCAATATAATCTCCATCTGTTACACCAACATCATCCCGGGTGTTGGTATAATAAGCCGAAAATCCCATTTCACCACCAACAGACGTAAAATTCACATCTGCTTGCCCGGTATTGTTTACCAAGGCATGGTCTTCAGCTTGGTTTCCAGTATCAACATACTGATCTCCTGTTGATGGCTCTTCAAAGCTGGTATAACCGATCACAGTTTGCCCGTAAACGAATGTAGCAGCCAAGATGATTATGATGATCAACAAATTCCGTTTCATAATAATCCTCCAATAATTTAATTTTCAAAAAATCTGCGTTAACTAATTAAAATAAGTGTTTTTAGGTGCTAAAAAAATCTTTTTATTAATTAATGTACGGAACAGGCATGTTCCGTACATGTATAGAGCAGAGGCACACCGAAGAAAACCCCTTAGGTTAAACCCGACGAAAATCGCCGGGATATCAGACATGAAAGTAAAACCAACCCCGACCTTGTCGCCTGCCGGCCGTAGCTCCGAAAGGAGCGTAGACTGGAGGGGTTGAATAATTCCACCCCAACAAAAAAACCCGCCAAAAGGCGGGTTTTTGAGATTCTATAAGAAGTTCGTCTAGTTGACAGCTTCTTTGAGTTTTTTAGCAGCTTTGAATTTTACATTCTTTGAAGCTTTAATGTGAATTCTTTCCCCTGTTTTCGGATTGACGCCTTCGCGTGCAGCACGTTCAACAACGGCAAAGGTACCAAGACCGGCAACTGCGAATTTTTCGCCTTTTTTAACTTCTGCGAGCATTGTTTCTACAAAAGCATCCAAGACTTTTTCAGCTTCAACTTTTTTAACATCTGCGGCGTCTGCCAATACTTTCAACAGTTCATCTTTTTTCATTTTTTTCTCCTTAGTTTGTTGATTAAACTGGACTGTTCTTGAGTCATCCGTGAAAAAAATAACAATAATTATCGCATAAACAAAGGATTATTTAAGTTCTTGATATAAAAGCATCATCTATATATATTACACAGTATGAAATATTCTAAGCCTCAAATTTCGGTCGTGATCCCGGTGCATGATCGGGCTCATACCATTCGTCGCGCCATCGACTCAGTGCTGGCCCAGGAGCTGCTTCCCGACGAGATCATTGTCGTCGATGACGGATCTACTGACAAAACTCCCGATATACTGGCTTCATATCTCCCTAAAATACAAGTAGTTAGGCAAGGTAATAGGGGTGTTTCCGCAGCTCGGAACAGGGGAGTTGCCCAGGCAAATGAAAAATGGATCGCGTTTCTGGATTCCGATGACGAATGGATGTATGATAAGCTACAGAAACAAATGAGCTATATAGAACAACATCCCAATATTCGTATTTTACAGACAGAAGAACGCTGGATTCGCAATAATATGCGGGTAAATCCGGGAAAAAAATATGTAAAAAAAAGTGGAAATATCTTCAAAAATTGCCTAAAAACCTGCATTGTGGGACCTTCAACGGTTATTTGCGAGGCAAAATTGTTGAGTGAAATGGGCGGATTTGATGAAAAATTACCGGTCTGTGAGGACTATGATCTCTGGCTGCGCATCGCCGCGAAGTATCCCATCCCATTGCTTTCTGAAGCCCTGATCATCAAGTACGGCGGCCACCCGGATCAGCTCTCCCTGTCTATACCCGGAATGGATCGTTATCGGGTCCAATCTCTGGAAAAGATCCTGCAGGAAGAACCCCTTTCGGGCACCCAAAAACATGAATTGCTTGATGAACTCATTATTAAGCTGGGATACCTCTACGAAGGTGCCGTACGGAGACGGAAAGATACTGATATTTATCTAAGAAAATTGATGGATTATCGGGATATAAAAATCAGTATGCAGTAAGCTGTAGGCAGTATTCAGGATAAGTAAACAGTAAATAGTAAACAGTGTAGGGAACAGGCATGCCTGTTCCTTAAAGTATGAAAATAATATATCTGTGCAATTTATGCCTCTCAAACTTCGCCAAGGCTACGCTGAACAAGTGTGTGAGGTCAACGAGCTAACCCAAAAAACTCCACGATCCAATAGGGTAAATGAAAATTCACATCTTTTGTGAACAGTGAATATTGTCCACCTTGTTTCATGGCTTTGCCGGGGTCAACAAGCAAAAGATGTCCGGTGCGATCAAGGTCCAGCCGGGCAAGTTTGGTTTTTCCCTGCGCGGGATATTCTATCAGACTAAGCAATGAATGTCCCAGATACCGCTCGGTATAACGAAAATCAGCAGAGTCCAGTTGATGAAATTCACGCCATTGATTCATTAAACGATCCGCATTTTTCGGAAGAACGGTCAGATCATATTTCCCTTGGATAATAGCAATTCTTGGAGAATAAGTACGATCCGGATTGATATCTTCATGCAAAACGGAAGGTGCGGCAAATAATGCCCCGGCCGCAAAAAGCCCGGGATAAGCATTCAGCATGACATTAGCCATAGCGCCGCCCGCCGACATACCGGTAATAAAAATACGCTTAGGGTCAATGTTATGATTTTCTTTCATGTAAAAGATCATATTACGGACTGAAGCGGTCTCGCCCTGATCTTTTTTCATTTTTCCCGGCATATAAAAACTAAAAGAAGTCAAAAGATTGTTATAGAACGGCTGGTCGGGATAAGCTATGATGAAACCCAGTGAGTCTGCCAATTTATTGAAACCACTGGCCAGGCTAAGGGCATAAGCTGTCTGTCCGCTTCCATGAAGGACCAGAAGCAGTGGACAAGGCGTTTCTGTATCCAAATTTTCAGGAATATATTGATACATGCGCAGATGCCCCGGGTTTTTACCGAAATCTTTGACATACTCCAAGTCCTGTCCGAAAACAAGACCGGCAAGACATAATGACAAAATAGTAAATAGCCGTTTTAACATATACTCTCAATTATCGTTAATTATTAATTTAATTTAATTGTCAATTGTCCTTTCTCAATTGTCAATTGATTTTTCCAGCTTCTAATTCTTCCAGATATTCCTTCGCCCAGCCCCGAATGGCATCCCAGTCGCGCAGATCCAGAGGCGTGCCCTTCTTAATACCGAAAAGCAAACGAACAAAACCGGGGAACTCATCTTCTACGCGACCGTCGAATTTGCCGATCATCATAGGTTTGACGAGTGCGGAAGCTTTATTCAGGCTTTTATTAATGGTTTTCTGCCACATTTTTGCGCCGCTGTTCATCAAATAGGAAACAAAAAAGTAGGAAGTAGGGAGTTTGGATAGTGCTTCCTGATGTTTTTCAACGAATTCGTTCGCTTCGGGTAACCACTGCATACCATTAATGGGCGAACCTATCAGAATGGCATCAAATTCTTCAATAGAAGCAATAGCGGAAACCGGAAGGACTTTGACATCCCAATTCTTTTCCCGTACTACTTTTGCTATTTCTTCTGCGATCTCTTTGGTGGTGTTCGTTTTTGTTACATATGCAATACACAATTTGCTCATCGTACTTCCTCATAAGAATGTAGGTTATTGAGTTTTTCAGCTATTTGTTTATTCCATCCTGTGAGATTAAAAATAAGCATGAAAACTTTAAATTACAAAAACAATTATTGACAAAAATTGATCCGGCTTGCGAAGAAATATTTATTTGTGATGTAAATGAAAAACAATTACATTTTTAATTATAAGATAAGGAGTATAGAATGCGTTTCAGAACATTGTATTTACTATTGATATTCATTTTAGTAGCATCTTGTTTCGAGCCCGTTTCAGAGAATGGAACCTTACGTTTTCGTGCCGCAATGAATGAGGATCTTGCAAAATATACTTCCAATGATACGTGCTTAGTTCAAGATTTGATCTGGAAATTTGCCTCTTTCGAGGTATCAACAGGAAGCATTATTTCCGGTGCATACGATACATTGGAATGGATTGGTGTTTATTCCGATACTTCGGAATCTCGGCTTACTGAATTTGAATTTGAAGCAGAACTTTCCCCGGGGACATATAAGAGTCTACGTTTGGCCATGCGTAACCGAAATTGGTGGATAGTTGAACTGGGTGATAGTTTATGCGAGATCGTGGATTATAATCGAGAGGGTGACTTTGAGGCAACACCCTACTCATATTATAATTTCGCCGGATGCTGGTATTGCGACCAGGATACTTTTGATTTTCAAGATGGGTCAGAAAATGAAAGTGTCTCCAATATCGTGGTCAATAACGGTGATATTATTGATATCGTTATGAACTGGAATCTTTACCAACTCGTTTTGGATGATAGCTTAAATATATTGGGCTGGATCGTCCGTGCAGGTCATGATATGATCGAATGGGACGTCTCTCAATAAAATGATCAAATAATATTTCTGTTTTTTTCGTTTGCTTATTTGCCGGATCAAAGCTTTGATCTGTATTTTTTCTATATTTTGTTAAAATAAAAAATCTTTGTGCATTATAAGAACAAGTAATATATTGACCCATAAGACACAAATACTAAAGAATAATCAAAGACCGGAAATTGCAGCAGCATGTCTTGAAAATTTGTTATTTCTTATAGAATTATTTGAGTGATAAAAGAACTTGAATGTAAAATAAGGAGAATAAAATGAAGACATTCACTTGTATACTACTCATTCTTTGGAGTACGTTCATCATATTACCGGCACAAACGGCTGCAGATTATCATTTACCTTTACAAATGGGAAACGGTTTGGTATATCGTTCAGGTGAAGCAGGTTCCTCATGGACACCGAGAACGGTATACGAAACGATCGAAGGTACGGATTCGATTCATGGAAACTTGTATTATAAATTAGTTGGTTCGGAAATAATGGACGATACTCCAACTTCCAGGCATGTGTTCCATGTATTCTGGCTGCGGGAAGATAGCTTGGGAAATGTCCTACTGATCGCAGGGGGGGGTGGCGAATCCACTGACCTTGATTCTGCAACGGTTTATCCCGTGGCATATCCCTATTTTCATAATCTATACCTGGAACAGGGATATTGTCAGGATACGGTTTATATGGGAACGACATATCATGATTCGGTCATGAGCATAAGCGAAACGGTGCTGACACCTGCGGGTACTTTTTATAATTGTATTAAAAGAAGGGAATTTCGTTGCGATTCACTGGGGAACACCACTTGGCTGAAATACAGCTGGTATGCTGAAGATGTGGGGGAGGTCAAGTTGGAAAGAGTAACTCCCGATCCACACATCAATTTGCTGACACAGATCAATTTTCAAACGGATGTAGAAAATATAGTTCCGGCCGAATATAGCCTGCGACAAAATTATCCCAATCCTTTCAATCCACAAACAGCTATCAGCTATTCCATCTCCGCTGAAGCTTCGATGGACAGGCAGCTGTCAGCAGACAGCCATGTTGAGCTTTCTGTTTTTGATGTGAGAGGAAAATTCGTTTGTAATTTGATCAATGATCATCAAACTTCCGGTGTTCATACAATTAATTTTAATGCCGGGGATCTTACCAGTGGCATCTATATTTACACCTTGCAAACCGGGGACGGGATCGTCAAAACAAAAAAGATGGTGCTTATAAAATAAGTTGACCACCTGAGTGATAAAAAGAACTCGAGAAAAAACAAGGAGAGTGAGATGAAAAAGTTCACTTGTATACCGCTTGTTCTTTGGATTGTGTTCAGTGTCCTGACGGCACAAACGGCTGCAGATTATCATTTACCTTTACAAATGGGAAACGGTTTGGTATACCGTTCGGGTGAAGCAGGTTCCACCTGGGCACCGAGGACGGAATATGAAACGATCGAAGGAACGGATTCGATTCATGGAAACTTGTATTATAAATTGGTTGGTTCTGAAATTATGGATGATACTCCAAGTGACAGGCATATATCTCATGCTTTCTGGTTGCGGGAAGACAGTTTAGGTAATGTGCTGATCATCGCAATTGGATTGAATCAATCTACTGAATTGGATTCCGCAATGGTTTATCCCATGGCATACCCTTTCTTTCGCAATGAAATCCTGACCCCCGGATATTCTCTTCACTACGAATATGAAGATATTTCTATAATGGATTCAACCATCAGTAATACAGAAACGGTTATGACACCGGCCGGTACTTTTTATAATTGTATTAAAATGAGACAATCCCACTACGATTCATTGGGGAACAACATTTGGCTGAGATACGGCTGGTATGCTGAAGATGTGGGAGAAGTCATGTACGAAAGAATTACCCCCAATCCACACACGAGTGTGCTGACACAGATCAATTTTCAAACGGCGTACAATCCAATATTACCCGATGTTTATGCCCTGGAACAGAATTATCCGAATCCTTTCAATCCACTTACGATGGTCAGCTATTCCATCTCCGCTGAAGCTTCGATGGACAGGCAGCTGTTAACAGACAGTTATGTTGAAATATCTGTTTATGATATTAAAGGACAAAAAGTAGCATCACTTGTTAATGAACATAGGCCTGCGGGATATCATAAAGTTCTCTGGAATGCCACCAATTATAGTTCCGGTATTTATATCTGCACCATGCAAACCGGGAACAAGCTTATCATGACAAAGAAGATGTTATTGATAAAATAGATAATTTCATTACATAGAGATTTCGATAAAAGTATTCTTTTTACGTCTTAATTCGTCGTATAATTACTTTATATTAATTTAATTATCAACTGATAGAAATGAATCGTAGAATTTCAAAATGTAGGAGTTTCTCTCATGATGAAAAGTATATCTAAAATCATTCTTGTTTTGGTATGTATATCGTTTTTCTTTACTTTGTATGCAGTTCCCACACCCTTTATGGATCCCCCAAATAATGATAAATATTCTCCAAGTGCCCAAGCATTGGGAATGGGAGGATCTTTTGCAAATATCTGGGCTGACGACCCCCAGGGAATGTGGGAGAATCCTGCAGCTACGGCCATGTTTACTCATAAAAACAAGATCGGGATCAGCACGGGTTATTTGAACTGGCTGAATCCCAGGGGTTCCGGTGCGATTCTGGGCGGATTGGACCTGGGCAAGAAATTTACGCTTGGACTGGGAATGAGCACGGTAAATTGGACCTATAATCCCGAAGAATATTCCCCGGAGTTATTTTACGGCGCTTTAAGTGCAGCGGTTTCATGGCACTCCTTTATCAATGTGTCCGTCGGTATTAATAACAAGATCCTTTATTTGACCTACCCGGATACAACGTTTAATAGATATAATAGCACGGATATCGGTGCTATTGTGGAGTGGCCGATCCTGGCATCTCTGAACAAAGGTGACATAAGCATGTTCGACCGCTCAATGCATTTTGAGATCACTCCGGGCATTCACTACACCTTCAAGAACCTTGGCCCGGAAGTGAGGAACAATTATTTGTTTGGATTTAATATTAATGTATCGTTGACGGACATCGATGCCGGAAGCGAAGTGATCCATGTAAAATATGCATATGAAACAAAGAGCAGCGAGTTTATAAATGCCCTGCAGATCGGTCTTTATGATATCATGTTCATCCGTTTTGGCGACCACAGTTACGGATCAACGAAGTTTATTGCTTCAGGATATGGGATCAATTACTCCCGTTTGATCATGAGCGCTGTTCACGCCTTTGGGGCAGATAAAGACAAGACGAGTATAGTTAATCATGTTGATATTGAACACCATTGGGGATCATGGTTGTGGGATGGTGAGGATATCGGCGTTAAAGGACATACATTTTTTCTGAAGTGGCATTCCAAATAAGGCAAAGATCTATTATAGGGATTTAAAATGATTTTGAGCTTTCAAGAAGTCACTCAAGATCGCTGGTCTGATTTTAAAAAATTATTCGGCGCCCGCGGAGCCTGCGGGGGATGCTGGTGCATGTATTGGCGCATACAAAGAAAAGATTTTGATGCACAGCGAGGCGAAAAGAATAAAACCGCCATGAAAGCCATTATTGATAACGGGGAAGTGCCGGGTATTTTAGCATACCATGATAATAAACCCATAGCCTGGTGCTCGCTTGCTCCACGTAAAAACTTTTCTGTCCTTTCTCGTTCCCGTATTCTAAAACCCGTAGATGAACAACCGGTCTGGTCTGTGGTATGTTTATTTATCCAAAAGTCATATCGCCGGAAGGGTGTTTCTACTGCGATCTTAAATGCAGGCTGCGATTATGCAAGATCGCAGGGAGCACAGATCATAGAAGGATACCCCGTGGAACCGGATCCTGAAAAGGGAATTCCCGATGCCTTCACCTGGACGGGTATTGCCGCATCGTAT
>JAYEJI010000118.1:0-11548 GCA_034660515.1 Fidelibacterota bacterium
TGATCAAGATCAAATGGCATATCAATTCTTTTATTGATGAATTTTATATTTGAGAATCCATTGCAATTTATTTTAAATTGCTTTTCCATATCTTTAGAAATATCCAAGCCTACTAATATTGAATCATCGGAAACATATTTGTTCATTAATAAGATATTTCGCCCTGTTCCGCAGCCAAGATCAAGAATTGTATCGTTTGTTTTAATATCCAAATGCAAAATCGCACTTTTTATAAAGTGTTTATATGCACCAAAAGAAGCAATATTCATTACTTTATCGTAATTTTTAGCTGTAAATTCTGATAATTCAACTCCTGAGTCAGGATAATATTTATCCATCTATTGATCCTTTACATAATTTTTATAAATCTTTAAATACTCTTGCAAGTGAATACCCGGGAGCATCGACCTTTAAATCCAGAAAATAACCAAAAGGCGTTTGCTCAACTTCAAATCCTGAATTTTTAAGTCGTTCATCAATATTGTCAAACAGTAATTTTGTAAATTCAGGTTCAGCTTTACTTTCCGATAAATGTGCAAAGGAATGTAAAATAATTTTAGTAGTGTTGTTCTTACCTGCAATCCATTTAAGGTTTTTTAATAACTTCCTTTTGACTGATGTCTCGTTTTCTTCATCTTTTTTTTCAACTTGAATAAAAGCAGCCTGAATATTTTCATATTTTTTTTCTTCCGAGAAATCAGGCATTGATTCAATCGCCTTTATTGTCGGACAAAAGGAAAATTTACTCATATAGATCATTAGTAATTTCATGTGTTTATTCTTTCATTATTCATCATTTTTTTGACAATTTAATTTATTTACAAAAAAGAAGCTTAATATTATCAATATCGAAACGGAAGAAAATACGGCAATATAACCTAGTTTACTTATTAAAAAACCGGCTAATAACGGGAAAATAGCAGTTAATAAGCTGCCTGCTCCGGAAATACCGGTATACAATACGCGATTTTCGTTTGTAGATATCTCCAGCAATACTCCGTTATCACTGATACGGTATAAAGCTAAAAATACCCCGGACAGGATAAAAAGTAATTGATATAAAAACTGGTTATCACGAAGGAATAACGCAATGATCGGCAAAGCAGCACCAAGGATCAGGCTAAATATCATCAATTTTTTGTAATTCGTTTTTGGAGCAATTTTATAAAAGAGTATGCTTGCCAACAGCATCCCAATGGTACGGTACAATAGCAGGTTACCGATCAAACTGAAGGACAAACCAAAATTCTCTTTTGCGTAGAGGATCAGGAAAGGCAAAATGCTGACACCTAAGCCCAGACTGTTAATAATAAACAAATAATTCTTCAAATTTGGATTCTTCTTGATCTCCGAGGGGATAAGTCGCAAAAAATCAAGCAAACTTTTTTTTGGTTCAACTTTTGATGGTATTTCTTTAATATTCCAAAACCCCAGACTTGCAATGAGCAAGAGGATACCTGCACATAAAAATAATAATGCATAATTTTCAGGATACCCGAAACGCTTGATCAGTTCGCGCACCACGATAGCCGAAAGAAAAACACCAATACTATTGATGGTCTGTTTTAGAGAATAAAAGCGCTTACGACTGGTTTGAAGCACCGATTTCCCGAAAATATCATTATAGGGAATGCCCGCATAAGAACCACTAAGTGCGAATATCGTCATCAGAACAAAGATCAAAAGAATGATAATATTTCCGGAAATAGACGGCGAATAATAAAAAACTACTGCCAGGATAATAAGAGAAATAACGCGTATTTCAATAGCCCACAGTAAATGTCCTTTTTTGTGGACTTTTGAAGATAGCCTGGACGCAAAGATCAATTGAAAAATCCGGGTACCTCCCAGCATAATCGCAGTCAGCAATCCAAGATGAAATGCTGTTCCTCCTGCTTTGATCAGCATGGAAGGGATAATAGTATTCACATCCATAAAGTTGGAGGCAAGAGCAAGAAAGACTGCATGCCAGAGAAAATTACGTGTATTTGTTTTTGATTGTTCGGATGATATTTGCATTAAGATGATTTTATTTCGAATTTAAGTTATTTATTACTCGATATAAATGATTATTTTTTCACCACTTGGATACCAAGCATTTTAACACCTTTATTACTCATCATTGATATCGTGGATGGATCGGAAATAAGACACTGTCCTTCTTTAATAGGCGTCTTCTTTTGATTTACGGACACCTCGGCGCTTCCGCTAAGCACATAGAATATGACATAGGAGGCCATTTCACAATTTGGAATTTTACCACCGGGTTGCAGTTCTATTATCCTGGTCTTAAATTCCTTTGCCTCATAAAAAACATTCTTATTTCTTTCCTCATAGAGAGCAGATGCCATTGCTTTTAGATCAAATACTTTCATTGTCTTCACTTCCTTGAGTTTTGTTTGTTTTTTTGTTTTGCCATTCTGTTATTTTTTCTATGGATATCCCCATGATAATAACAAAAACGATCGTTAGAACAAGTCTTGCCGCCATAAATTTTGCACCAAGAAATTGGAGTTCTACCAATTCCTGAGGAATTTTTATACAGCCCCATGCCGAGAGAAAAATAACGATATTCGAGACACGAGCGCCTTTTTTGATCAATCCGGAAGCCAAAGGGAAGGCTATATAAAGGGGACCGGTCGGTAGGGCTCCAAAAAGGAGGGCAAGAGTAATTCCTTTTATCCCGGAACTTTTTCCAAGATATTTTACCACTGTCTCCTGTGGCACCCAGACTGAAAAAAGCCCCATAAGTATCATTACCGCAGGAAGTATCCAGATCATTTCCATGAAAAATTGACTCGAGGTACTTGTTATTACTTCCCGTTTATCAGGAAAGATCAACATCAAAGTCCCTGCAACAATTATAGAAATACCCAGGAAGATCCAATCGCGGATCAACCCTTTTTTTTGTTTTTCTTTCATTTTCCCGTTCATAGTATTGCCCCCATGATAAGTCCAATAATGATCGCAATAATAAAACTCATTCCATTTCGAAGTATTGCAACTTTTTTACCCAGTTCTTTTATTTCTAAAGGCAGTGTTATTGTCCCGATCATGGTCAATGAGACAATGAATGTGGCTACAATAGCATACGATGCGCCATTTTCAAGAAGCGATGCAGCCAAAGGAAAGGAAAGCAAGGAAGGAATATGCATGATCGCTCCCAATAAAGCCGTAAGAAAAACACCGAAAAATCCGGAGTGCTCATCGCTTATTTTTGCGATTCCATTTTCCGGTAAGAAACCCACAAGAAAACCAATTAAAAGTATGATCATAAGAATTGCGGGAATAATTCGAATGAATGATCTTAAGGTTATAATAAGTGCTTTTTTTGTTTTAGCCTTGTCCTTATACAAGGCAAACAACAAGCAGCATAAGGCAAAAACATTTATAAATATGACCGTCAGTTTCATTTATTCAACCTCACATTTCATTTCTGTAATATCATCTGATCTCTTACAGGATAATAGGTTTTGAGCTTGTAACATTTATATTTTAAAAATATTTAAAAAATCCTCATCAACATTCATTTCTACAATATCATGCTGATTCAAGGTATCAAAATATTGTTTTACTTTATTTGTCAATGTTTTACCATCGACATAATTAAAATTTACACGATCCAGGAATAATTCAATTCTGTCAACAGGTTGACGCATCATATCAAAACTCAGTTCGGCAGAAGCCTTCTTGTTTTTATTTACCCACTCTATAGAAGACTTCAGCTCTTCTAAAAATACTTTTGTCAGCTCGGGATGTTTTCGGGTAAATTCGCCCTTTAACACCACTCCTGCATTGGGAAAACTTCCAAATCCGGGATTGATCTTATTCCAAATTTCATTATATGATATTACTGAAATATCTGTATTTCTGTCTTGCATTACTTTAATTGCGTAGCTGGCTTCCGGTTCGCGTAAAATGACCGTATCCGCTTTGCCGGAAATAAAATCAATATAAATTTCTTCCGGTCTGCCAAAGGGTTTCCCAAATACAAATTTGAAATCATTTGGATCTAAATCGCTTGCTTTAATTAAATATTTAGTGATCTTTGCAGGTGGAGCTTCTTCAAATAAGGGCGTATAAATTTCTTTTCCAATAATATCTTCAAAACTGTCAGCTTTGCAGCGGCTTAACAATACAAAATTATCCCAAACAAATAGAGCGGGTATTTTAATATCGCTGTTTCTTAATTTCGCTGATGTAATAAGTGCCGAAAAACTTATATCTGCTTTTCCGTTTGTTATCCATGCGAGATGTTTCTCGGTTTCTTCCCAAACTTTCAGTTCCTTGATGTTTATGTGTTCTCTGATCTTTTTAGATTGAAGCAATCTCATAATTACCGGATATGCAACAGGAGTTGCAGATTGAATTACAACATCAATTTTTGAAGAAGATGTTTCATCCTGATGCCCCTCGCTTATTATTTTATATAAATATATCCAAAATTCACCTGATTCTCTTTGTTCTGTTACATGTTCAAAACCCATTTCTGAAAGCATATTTATCAGAGGATGAGGTTCAAAACGCTGGATAAGAACAAATCCACTATCTTCTTTTATTGCATAAGCTTTTTTAATAATAATATCAAATGGATCAGTTTTCATTGTTCTTACATCAAGAGTTTCAAATTTGTTTTTTCGCTCTTGCCATGGAATAGTTTCTTTTGCCTTCCGAGGATTAAAAAATGATATTCTGTACTTCTCATCTTTATTAATATTAAAGACGAGATCAAGTCCATCTGCCACTTTTAATAATTCATTGGGGGGGGGTTCCGAAATAATAACAATATTTTGTTGAGGAGCCAGATTGGAAACTTTTTGAATTAATTCGTCAATTGTATTATTGTTATAAATATACCGTTCTGTGATCTCATTCCATGTTAGAGCAACGCTTTTGTTTTCAATTTCATCTGCAATTTCCTGAATACATTTTGGCATACTTTTCAATAACTTGTCTTCTATGCCGAGAAATTTATTGATCGTATGTAAAATTTCGCAAATTGATATTTCGCTTACTTTTGCGGCATCATTAAAACTGGCAAAACGTGCGAGCGTATTAAATAATGCCGGATTAAGCATCCGTTTGAACTTTTGAGAAAAGTCAATCAATACATCTTTTAATTCCGGATGTTTCTCAAGTGTTGCTTTAATATTTGATGACCCCAAAATTACTGCAATATTCTCTGTTTTACTGACCTCATCCGCATGAATCGCATTTACGGGACAAACATTTAAGGCTTTTTCACATTGCAATGCTTCATTGTCACTCTCAGGTTGTTTCTTTATGTAGGCTTTATTGGTATCATTCATTACAAAATTTTCACCTGCAACCTCTACACAGGCTCTACAACCTATACACTCTTCCGAAATATTATATCTTTTCATTTCTACCACATTTTTTTTGGGGAAAGTATTTTATTAAATGTCAATTTCAAAGGTTTTTTTGTATCAACTACCTTAAAATCAGAGCAATTGCTTTCTCTAATTTGAATATTTTCTGTTTTTAATGATTTCATGTAATAGAATTTATATTCGGTGAATAGACTGTTTCAACATAACATGTGTATTAGAAGTACTATAGCTCAATGAATTTTTTAAAGATCCCCAAATAGATTGTTTCATTCTCATCAAATTCAATGGTATAGGTACTGAAGAGGATATAATCTTTCCGGACGGTCATAGATTTCAGCAAAGGAGTCACGAACATATTGGTCAGTACGCCTTCGATAGAGCTTTCCGATTCTTCCAGAGCTTTATTATTGACCCATTCAAAAAAATCATCTTTGGAGGGGTTGGTAATGATCATTAATACAGCCAAGATAATAAGAATGATCCCGGGTCGTTTCATGTGCCTTCCTTTATATCGTTTTCTGTTCATAATGTGAATATAGGGCTAAATAGTCTCAGAAATTACTATTAAGTCAAGAATTCCGATCTCAATTTTGAGAACATCAGGGTATTACGCATACGATCATGGTATGGATCATACATATCCTCTCTCAAAGTTCCTTCATAGGTATAAGCACAAGCTTTGATCACCTTGGTTGAGGCCTCGTTCAGCACATCGCAGGTGATCTGGATACGGTGAAGGTTTAAGCTGGTAAAGCATTCTTTTTCCAGAATGCGAACTGCTTCCCGCATGTAACCGTGACCGGTCGAACTTTCCGTCAACCAGTAGCCTAACTCACCGCAGTGGTTTTCCTGAGACATATTGAAAACCTGGATATTGCCGATATATTCATTGCCGTCTTTGATAAATATTCCGTATTCAACCCGCTCACCGGCTTTGGTCTTGGGTTCTTTTTCTTTCAGATAATTCAGACAGCTTTCGACTGAATCATCATTTTTTTCCCAAGGAGAAAAAGGTCGCAGATGCTCGCGGTTCGCATCAACAGCCTGAAAGATCAACTCAGCCATTTCTTGTGTTGGCCTTGTCCGCTTTAAAATTAATCGTTCTCCTTGCAGTTCCTCTTTAAATTTCATTGTTAATTGTCCATTTAAAATTATCAATTGAGCTAATATCTTTACCGTTCACCGTATTATTCGCACGAGTCACGTGTTACGCGTTACGAATCTTCATCGTTTACTCAAAGAGCGACGCGTCCCCGGCATTGTAGACCAAAACGATCTCACCCGGCAGGGTCATGATCCGCTGTAGTTTTTCCATTTGCACTTTGATCTTAGCTGTTTCGTTTTCCGGAATAAATCCGGTGAACAGAACTGATGAAAGCTGCATATTGTCACGAACAGCTTCGAGGGGATCTTCACAAGGCAACACTACAACTTCAGCTTCAATGCGGGATAAAGTCAGCATTTCTGATATCTCATTCTTTAAATTATTTACATCCGCCTTGGGTGCAACGGTACGTAGAATACGTAGTGGTTTGCTTCGCCATTCCCGATTTTGTTGTAATAAAAAGCCCGCTAACAGCGATAAAGGACTGTTTGTGGAATCGTTCCACCAGATATTGATCGCGCCTTTGGGAACAGTCCAATTATTCTGTTCTTGCTCAGAGCGAACGACTAACACTGAACGATGCATATGTTTCGCCAGATCAAGGATCATGGAAAATACTCCGATATTGTCCGGGTCATGGGTCCAACCCATAAGTAATGTATTTGGTTTTAAACCTCCAATCCCGTGTACTTGCAATAAAGCTTTTAATCCGGCTGTAAAACTTTCATCAACGACCACAACAGGGAAAGCCGGAAGTTTTTCTTTAATAATAAATTTTCGCATGAGTCTTTCGGCTTCATCCCGATGAACATAGCGATCCTCCAGTTCGCCTGTCATGATCTGTACCAGAGAGACGATCCCGCGACCCGCAGAGAGCAGGCAAGCATAATGCGCCAAATTAGATCTGTTCCAAGCCCCACCACTGAGAGTAAGAATAGAAGGACGCCAGTTCTTGGGGTGATATTTTTCCTGTTCGAGTTTCAATAATGCATTACGGGCACGCTGATAAGCAAAACCACTGTTCAAATCACCCCATTGTACTTTAACTTCCCTACGCAAAATTAAAAGATACATGCCGCTGGATAAAATAATGGCAACAATGGCCCAAACAAAATTTATAAGCAACATTACCGCTAAACAACCCAAGGTTCCCAGCAAGGCAATGGACCAATGGTGTACCCGAAAGGAAGGTCGGAAACTGGGGTTACGTGAAATCATCTCGTAAAAGCAGGCTAAATTGACTGTTCCATAGGTTATAAGAAAAAACATGGTGATCACAGGAGCAATCGTATTAAGATCTCCTGCCATGATACCCAGTGCTGAAATTAAAAAGGTTAAAATAATTCCACGGCGCGGTTCATTTGACGGTCCGCTGCCCTGAGATAAAAAATGCAGTCTCTTAAAAATATTATCTTTCGCAAAAGCTTGTAAAATGCGGGGTGCCCCCATCATACTTCCGAGAGCAGATGATATAGTAGCAGAAAAAACTCCGGCATAGATTAGTGCCCCTTTCCATGACACATCTTTCATGACAAAATTTTCACTAAGCAAAATTTCACGATTGCTGCTCATGGCCAATAATATGGCAACTGAAGCATAAATAAGTGTTGTAAAACCAATGGCAGTCAAGACTCCACGAGGAATTGCACGCCGAGGTTTTTTTAAATCACCGGACATATTAACGCCCACCATAACTCCGGTAACTGCCGGAAAAAACAGGGCGAACATAATAAATAATGAATTATTATCGGTAAATGCCGGTTGTAAATTGCTGCGCAGCATATCAACTGAAGCATGTCCCATAGCACCTATTATAAAGGACAGTAATGACAGCATGACAATAGCTAAAATTCCATATTGAACTTTAATGGTCCAGCCGGCACCGATATACACTAAAGTAAAAACAATAATGTTTGTCAGCATGGCTACCATACGAAACGATAGAGCAATCCCCGGGAAAGCGGCAAAAATCGCCTCTGTGAAACCGATGATATATAAGGCCACAGCAACTGCTTGAGCAATATAGAAAAAGATGGCAATTAAACCACCAAACTCCACACCAAGACTTCGGCTGATCAGGTAATATGCTCCACCGCCTTTGATTTGCATATTAGTCGAAATAGACGAAATCGACAATCCCGTAATAAGTGAAATGATCGTAGCAGCAAGTAAGATCAGCAGAGAGCCCCAGAGTCCGGCTTGTCCCACAACCTGCGCATAGCGCAGATACATAATTACGCCAAGAATGGTCAGTACACTCGGAGTAAAAACGCCACCGAAGGTGCTAAACTTATTTGCTTTTTTATTTAATGAAGCAGTTTTATCGTTTTGCATATTTTTCTTTCCTCAAGAATATCTATTGTGACTGTTTCATGATGGTTATTAATTATACATAATTTCAATAAGAATAAAACGAACTTTTCATATAAATAATACTACATATTAGTCATTCCAGAACAAAGGATCAGAGGAATTTATAATAATAGTAGTTTCGTCACGTAAGGGTGCATGATCGTGCGATTTTATCTATTTTTGACGTATTTTTCCAGCCATTGATCTTGTTCCCATAGAAGATGAAGAATGCTTTCTTTTGCTCTGTATCCATGACTTTCTTTCGGTAACATGACCAATCTTACCGGTGCTCCCAATCCCTTTAAAGCATTAAAATATCGCTGGCTTTGTAAGGGATAAGTCCCGGCATTATTATCTGCTTCGCCATGTACAAGAAGCAAGGGTGTTTTCATTTTATCGGCATGCATAAAAGGAGACATGGTATAATACACCTCGGGGGCTTCCCAATAGGTGCGTTCTTCACTTTGAAAGCCAAAGGGCGTTAGCGTTCTGTTATAGGCACCACTTCTGGCAATTCCTGCAGCAAAAAGATCAGAATGGGCCAGTAAGTTAGCGACCATGAACGCTCCGTAACTATGTCCGCCGACTGCCACTTTCTTTCTGTCGATATATCCTAATTTATCTACGGCATCGATGGCGGCTTTTGCATTAGCGATCAACTGACTTCTGAAGGTCTCGTTTGGTTCAGCATCACCTTCACCCACGATAGGAAATGCAGCGTCATCCAATATCACGTAGCCCTTATTCACCCAGTGAATAGGAGATGCCCAATGCGGGTAGGTGAACTCATTCGGATTTTGTGTATTCTGTGAAGCAGAGGATTTATCCTTGTACTCTTTTGGATATGCCCATAATATCATCGGTAGTTTTTCTTTCTTGTTCATATCATATCCTGCGGGTAGATAAAGCGTACCTGATAGTTCTAAACCATCTTCACGCTGATAGGTGATCACCTCTTTATGTACATTTTGAATACTTTTGAAGGGATTTTCAAAAAAAGTAAGCTGCTTCAATTTATTATTCTTTAAATTTCTGAAGTAATAATTCGGATAGTCATTTTTGGATTCAATTCTCACCAGGATTTGGTTTTTTTTCAGATCATATTGCCTGAGATCTTCCAATTTATCGGAGTAGGGTGATTGATAGAGGCGTTCTTTTTCCTGCGTTTTTAAATCCATTTTATCAATAAACGGAAATTGTCCTTTCTCGGAAAATCCTTTACCGATCAGGAAAGCAGTATTCCCCTCAAGGGATAATACATAACTGCCCATGTCATTTCTTTTGCTTACGAAATCTCCCGGATTGTTATAGTGATCTTGAGTATTTCGATCTGAGATAATTACCTGCTTTGTGGAAATATTGGATGGATCAAAAACATAGGTTTTGGTATTTCTGCTATTCCACCAATAATCATGCGCGATCGCAATGTTATCATTACCCCATTCAATACCCGCAAAACGATTAATAGTTTTTAGAATACTTTTGGGATTGCCGTTAAAAGGAACCTCCAGTAAAAATATTTCATCACGATATTCCACTTTTTTTGTCGGATCGCCGTCATCACGTGCTTCGGTATATACCAGTGTTGCAGGTTTGTCACTACGCCAACTCAAGTTTCTTCGTCCTTTTCTTACAGCCATAAAGCCTTTGGGGAGAGCTTCAATTAAGGGCACGGTCAAAACAGTTTCTACTTCTTTTGCATCTTTGGTATAGATCATGGTTTTTGATGGAAAACGATTATAAGGGACCAAATAAGAAAATGGTCTTTCAAGTGTACTTACTTTCACATAATTACCATCGGGCGAAAAGCTGATATTAACATACATTGCTATGTCAAGCCACTTTTCTTTCGTTCCATTGAGCGATACTTTGTAGATCTCAGAGGATGCCAATTGTTCAAAGTTGTGTTCATCTGTTTTGCTTTTCAGAAGATCTTGATAGGTGGGATTTTGTGCTTTTTGGCCATCACTCACTGAAACGGTTGGGCCTGAAGGAATTACTTTATTATTATCAATTAACTCCTTTCTTTCCCCGGGAACCAATTTTATCAATAATGATTGACTATCTTCAAACCAATTGGCCACATCTTCCATATTGGCATTGATATTGGCTTCTGTCAGCTTTGTAAGTATTGCATTTTGCAGGTCTAGCACCCATAATTCAACACCAAGCAGTGTTGTGTTGGTCAAGGCAATCTTTTTCTGATCGGGAGACCATGTAAAATTAGCAAAACGCGGATTTTCCGGCAAGCCTTTTACCGATTTTATTGAAGCCTTATTTTTCTTAATATTTTTTATTTTAATATCATTGTAATAGTTCGTTCTACTGCCAATATTTGTCTTGGGGTTAATTCGCAAGCCACCCAAGCGAAGTTCATCTTCTGATAGTTCCGCGATGGTTTTATACGTATCCCGATAAAGTAAAACCATATATTCTTTATTATCGTCTATCAGAACAGATGGAGCACGCTGTACGTCCACAAGATCCAAAATATCTTGAGGCGGTTTTTGATATGTTAGATTTTCTTGTGCGTTTGCGATCACAAAAAACAAAATCAATACCAAATAAATTAATCGTTTCATGTTTGGGTCCTTTTTTATTTACAGACAAGTAAAGTACATGCCAATATTATTACGTTTTTATGTGATTTTCAAATAATATTTAATATTGGGGAATTAAGAGGTTGAGGTTAAGATTAAGGTTAAGGTTAAGGTTGAGGTTGAGGTTAAGGTTGAGGTTG
>JAYEJI010000119.1:0-34305 GCA_034660515.1 Fidelibacterota bacterium
GATAAATATATTCGACTACGTCACCTTCGCCGAGGCTAGGGTGTATTTTGTCTGGGGAAAATCTATATTGAACCCCTTCCGTCATTTACAACCCCGGCGGGGTTAAATAAGTTAAGGAGTACTATTTTTCGACCGGTCACGCGTTATGTCACTAAATTTAAAATTTTTATTTTGTCCATTAAAATTGCTGAAACCAGGTTAACACAGAGATCCTGAACAACACTGCCGTCGGCAGTATTTTCAGGATGACGAAAGTGGGAGCAGTTCAATATACTTCGTTGATCATTATTTTATATTTACTTTTATTGTTCGAATACTCGAATGTTCATGATTCGATATTCATTGAGAGCTTCTTCTGAAAGCTCTCAATAAATTGTGCAATATGCATTCCGTCCATCAGGGCATGGTGGGCATGAACGCCGAGCGGCATCATGAGTCGCCCATTTTCCTTAAATGTTTTTCCGAAAGTCAGAATAGGTACACCTTCTGTGTCAGACAGGTCCATTGGATGTTTTACAGAGGTAAATTTGATCCAGGGCAGAATAGAATAATAGATCGTTTCGGGACAATCTTTCGAAGCATCCAGTTCGGGTGTGCTTTTCACGCGTTCAAGTTCGGACTCAGCTTTTTTGCGGAAGTTCTCAAAAGTATCTTCATATTCCAACATGGCAAATCCCAAGCCGCCATCATCCCGCAATACGGTGGGGGAACCGCTTACCTTGTCAAAAATGACCGGCTGCTTATTTTCGAGCCGGATCCTGAATTCCGGGATATTGTTCGCCGCATCAAGCGAGAGATAAAAATAATACAGAAAAAATGATACACCCATTTTTTTGGTGTGAGCATAGGCATTTGTGCAATCTACATTTGTGCAAATACCAAAATAGGGATCACTGTATTTTAAGAAGTGCCGGAAAGGACCTTTGCGATCCCATGTGTTGATATCGATATATTTTTTCATGGATATAATTTATAAGAAAATTTAATAAATCCACAGATTAAACTCGTAACGAGTAACTTGCTTCTCTTTACTCCTTACTACTTACTCTGGAATTGGTGCTTTATAAATTTTCCGCCAAGGGTCGAACACACTACCAACCAGACGTCCCGCAATGTATCCAACAGCAGTGAAGCCTACTGTTAGTCCCGCTAATTTCGGCGCGATCTCAGGAGTTAGCATGCCAACAAAGGTAGAGACACCCCCAATCACTAACAAGGTAGCACCACCGGTAATTCCTCCAATTGCTCGTTCGAATTTCCCACGTACTTTAACGAACTCTACATCTTCCAGCAGAGCAGATAGCTTTTCGCCCTTTAGTTTGTAATACACAAAGTTATCCTGAATAGAAACTTTTTTGACTTTCAGCTCTGCACCGTCTTTGAAAGTAATTATCCCCCTAGGAAAGGTTGCGGCAAGGACTAAAGAGAAACTAAGAACCGCAATAATCAACATACGAATGAAATTTTTCATGGTTTTACCTCAGTTTTGATTAATGCTCTATAATAATATATTTTATTAATTATTCAGATGCTATCGGCGCTTTATAAATTTTCCGCCAAGGGTCAAACAGCTTTCCGACAAGACGTCCTCCAATATACATGAATGCACCGACACCAACGGCAACGCCGGTCATTTCACCAATGGCTTGCGCGCTATAATCACCCGATAGAACCGCAACTGTACCCACGAGCACCAACGCTGTTCCGGCACCAATATTCCCCAAAGTACGTTCAAATTTTCCACGCGCCTTAATCCAAATAACGTCCTCAAGAAGTGCTGAATACTCATCGCCGGCATAGCGATAAAATACCATGTTCTCCCGGATCTCCACCTTTTTAACCCGCATCTGATCACCGTCGTCAAATTGAATAATACCCTTTGGAAATGTCACAGAAAATCCGATGGAAACGACAAGAACCGCAATGATCAACATACGAATGAAATTTTTCATGGTTTTACCTCGATATTTAATGAATTAGAATAAATTAATATGCTAATTAACTGATAACAAGGGAATTAATTATAATGCTTTCCTGTAAAAATTATAAGAGCAGGGAAATACAACCCATAAATTGATTATTAAGATAAATACTAACCACAGATTACCAGCCATAGCCCAATGGGCGACGGCTGGTAATCTGTGGTTTTCTATAGGAAAATAATGCTCTTGTTTAATAAAAGCAAACAGTAGAATTTAACTGTACTTTAGGTCACTATTTTTGGTTAATATACAAACGAAGATCCACCCAAAAACTCTTGTATCAGCGAAGTAGGTGGTATAAGCTCAGTGGTAAAAGGGACAAACAGCTCCATTAGCCGACAAAGGCGTTCGGCTTCAACTTTAACAGGTGAGGTGTCGGGAATGGAGGAGAGTGTCTCAAGCAGGATCCCGGAGAAGACCGGCCATTCGTATTCCAGAGCGCTGTTGAAATAAATATCCGCGTTCTCCTGATGGGGGAATATCCAGCGAGCCTCACCACGACGAACAGAGGGCCAGCGCAAAAGCGTTTCCTCGGGAGAATGACCGCGAAATTGTGAATCCCGGTACATTCTGCGTAAGAGTCGTGTATCAGAGGTGGATACACGATTATATAAATTGAAATTCAATTGAGTTAAAGCTGAAATATAAATACGAAATTTGGTTTCATCCGGAATTGGACTTGCAAGTCCGGGATTCAAACCATGAATGCCTTCCAGGATCAATATTTCATCATTAAGAAGAAAGGTTTCATTTTCCTGATATTCTTTTTTGCCTTCCTGGAAAAGAAAACGGGGTAGATGTACTCCTTTTCCATTCATCAGATCTATTAGGTTCCGGTTCAAAAGTTCATGATCGATCGCATCGAAATGTTCATAATCAAACTCACCTTTATCATCCTGCGGAGTATGTTCACGATTTACGAAATAATCATCAAGAGAAATGTGCTTGGGTTTTAGTCCGTTAATGCGCAATTGCAGGGACAGCCGTTTCATAAAAGTGGTCTTACCGGAAGCGGAGGGGCCTGCAATGAAAATAAATCGCAGCTTTTTACGATGGGTGATCACATCCGCGATCTCTGCGATCTTCTTTTCGTGCAGAGCCTCATAAAGATGGATAGTCTCCATTTGCCGGCCTTCAAGTGCATGTTCGTTCAGATCACTGATATGCCGGATATCAAGCATTTTTCCGCGTTCTTCGCTTTCACGGATAACTCTGAATAAATTAGGTGAAGAAACAAAGGGGGGTATCATGTCCGGTGACGTGCGCGTCGGAAATCCCAGAACAAAACCCTTTTCATAAGGCGTTATTTTGAACTGCTTGATATATCCGGCCGATGGAACCAATGAGGAAACAAACCAGTGTGGGAAACCGCAGAGGTCATATATACGCAAATGGTCCTTAGGGGAATTTTTTAAAACATTAAAGCGCTTTAGCTTGATATTATTCAATTCGTCATGCGTGATGACACGTTCTTCAAATTCATGATCGGCTTTTACATATTCATCCATTTTTGTTTTAAGCAAATCAAGATAATTATCGGGGAGTGTTTTAAGTTTGACGGGTTCGCAGTAAAAACCCTTTCCAAAAGAATGTTCTACCGAAATACGCGTATCGGGAAAAAGACCTTCGGCTGCCATGAGCATGAGGGCGGTTGTGCTGACTGCCAGGCACTCCGCACCAAGCGTATCGTTAATATCATAAAAACAGCAATTGGAAATGGAAGATGAAATAATATTATTTAAACTCTGTAATTCGGTATCACAAGATATGCATAGAATTTGTTCTTTTTGTTCGGGGAAATGTTTGCGAACAACATCAATACCCCGAACATGATCATTCTGTTCAATGGCGATCTGTTTTTGCTGGTATGTAATGATCATTGTATATGTGATTCTATCCGTAGATTTCATTAATTTTCTTAGATTAAACTTTATAACACAATCTGTGTTAATCTGCATAATCTGTGGATGTCTTTATATTTTAATTAAGCTGTCTCGTGAATAGATCCCTCGACTGCGCTCGGGATGACACACCTTCGCTAAAAGCTATGGTGTGCAGGCAGTTTGCACTTTCATTTCAAAATTTGTATTTTACGTTTTACGTCTTATGTTTTACGTCTTATGTTTCACCATCTTACATTGAGTTCACGGCTGGCTCTGACTTCATCCAGTCGCTTGACAGGTGTATCTTGCGGTGCGGAAGTTACGATCTCGGGATTATTTTTGCTTTCTTCCGCGATCGCACGCATAATGCCGATAAAATGATCCAAAGATTCTTTGCTTTCCGTCTCGGTTGGCTCGATCATTAATGCCTCATGAACGATCAAAGGGAAATAAATAGTAGGTGCATGAACACCATAATCCAGCATGCGTTTGGCAATATCTAAAGTGCGGACGCCTTGTGCCTTCTGTCGATCTCCCGAGAACACGCATTCGTGCATACTTGGCGATTTAAAGGGCAGTTCATATACATCTTCAAGTGAAGCTCTAATATAATTCGCATTAATAATGGCATGCTTTGAAACATCTTTCAGTCCATTCTCACCCAACATTCTAATATAGACCCAAGTCTTGACGATGACGGAATAATTACCCCAGAACCCCAGCATTTTGCCTATGCTTTTAGGCTGGTCCCAATCAAGGAAGTATTTGTCATCCCTTTTTTCAATGATCGGAACGGGTAGATAAGGGACTAATTTATCAACCACACCAATTGGACCTGCACCGGGCCCTCCGCCACCGTGGGGGGTAGAGAAAGTCTTATGAAGATTAATATGTGTGATATCAAAACTCATGTCATTTGTTTTAATAATACCCAACAATGCGTTCATATTGGCACCATCCATATACATGAGGCCGTCTATATCGTGAACAAGTTTAGATATCTCAAGAACATTTTTCTCAAAAATGCCCAGAGTGTTAGGATTGGTCAACATAAAACCGGCGACTTCATCATTGAGCTTCAATTTAAGATCTTCAATATCCACTACGCCTTCATCCGTGGATTTTACGGTTACAGCTTTATAACCACCCAAATGGACTGAGGCCGGATTGGTGCCATGTGCCGAATCGGGGATAAGGATAGTAGTTTTGTTGTTTCCTTTGGCCCTGTGATAAGCCCGCATGAGCATCACGCCGCAAAGTTCACCGTGTGAGCCGGCTGCCGGTTGCAAGGTGAATCGCCTCATGCCGGTAATGGCGCAAAGGTACTGTTCCACATCATGATATATTTTTAGTGCGGATTGGATCGTGCTTTCTTCCTGGAAAGGGTGAACTTCGGAAATACAAGGATTCCCAGCCACGGCTTCATTGATCTTGGGATTATATTTCATGGTACATGAACCGAGAGGATAAAAATCCTTGTCAACATGATGATTCAGGGTCGAAAGGTTTACAAAATGTCGGACAATCTCGGGTTCGCTGACCTCCGGTAGTCCACATTCTCGGGAACGCAAATAAGTTTTTGGAATATAATTCTCTATGGGACGCTCAGGAATATCACATGCCGGAAAAGCAAGGCTTTGTTTGCCTTCCGCTGAACGTTCTATCAATAATTTTCTCTCCATGCCGGTTTCATCCTTTTCTTTAACAATAGATAAAAAGTTATTAAAATATTTTCCACTATCAAAATGCTTTTGTATTATACAGCAAAGATTTGGGAGACAAAATTGACAAGAAAACACATAACAATTATTTTATTAACTATGATCGTTACGGGACTTTTTGCTGTGCCGGCAAACCCGGAACCGGGTATTATATCTTATCCGGATGGTACGGAATTAACCGTTTACTTGCGTGGTGATGAAAATCGATCCTGGCATGAAACCGAAGATGGACGCCATATTATTAAAAATAAATCCGGACTTTATGAATATGCAGAAGTGACAATAGATGGCCTTGCCAAACTGTCCGGTGTTGTGGCTCATGCCCCGGATCAACGTAATTTTCAAGAGAAGAAATTTGTCACATCTCTACCGGAGCTCATTGTCTATCCCGCAAGCATGCAAAAAACAGGAACAATGGCAGTATCCGCACCCGCACCGCCAGTACCTTTTGATCAAACCGATTTTCCCACTCTTGGAGACAAGAAATTTTTACTCATTTTGGTTGAGTTTGCCGATGTTTCATTTACCCATAGTGCGACAAATTTTGATAGTTTGATGAATGGTGAGAATTATACTCATAATGGTGCGATCGGAAGTGTTAAAAAATATTATAACGCAACGTCTTTTGATCGTTTTAATCCCGATTTTGATGTAATTGGTCCAGTGGTATTAGATAGCGGATATGCTTTTTATGGCAATAATAATACTGGAGATATTCAGGTATTTATTCGTGAAGCCATAAATAAAGCAGATCCTTTAGTTGATTATGCACAGTATGATAACGATAATGACGGATATATTGACAATGTGTATTTCATTTATGCCGGATACGGAGAATGTTTTTACGGTGCAGATGAGAACACCATTTGGCCTCACCGTTGGGCTTTTATAGGGTCACAACCCAGCTTAGATGGAAAAACATTTTACGATTATTCCACTTCGATGGAATTATATGGCACCTCCGGAACAACCCGTACCACTATTGGTGTTGTTTGTCATGAATTTGGACATGTCTGCGGATTACCGGATTTTTATGATACGGATTATGATGGTAGCGGCGGTAATTGCGGCGGTCTTGGCGGGTGGGATGAAATGGCCGGGGGCTCATGGAACGATGCCGGTAATCGCCCGCCTATTTTCAATGCCTGGTCTCGCATGTATTTGCGATGGTCAGAGCCCATAGAACTGTTGCGAACTGAAAATGTTACCTTAAATCCGGCACATAGTCATAATCAAGTACGCTATTTTTTCTCTCCAACGGAGAATGAATTTTTCTTTATGGAAAATCGTCAGCGAGTAAGTTGGGATGCTGGAATACCCGGACATGGCTTGCTCATCTTTCATATCGATATGAACTCAAGCAGATGGAATAACAATTCACTGAATTGTGATCCTTCACGCCAGGCTTTTGATCTTGAAGAAGCAGATGGATTGGGAAATATCACAAGCTCACAAATAAATGCCGGCGATCCTTTCCCCGGTACAAGCGGAAAGACATCCTTTCTTGATACGGGTTCTCCCAATGCTCAGGACTGGGCGGGAAACTACAGCCGCAGTCCGATTCGAAATATTCAAGAAACCTCCGGAATTATCACCTTCAACTTCGGTGATACGAATGTAGATAAGCCGGGCAATGTTATGATGACCGCTGAAGGCGAGGATTCCGTAACAGTCAACTGGACACTGAATGCAGATGCCGATTCGGTTATGATACTTTGGTCAACCACCGCAGGTATCGGTTATCCGGAAAGCATGCAATCTTATGACCTTGGTGAAACAGTTTCGGGAGGCGAAGTCATTTATAAAGGAATAGATACAGTTTTCTATCATACAGGACTTTCCCCCGGAACGACACAGTATTATGCTATTTACTCTTTTAATGATAGTGCATATACTTACTCGGACAGAGTCGGTGGCTCGGCAAAAACGGCATCACCGCCCTTTTATGAAACAGACTTCTCAGAAGGCTTGCCTGAAGGTTGGGTGATCTTCGATCGCTACGGAGACGGCACATTTTCCATGGAAAATCCTGAAAACAGAACGATAGCTTCAAGTACAGCCGGAAACGGTTTCATGGTTATGGATTCTGAACATGCAGGTGATAAAAAGATCGATGCCGAATTGATCACACAATCCTATAATTTTGCGCTTAGTCACTCGGTCATCGTAAGCTTTGAACATCGGCTCGAGATCAGTAGTTTGACCCTTGCTCGCATCCTTTATACTGTCAACAATGGACTTACATGGTATGAGGCGGCACGATGGACAGAGAATACGACGGATCCCCTGCTCAGCGAACTGGATCTTAGTGCAGATGTAGGTGGATTCCGTGATGTAAAATTCAAATTCAATTACCGTGGCACAAATGAAAAATATTGGTGTATCGATGACTTTGAGATCTTTGCAGCGCAAGATACGGGATTGTCCGCCGGTTTCCATACAGCGAACATATCCGGTTCAAAACCTTTGACCGTTCACTTTATAAATACGTCGGTCTCAGGACCAGACAGTATTGATACTTATATCTGGGAACTTGATAACAGTGGAAACTTCTATTACGAAAAAGAACCTGTTCACACTTATACCCGGTCAGGTATTTATTCTATTTCTCTTTCAGCTCAAAAAAGTGGAAGGATCTCAAATTGTATTAAAAGCAATTATATTGAGGTTATCAACAATGTACCGGTTGTGATCAATGATCAGGACACCCTGGATGTAGCAAAAAACATAGGTATTACCTATAACTTAAATCAAGTCTTTATGGATCCGAATGGTGATCCTTTGACATATACATGGTCGGGCAACTCTGCGAATCTCGATATTTCTTTACAAGATGATTCACTTGCTGTTCTGACACCGAGCTCTGATTATCTTGGCACAGAAACTGTAACTTTTGTTGCTAAAGATAATGAGAACGACAGTACAAGTCACACCGTCGATGTTTGGGTAAGTGAAACTGCGATCTCGGATGTACTCCCCGGTGATTTCCGCTGTGACCAGAATTATCCCAATCCATTTAACCCGAGCACGTCTATTCGTTATCAATTACCTGAAAGCAGAAACGTCAGTTTGAATGTCTATGATCTTAACGGCCATAGGGTCAGAATTTTGATCAATGGTATTCAAGATGCCGGATATTATACTGTGCAATTCAACGCTAACGACCTGCCAAGTGGCGTTTATATTTATCGTTTAATGGCGGGGAATGATGTTCGGACAATGAAAATGATTCTGATGAAATAGTGACTGGTAATTGGTAACTAATAACTGGTAAGTATAAGAAAGGCAATGTTAGTTATATGAAAAGAATTTATATAATAGTGATCGCACTTCTCTCCATTTTGCAGGCAGGGGAGTCAACTTTCAGAAAACAACCCTATTTGATCTATCCGGGTTCAAATACCCAAATGAAGATAGTATATCAACTTTATGATACGGATTCATGCTCAGTATTATGGGGCTTGGATTCCAATACAACCGGTGGATCAATGCTAACGGAAGAAATTAGTATAGATCACCGGCACAATGCCGAACTTAATGGCCTGCTGCCGGATACAAAATATTATTACAAAGTTTCAAATGACAGTGATCTTTATAGAGGTTCTTTTACTACAGCACCCGACAGCAATGAAACGGCAATAAAATTCTTTGTTTATGGAGATACAAGAACATATCCCCAGGATCATGATAAAGTTGCAGAACAGATTATTGAGAAATATTCAGCTGATAGTGAATTACACTCCATTATACTCTCAGTAGGTGATCTGGTGGGCAATGGTGATTATGAAGGGGACTGGGACAATCAATTTTTTAATCAGGATTACCCTAACATAATGGAAATGTTGGGAAATTTACCATATCAGTCCTGTATTGGAAATCATGAAAAAAGCGGCATCTTGTTTAAAAAATATTTCCCCTATCCTTTTGTTAATGGAAGATATTGGTCTTTCGATTACGGGCCGGCACATTTTGTTGTCGTGGATCAGTATACGAATTACTCCACAGGGTCCGAACAATTGAATTGGATCGAGAATGATCTGAGTTCGACCGATAAGATCTGGAAGATCATGATGTTCCATGAACCGGGCTGGTCAGCTGGGGGCCACGGGAACGAAATCCCCGTACAAAATTATTTGCAACCTTTATGCGAAGAATATAATGTGCAGATAGTATTTGCCGGTCATAACCATTATTATGCACGTGCAGAAGTGAACGATGTGACTCATATCACCACAGGCGGCGGCGGAGCCCCTATATATTCTGCAGACGAAAATTATCCCAATATTGTAACGGCTACCAGCGCCCACCATTATTGTATTGTCAGTATTGATAATAATTCATTGTTTTGTGAAGCACTTGATATCAATAACTCTGTTCTTGATAGTTTTACTATTGAACATATCCCGGAAGAACCTGTTGCTATTAGAGTCGATGAAAATTTTCCTCAAAGTTTCAAACTTGAACAAAATTACCCCAACCCTTTCAATGCCAGTACCTCCATTCGGTATCAGTTACCTAAAAGCAGCTTTGTAAATCTGAAGGTATACGCCGTGAACGGCGAATTTGTAGATACGTTGATCAACGATATGCAGGCTACCGGATATTACAAAATACAATTTAATGCCGATGATCTGCCCAGTGGCCGGTATATCTATCGTTTGACTGCCGGGAACAAAGTCCGGACAAGGAAAATGACACTTGTAAAATAGTAACTGGCGACTATAAACTAGTAACTAGTTTGAATAAACGTAGAGGCTCGATATATCGAGCCCTTTTCTTTTTTATCTGTGTGACCTGCTGGTCCACGCCCTGCGAGCAAATATTGTATCACGTTCATCAAAACGTTTCATTACTTGAATCTTTTATTTACCCCAATTTCATCGCTTCCCGTACCATTGCCATGGTTTCCTGAGCAAATGCTCGCGCGCGGGCTTCCCCGTCCAGAAGAATATCCATGATCATATCGTCACTGAGGGTGGTACGCTTTTCACGATGAGAGGCAAAGTAGTCAGCGATCTTTGTGGCGCAATTCTTTTTGCAATCCACACACCCCAAAGCACCCGATTCACAACCTTTGCGAATCTCGGCTGTTTCGGAATTATTGAATACCTTATGATAAGTAAAAATGGTACAGACATCGGGACGGCCCGGATCATTACGACGGACTTTTTGGGTATCGGTCACAGCTTTACGTACCGCTTGCCATATTTCTTCGGGGCCGTCTGAAAGAAAAACGGTATTCCCGAGTGATTTTGACATCTTGGCTTTCCCGTCCAATCCCGGTAAGCGGGAGAAACGCGTAAGTTTTGTTTTGGGCTCGGGAAAAACCTCACCATAGGTATTATTGAATTTCCGGGCGATCTCGCGGGTGATCTCAATATGTGAAGCTTGGTCTTCTCCTACCGGTACGATAGTAGCGCGATAAAGTAAAATATCAGCTGCTTGCAGAACAGGATAACCCAGATGACCATAAATAGTTGTCTGCAACCCTAGATCCCGGATCTGGTCCTTGAGCGAAGGATTTCGCTCCAGGCGTTCTTTAGTGATCAACATGGAAAAAAGAAGATTCAGTTCAGCGTGTTCTTTGATCTGTGACTGGCGGAAAATGGGACTTTTAACAGAGTCAATACCTGCAGCGATCCAGTCCTTGACCATATCAATAGTATTTTCCAACATATTGGATGTATCAAGATTTGTGGTCAACACATGGTAATCCGCAACAAGATGATAATTTTCATATTCACCCTGTAAAGCCACCCAATTTTCCAAGGCACCAACATAGTGCCCGATATGTAATTTCCCGGTGGGCCGCATGCCCGATAGAATTCTTTTTATAGCCATTATTTCCTCTTCTTCTAACTTCTAACTATTATCTTCTGACTCCCGATCTCTCATAATATATGATCAATGGAGTATATGCCTTCCAGCATTTTATGGAGTTTTTCTGAATAATGTGCTGCCTCAGGATCAAAACTGTTCAGTTTGACCTCGCCTGACGAATGAATGAATTCCGGTGAACGTCGCATAATGGCAACATGGATGATATTCCCTTTTTCATTTTGGAAAAATGCAAGATCACCGGGTTTAGCTTCTTTTATGTCAACAGGATGTTCTTTTAATACCTTGATCTGTTGAGATGCATCCCGGGGAAGTTGAATACCGGCAATTATAAAGCACATTTGAGTGATCCCGGAACAATCACAACCATTTTCAGTTTTCCCGCCCCAAAAATAGGAGCAACCGAGAAGTTTCCCGGCTGAGCAAAGAATAATATCGCGGGGATTTGTAATGCTTAGGGACTTTTGTTCAATATATCCGATAGAAGCATCCGGCATCAGTACTTCATATACATCATCTTGTTTTTTTAAATAAGGAAAAGAAGCACCCATTGCGGCAACGGCCTTACGCTGCCCTGTCATTTTGGAATTATCATAGATCGAAAGAAAAGGTGTATGGATCATGATCTTCTGCATCGAAGCGATCATTCTCTCCATTTCATCTGTCATATCCAGAGTGGAAAAATTCTGTGCCCAGGCTTCATAACCGTCCGGTGTGCGTAAATGTATCCAATCACCTTTCTGATCCAAGACTTCCGCGATCTCCCACATAATCCCCTGTGTTACCAGCTGGGAAGAGAAACGAGCTTCTTCATACATATTTGCGAAAGGGGTTTTAATGATTTTTTTCATGCCGGCCTCTTAAAATAAAAGTAAATATGCAAGGCCGCCAAGTAATCCGCCGACAGCCGTATTGGATAAATTAACAATATCGTTAGTGATTACACGTTTTCCGCTAACGAGAGGAATATTTTCATTATCACAATGATGTTTCTTTTCTGTTATTTTTTTGCAGGTGGGACATTGGTACTGTGCCTGTACGCTCGCTCCCAGCAGTGAATCGACAAGTGCGCCGATCAAACCAATGCCGCTAATGACCCATACGGTAGTCCATGACATATCAATATCCGCGAAATATTGCAATGAAAATTTTCCGGCTACTGCGATCAGGAGCGATCCTGCAAAAGTACCTATTGTACCTATAATGCTCAATCCGCCTGAAGTGCCTTGCGGGACGTGTTTCCATGTTAAAATACTGACCGGCCGATGTGTACTGAAAGCACCGATCTCTGTACCCCAGGTATCTGCAGTTGCTGCAGCGATAGCCCCCAGGAAGATCAAATACCAAAAGATCTCCAGATCAGGCCAAGTGGAGGAAAGGAAATGCCAACACATAGTAGCGATCATCGCCACACCGCCATTTGCAAATACCTGAAAAATATCCCGCTTCCCGGTTTTTTCAAAAACAGTCGCTAACTTCTTTTTATGTTTTTTCCCCAACTTTGTCAGAAGAGTTGAACAGGCAAAAAAGAGAATAATCGGTATCGTCCATTCCATACCGCCCAGTCCGAAAACCACCGTTCCAAGCAACCAGGCGCCCATAGCACCTGAAAGACTTAATGCTTTAGTAATATATGCAAGATAGGCGATTATGATAGTAATACCCATCCATAACATAAGATGCAATTGAAATTCCGGTGTGCCACTGTAGAGAGCATCCAAAATAATACCGGCTCCAATTGGAACCATGAGATTGTCAGTTCCCTTATGCGAGATCGTTTCTGCCCCGGTGGCAAAGATCGCAGCAAAAAAACCAAAAGTAAGTGCTATAATCCATGTGATAGGCTGATCAAAAGCACCGCGAAATAATTTCATGCCTATGACTGCAACCACAAAAGAGACCAGGAACATAGCGGTTGAGCCTTGCAGTGATTTTTTGTCTGTTAAAACCGTAAAAAGCAAAGGTTTTTTTCTTGATTCGCCCACCCAGCTCGCGACCGGATCACCTAAAGCCATGATCAGCATAGCAGTAAGCAAAATGGCGGGATCTTTATCCCAGAACCACATTACGAGAATGAAAAAAGAAATAGGAAAATATACGGTTCCATAAGATAAGCGTTCTGTTTCATGGATGCTTTTGATCATATCTTTCTTGATCGCCAGGTAATTCAGAACCGTAAAGATAATGGCGACAAGCAAAACGGGTTGGCGGGATTCAAAGATAAAGGGTGCGGAACACACCAGTAGTCCAACCAGAATATGGACCAATCTACGGGTGGTATGCGGATGTACCTTGAGTTTTTTTAGCAGAAGATCCGCAAAACCCAGTATGCCGACAATACCCAAAGTAAAAACAAAGAAAAGTCCCCAATCCGTACCAAAAATGAAATCCATTTTTATCCCCGTATTATATGATAGATTTTACGAGAAAAACCACATACTTGCAAGACGGAAATAAAGTATGCCGTAGGCACTAGGCGATAGACGGGAAGAAGAAAGCAGTAAACAGTAAACAGTAAACAGTAAATAGTGAACAGTGAACTGTAATCGGGAAAGAGAAAAAGGAAATACGGGAGCAGGAAAGCATGAACGTACAAAGATAAGGAGGAATGAAGACTTTCAACTTTCTTCACATAGCATTGCTTCTAATATAATACTTTGAATTAAAGCAAATTCTCAATAAAATTAATGCACAGGCAGGGAGACTATAGATGGAAAAATCAATAATCATCGGACTTATTCAAAATATTGCGGTACTCTTATCTTTTACTCTGATATACGATTTTTTTTGGGCTAAAGATGAAGTCATTAAAAAAACCTCATGGAAGGTTTTTGCCGGATTGCTTATTGGCGTAATTGCAGTTTTTGTCATGTATGTGCCCTGGACGCTAAAACCCGGTATTATTTTTGATAGTCGATCAGTTCTTTTAGCCGTTTCCGGATTGTTTTTCGGTACAATTCCCACTCTTATCGCAATGTCCATTGCTGCCATTTATAGATTTTCAGCAGGTGGAGATGGTATGTGGATGGGTGTAGCCGTGATCCTAAGTTCCGGCTTCATCGGTATGATTTGGCGTATATTCTTTCCACCAAGAAGAATTAAAAAACCACAGTATAATATATTGCTTCTTGGACTTGTTGTTCATACCAGCATGTTTTTGTGTGCTTTTTTGCTTCCTCAAGAAAGTATTTTCGATACCATGCGATCTATTGCTTTACCACTTCTCTTTATCTACACTCCCGGTACCATGTTACTTGGTATGTTGATGTTGAAACGCTGGTCGGTCTGGCAGCAGCAACAAAGCAGAGAAAAAGAGGAATTACGTTATCGTACTCTTTTTGAAAACGCAGGGGAAGCGATCTTAGTTGCAGAAGGAGGGTTTATTCGCTTTGCAAATAAACGAATGACTGATCTTCTTGAAGTTAGTTATGAAGAAATGCTGGCAAAAAAATTCACTGCTTTTCTTCATCCCGATGATCGAGAATTTGTCATGTCTCGTCATCAGGATCGAACAAGCAATATTAATGTTCCCCAAAGATATTCCTTCCGTATTGTCACGCGTTCCGGCGAAGTAAGATGGATTGATATCAACTCAGTGTTAATAGACTGGAATGATAAACCGGCAAGTCTGAGTTTCCTTAGTGATGTAACATCCAAGCGGGAAGATGCTCGCCAATTGGTTCTTGCAAAGAACAAAGCAGAAGAGAGCGATCGCCTTAAAACAATCTTTCTTGCCAATATGAGCCATGAGATCCGAACACCAATGAATGCTATTCTTGGATTTTCAGATTTACTTAATACTGATGAATTGACAATTGACAAACAAGAACATTATATTAATATGATCCAAACTGCCGGCAATCAACTTCTGCATATTATCAATGACATTGTTGATATATCAAAACTTGAAGTGAACCAGCTTAGTATTAACAATAAAAATTGTCTCCTTTATAAAATATTCGATCAGAGTATTGAAGCTTTCAACAACAATCCTTTATTCAAGGAAAAGAAAGATGTTGTTTTAAAGCTGAATTTCTCAAAATCCTGTAAGGATTTAAAAGTATTTACAGATCCTTACCGGATCTGGCAGGTCATTGATAATTTATTGGGTAACGCCATAAAATATACCGATAGCGGTGTGATCGAATTATGTTGCACATTAGAATTAACAGAAAATAATATTCGTTTGGAAACGCATGTCAAAGATACGGGAACGGGCATACCCGAAAAGAAAAAGAACATTATTTTCGAACGCTTCCGTCAGGTTGAAGAAAACCAATATCGTGAAGGTGCCGGTCTGGGATTAAGTATTTCCAAAGGAATTGTGGAGCTTATGGGGGGTAAGATCGGGTTTGTATCGGAAGAAGGGAAGGGATCTGATTTTTATTTTACTTTAGATCTAAAAAGAGTTAGTGAACCATCACAAGTTATAACAGATCATTTGAACAAAATGCCTAATCTGAAAGGGATCCATGTGATGGTCGCGGAAGATGATAGGATCTCTTATTATCTGATCAAAGAATATCTGCAAGATTCAAAGGCAAAGGTATCTTATGCTGCTGATGGTGATATTCTTTTGGATAAGTTAAAGAATGAGACACCGGATATAATCTTATTGGATATAAACATGCCAAAGAAAGATGGTTATACTTGTATTAAGGAAATCAGAAAAAAGGGATATACTTGTAAAATTATTGCCCAAACCGCTTATGCCATGGAAAATGAAAAAGAGTATTGTCTAAACTCAGGATGTCATGGTTATATCTCAAAACCGATCGATCAACAAGTGCTTTTTCAGGAAATTATTAAGGTAATGAAAAATTAAAAAAGGGTAAGCCATGAAAAAAGAGATTGTTTCAATTGATGGTAAACAAGGGGCAAAAGTTGTTGCTATTATTTCTGTACTTCTTTCGCTGATATTTCCTGTTATCGGTCTCGTTATGTTGATTATTGGATTGCTAAGCAATCAACCAAACATGATGTATTATAGCATAACCTATATCATTATGCCGGTATTATATTTAATCATTTTGTATCCTATTCTACGTCTTTTTTACTGGCTATACAATAGGGTTGCTTCTCGCTGGGGTGGTATCATTGTTGAATTAAAAGATAAAGAATAAACGGATTGTTAATATATGCAAAAACTTCAGAATGTTGTATGGGGTGTGATCGGCGCCGGTAAAGTATGCGAAAAGAAAAGCATGCCGGCCATGAATAAGATCCCGCATTCGCAAGTGAAAACCGTGATGCGCAGGAATAAAGAAGCATGCAGGGATTTTGCGATTCGCCATCATATTTCAAACTGGACACTTGATAGCAATAAAATATTCAACGATCCCGATATCAATGCGGTTTATATTTCAACGCCCCCGGATACCCATGCTTTATATACCATTAAAGCAGCCCAAGCAGGCAAGGCTGTGTATGTCGAAAAGCCTATGGCTCGTGATCATCGGGAATGTTTAAGCATGATCTCTGCCTGTGAAAAAGCGAATGTGCCGCTCTTCGTTGCATACTATCGGCGTGCTTTGCCGCACTTTCTACGTATTAAAGAACTTTTGGAACAGGGTAAATTAGGACAAGTAAAGTCAGTACAGATTCACTTTAATCGAAGTCCACAAAGTGATGAAATTAAATATCCCGAAAAAATCTGGCGCTTACAGCCAAAGATATCAGGGGGTGGGCATTTCCATGATCTAGCCTCCCATCAATTAGATCTAATGGATTTTCTTTTTGGTCCTATTATTGATGTTAAAGGCAAGGCGGAAAATATTGCCGGACTTTATCAAGTAGCCGATACAGTCAAAGCGGACTTTGTATTTCAAAACGGTATAGTTGGGTCAGGTACTTGGGATTTTGTTTCTTCCGAGCCGGATGTAAAAGATGAGATCACGATCTTTGGAAGCGAGGGAGAATTAAATTTTTCAACTTTTGCTCATGCCCGTATTGAAGGTGTGTCGGTGAGTATGGGACAGATATCGGAAGAAATGATCTTGCCGCAACATATTCAGGAGCCACTGATCCGAAGTATCGTATCGGAATTACGCGGTGAAGGAAAATGTCCCAGTACCGGAGAAACGGCTGCGAGAACAAATCAAGTTATGGAACTGATCTGTTCAAAAGAATTACAGTGAATTGATAAGAAATAAAGGAAAATATAATGATGGAAAAACTATTAACCTATAACCCGATCCTTTTGGCTTTTCTTGGAACAATGTTTACTTGGTTTATGACTGCGGCGGGTTCATTTATGGTTATTTTCTTTCGTACTATAAATCAAAAACTCCTTAATGCTATGTTGGGATTTGCTGCCGGTGTAATGATCGCAGCTTCGTTTTGGTCGCTGCTTGCTCCCGCAATTGATATGGCAGCGGAAAACGGTCAAATCCCCTGGTTAACCGCATCCATTGGGTTCTTACTGGGAGGAGCCACTCTATTTGGGGTCGATAAGATCCTTCCTCACCTTCATATGGGCTTGCCCACCAATAAAGCTGAAGGAATTAAGACTTCCTGGGAACGTTCGATCTTGCTGGTGCTTTCCATAACCCTGCATAATATTCCTGAAGGCTTGGCGGTTGGTGTTGCTTTTGGGGTGCTTTTCCATAATCCGGAGATCGGAACATTAACCGGTGCCATAGCTTTAGCAGTAGGTATTGGGTTACAAAATTTTCCCGAAGGTGCAGCCGTGTCTATTCCGCTTCGTCGTGAAGGCATGTCTCGCTGGAAAGCATTTAATTATGGACAATTATCAGGTATTGTGGAACCCATTGCCGGTGTGTTTGGCGCCTTATTGGTTTTAAAAATTACCCCTCTTCTTCCTTATGCACTTGCATTTGCTGCCGGAGCTATGATCTTTGTGGTCGTGGAAGAATTGATCCCGGAATCACAGCGGGGAGGTGAAACGGACTTGTCAACAGTCGGAGCTATGCTGGGTTTTACAACTATGATGCTGCTTGATGTGGCATTGGGTTAGGAGGTTTATTATGGGTAAAAAAGAACATCATGAAAGAACGGATTTGATCGGAGAACATAGTTTCGGAGATGCCGGACAATTGATCTCCTTCATTCTTTTTATTCTTGTTTGGGCTGCGGATGGTTTCATTTTTCAGAAAAGCATATTTCTGAATGATATTATCCCGCTTTATGTACGTATTCCGCTTGCTACAATAGCATTGGGCACATCTGCATATCTCGTCAGGAAAAGTATGTCGATCATTTTTCGCGAAAAGCGCGAAAAGCCGGAGCTTATTCGTAAAGCCGTTTATGGCAAGATGCGGCATCCCATGTATGTTTCCGAGATACTTTTGTATTTCGGTTTGCTTTGTTTAAATCTTTCATTATTGGCTGCCGGGGTTTGGATATTGATTATTGTATTCCTTTATGCAATTTGTCGATATGAGGAAAAATTATTGATCGCGCATTTTGATGATGAATATAAAGTTTACATGAAAGAGGTTCCTATGTGGATACCTCGTCTATGGAAGAAGAAATAGAATGTTCAAAATATCAATTGTTTATGATAATACTGCTTATGAAAAAACATTAATTCCCGACTGGGGCTTTGCCGCTTATATTGAAACAGATGATAAGCATATTCTTTTTGATGCCGGGTCGGATGGTGATATTTTGCTGAAGAATATGAGGCAAATGGGACTTGACCCCAAAAAAATAGATACGGTTTTTATTTCACATAATCATTTTGATCATATCGGCGGACTGGCAGCCTTTTTGCATGAAAATCCCAATGTGGATGTTTATATTCCCAAATCTCTGCGTGGAGTAAGACGCGCTAAACATGTCGTGCATGTAAGTGATCCGATCTCTATCTCCGACACACTTTTCTCAACCGGCGAATTGAACGGGATAGAGCAATCGCTGATAATTAAAACACCTCAAGGCCTTGTTGTTGTGGTCGGTTGCTCACATCCCGGACTGGAAAATATTATAATGAACGCAAATGTTCATGGCAAGACCCACTTACTCCTTGGCGGGTTTCACGACTTTGATCAATTTGATATCCTTGAGAATGTTGATCTTGTTTGTCCCACTCATTGTACCCGGTATATCAAAAAAATTTCCGAGCGTTACCCGGAAAAATATATTCGTGGAGGAGCCGGGCGATGCGTTGAAATATAAGAATTATCAAAGAATAGAAAGCAAAGAGAAATAATACCTTTATACCCTACACCTTAAACCCCATACCTGAGAATTAAAATGAAAACCTATCTCCAATGTATTCCCTGTTTTGTAAAACAAGCCTTGCGCGCAGGCAAGATGGCCTGCAATGATGAACGCGAAGTCAAGGCTCTGATGGATCGTATCGGTTGCCGCATTCAAGATATAACACTTGAGCAGACGCCTCCTGAAATGGGATTGATCATTTATGACGAGATCCACAAGATCACCGGGATCGACGATCCCTATAAAGACGAAAAGAAAGCCCATATCAAAGAAGCTTTGCGTCTTTATCCCGCACTGAAAAAAAGATTAACTATATCATCAGATCCTTTGATGATGGCAATACGCATTGCCATTGCCGGAAATGTCATGGATCTTGGCATGGATAAGAAATTTCATATTGAAAAGGATCTGGAACATATTCTTGAAAGAGACTTTGCTATCTGCGATATTCGGGAATTCAAAGAAAGTTTGGATAAAGCTAAAAATATACTATATCTCGGAGATAATGCGGGTGAGTCGGTATTTGATAAGATCCTTATTGAGACTTTAGGCAAACCTGTAACCTATGTGGTGCGAGGCAGGGCTATTATTAATGATGTAATAAAACAAGATGCTATTGATTCGGGACTGGATGAAGTCGCCGAGATCATATCTTCAGGCTCACCTGCACCGGCCACTATTTTACGTTTATGTAATGACGAATTTATTGAAAGATTTAAACAGGCAGACATGATCATCAGCAAGGGTCAGGGTAATTACGAAGGCTTGTCAGATACAGACAGGCCTGTCTTTTTTCTTCTGAAAGCTAAATGTCCTGTCATTGCCGGTGATATAGGCGTAAGCGAAGATGATATCGTCTTAAAATATGCTAAAAAAATCTAAAAATGTGATTCGGGACACAGACTTGTAATTTTTCTTGTAAAGATTGAAGTTGCAGGATTTTTAAACTAAATTACATGTCTAAAAAGGGACAGGAATATGATAGCCGTTATTCAGCGTGTAGCCAGAGCAACTGTAACCATTGAAAACCGAATGAGCGGATGTATCGATACGGGCTTAGTGATCTTGCTGGGTGTTGCAAAAGGCGATACGGAAACCGATGCAAAATTTCTGGTTGACAAAGTAGCCGGATTGCGTATTTTCCCCGATGAAGAAGGGAAGATGAATATCTCCTTGAAAGATAATGGCGGTGCAGCTCTGGTAATTTCACAATTTACGCTTTGCGGGAACTGGCGAAAAGGTCGCCGGCCCAGCTTTATCAATGCGGCTAAACCCGATGAGGGTGAACGGTTGTACGAGTACTTTTGTGATATGCTCAGAAAGACGGACATTCCCATTGAAACAGGTGAATTCGGTGCAATGATGGATGTTTCATTGATCAATGAAGGCCCGGTTACCTTTGTATTGGACAGTAAACAAAAATGAGTGATAAAGAGGAAACAATGAAAAAGAAAATTCGTGTTGTTTTAGCTAAACCCGGACTTGACGGTCATGATCGCGGAGCCAAGGTTATTGCCAATGCTTTGCGAGATGCAGGAATGGAAGTGATCTATCTTGGATTACGTCAGACCCCGGAGATGATAGTGAATGCTGCCATTCAGGAAGATGCAGATGTGATCTCCCTGTCTATTCTATCTGGTGCGCATATGACCATTTTCCCCAAAGTTCTGGAATTGCTGAAAAAGAACGAAATGGACGATGTCTTATTTGTCGCCGGGGGAGTTATTCCGGAAGAGGACATGGTAGAATTGAAAAATATGGGAGTTGCTGAATTGTTCGGGCCGGGAACACCGACCACTCAAACTATTGATTTTATTGAGAGTTGGTTCAAGGACAGTCCGCGTAACGCATAAAATTTCGGGGGCGAAATGAGCGAAACGAAAACGACTATAAAACAATGGCCGGCAGATGAGCGGCCACGTGAAAAATGTATTCAACAAGGTGCTGAGACATTATCTAATGCCGAATTACTGACGATCCTGCTAAGATCAGGAACGTCAAAATATTCAGCGCTGGACATTGCCAAGCAGCTCTTGGCAGATAATGACGGCTTGTTGCAACTCGGTATGATGACAACAGGAGCTCTTTCAAAACATCATGGAGTGGGTCCCGCAAAAGCGACCACACTGACAGCGGCCTTTCAATTGGGCGCACGATTTCATGAAGTCATGCAAACGAATGAAACACCGGTGATCAACGGTCCTGAAAGCATGGCGAATGCCTATGGTGAACGCATGCGGCTTTTACAGAAGGAAGTCTGCAAAGTCATCCTGTTGAACAGAGCACATCATGCTTACCGGGATATTAATATTTCCATTGGCAGCATAAGTGCGTCAATTGTGCATCCGAGAGAAGTCTTTAAGCCGGCTATTGATCATTTGGCTTCGGCTATCATTCTTATGCACAATCATCCCAGTGGAGAGCTGAAGGCCAGTCGCCAGGATATTGAGATCACCAAGACCATTCATCAGGCAGGTGAGATCCTGGACATTCCCCTTCTTGACCATATCATCATTGGTCATTCGGGATATCTGAGTTTGCGGGAACAGGGACATTTGGAGTAAAGTATGGAACAGATCAATTTTTACAAAGACAACCAGTCGGTTCTTGATCATCTTGAGAAACAAGAAACGGATGTTGCTTTAGAGAAAGCAAAATTGCTGGTAAATAATAATCCCAAAGAGGCATTGCCCCTCTTTTCAATAGGGCTTTGTTACTATCAGAAGCAAGATATTTTTCATGCCATTGAGTGCTTTACAAAAGCATTGCAATTTGACCCCGGTTTTATTTCAGCAGCTGAGATGCTTTTGAAATTGAACAAGGATAATTATTCTCTCGGAGAACTGAAATACATTTATAGTTTGATCATTGCCTACAAAGATGGTACCGATGAGATGTATCAGTTCGTCCAAAAATTTAAAGATACACCACTGAATGCCAATCTAAGCATTCCCAATCTTGGGCAGGATGAACTTAAAACCCAAGACCTTCCGGGTGTTGACAATAATATCTATATTCAGCATCTTATCAATGAAATGGATGAACCGACGGTAACTACTCAAACGGATATCCCACCGCGGAAAGAAATATCCATTATTTCCGAACAACAGTTTACACTACCGCCTAAAAAATCAATCCCGGTCCAGAACAATAAAAATGACCAGTCAGCCCGTTATGGGATCGAAACTCTGACCATGGCAAAACTTTATATTCGTCAGGGTTTGTACGAACAAGCCATGGGTATCCTGATGAAACTACAACTGCGTGATCCCGCATCGGAACTGGTTAATATAGAGATCGAACGAGTAAAACAACTGATAAACGATATGAATAAGGAATCATAATGAATACCCTCCGCCTGAAACGCCTACGCAAGATCATGAAACAAGATGAATTAGACGCGATGTTCGTTCAATCTTCTTCAAATTTAAGATATATATCCGGATATTCCGGCTCAAATGGTATGAGTTATATTACCCAAGATGATGCCTGGTTTTTCACTGATTTTCGTTATAAAACTCAAAGTGCAGCAGAAGTCAATAATATGAATATAGTTGTGCCGGTTGGGAAAGATCTTCTGCAAGCAATGAAAGAAACTGAATGTATCAAAGCGGGAGTAAGTATCGGTTTTGAAGGTAATCACTTAAGTTTTGAACAATATGATAAAATAAAAACACTTTTTCCGGATAATCAATTCATCAATAAAGCGATGCTGATGGAAGAGATAGCTTCGATCAAAGAAGAAGTGGAACTTGATTGTTTTCGCGAAGCGGCCCGCATCACCGATGCCGCCTTCAATGAGCTGATCAAGGAGATCAAACCCGGGATATCTGAAAGAATGCTGGATGCCAGGCTATCATACATTATGAAAAGTCTGGGTTCGGAAAAGGACAGTTTTGACACAATTATTGCATCCGGGGTCAATGGCTCACGACCTCACCACAGTCCCACGGAAAAACTGCTTAAAAAAGGCGATTTGGTGACCATTGATTTTGGTGCTATGTATAAAGGCTACCATGGAGATGTGACCCGCACAATTTGTCTGGGAAAAGCCGATACAAAACAACGCGAGATCTATAATATTGTTCTAAAAGCGCAAGAATTAGCCCTTAACGGTATTCGCCCCGGCATGACCGGAAAGGCAGTAGATGCCATTGCTCGTAACTACATTGCTTCTAAAGGTTATGGTGACTATTTCGGGCACGGTTTGGGTCATGGGCTTAGTCTGGATATCCATGCTGAACCGCGTTTATCTCCAAACTATGAAAAAGAATTACAGGTTAATCAAGTCGTTACCGTAGAACCCGGTATTTATATTCCCGACTGGGGTGGTGTCCGCATTGAAGATGATGCGATCATTACCGAAACGGGTATCAAGAACCTGACAACAGCAACAAAAGAATTACTTGAACTTTAATGACTGGTCATAAGATCAAAAATATTATCTTCGACCTTGGAAATGTTCTCGTGGATGTCGATTACAAGAGATTTACCGATACCATGGGCTGGGATCATGATGTATTTATGAAATTCTTTGCTTCAGATTTCTTCCGGGAATTTGAGGTGGGAAAGCATGATGAAAGAACATTTTTCAATAAACTGAATAAATATATCCCCCTACAGGAAGGTGATGAAAAACGTTACCGTCATAACATTCACATGACCTTCTCTCTGCGTCCGCGAACCTGGGCCAGAGTACATTGGCTGCGGAAACGTTATCGTGTTTTTCTTTTTTCAAACACTAACTCTCTGGATTTTAATGGAATTAATTCACAGATAGATCTTAGCAGAGTGATAAGATTCTACTATGTTTCCCACGAACAGGGCTTTATAAAACCTGATCCAAGGTCCTATCATCGGATGGAAGAACTCTTCAATTTAGATCCGACAGAAACCCTTTTTGTCGATGACCGCCGGGAAAATATCGAGGGTGCCTTGAAAGCCGGGTGGCATGCTGAAGTGATCGAGAACGAAGAGGGTTTATTTAAAGTATTTGAGAAATACGGAATATAATGTTATTTCGATTGAGGAAATCTCAAACATTATATTTCTTTTGAGTAATTTGAGATCTCTCCACTATGTTCCACCCCGAATAATCGGGGTCGGAACTTCGGTCGAGATGACAAAATATAAACACCGTATTCTGTCATTTCGACTGAAGCGAAACGGAATGAAGAAATCTCAAATTTATCAATCATAAGAAGCATGATGATTTAAACTTTTAAATTCCGGGTTTATTGTTTTTATAAGTTTGATCTTTTTTTCTCTTCTCCATCGTTTTATCTGTTTTTCACGATCAATTGCATGTGTTATTTGCATGTGCCATTCATAATAGATTAAATCAAAGCATTTATATCTATGGCAAAAGGATACTTTTTCCATAAATTTATGTTCATACATTTTACGATAAAGATTATTGGTAACACCGGTATAGAAAACCGTTCTGTATTTATTTGATAGAATATAAACATAGTAATTGTGATTACTCATGATAGAAAAATACTCATAGTATCAGTAAAATTACATACTGAATTATGTTTTGTGATCCATGTCACACATTCATTGTCATTTCGACCGGAGTGATCCGCCAGTTGGCAGAGAACGAAGCGGAGAAATCTCAGGCATTAATATATAGGAAGTTCTTTAATCCGCCCACCTTCCGTAGTCTTAACGAAGGCGAGGTCAAGATGATAAGTTTATCTTTTTCCTTTTATCTTTAATCTTTTTTCCCCAATTTTCCGATATGAAAAAACTACTCATTATCTTCTTGGTTATTATATCGTTTGCCAATGCCCAACAACTGAATGGAGAAGATTACTTTCGTTATGCCATGCCCGAAGTTGCCAAAACTTGGGAGGGCTATGTAATTTTGGGATCCGGTGCGGCGCTGTCCGGACTGGCTTTAATGGCGGATAAATCCGTCCGGGATCTCATGATACAAAAAGCCTATTTACCTTCATGGCTGGATCATATGGCAGATAAATATGTGGACCATTATTGGGCTTTTGGTGTTTCTGCCCTGGGGGCCCTGGGTTATGGCTATAAGACCGGTAATTATGGAGAGTCATTCCGCTATTGGGCGGCCTCAAATTTGGGAACTATCGCTCTAACTTATGCCCTGAAATATAGTATTGGAAGACTTCGTCCCAATGAAAAAGACCACAAATCATATCCGTCCGGACACACCTCCGTTGCTTTTGCTACCGCCACCATGTATCAGATGTGGTACGGCTGGAAGGGTGGTATACCGGCTTATACTTTTGCGGCCATAACGGCCTTCCAACGTTTGGATGATGATCAACATTGGCTTAGTGATGTGATCATGGGTGCGGCTATCGGGATCGCAGTTCCCTATATGTTCTATAAAGGCGAAGAAAAAGCCAAAATTGACCAGGGACTGATCATACCGCCGCTATCAATTTCTATTCCTCTCAATTTTCCTGTCGGGAAATAATGCAAAAAGCAATATCTAAAGAGATAACCGATGCTTTGATGGCATGGTTTAAAGATCATCGCCGGGAAATGCCTTGGCGTGGTTCGGATGATCCATATCATATTTGGGTCAGTGAAATGATGTTGCAGCAAACCCAGGTAGCGACTGTCGAAAATTATTATCATAAATGGATAAAACGATTTCCTGATGTTTTTACGCTTGCTGAAGCAAGCCTGCAAGATATACTGAAAATTTGGGAAGGATTGGGTTATTACACCCGCGCCCGCAATTTTCACAAAGGTGCAAAATATATTGTTGAGCATGCTGAAGATAAAGATTCGACTTTCCCCGATAATTACGATGACTGGTTGAAAGTTCCCGGTGTAGGACCTTACACGGCAGCCGCGGTTTCCAGTATTGCTTTTTCTTATCCCGCCGCTGTAGTGGATAGTAATGTTAAACGTGTGATGGCCAGACTATTTTGCATGGAAGATAACATCACAACGCAGAAATACCATCGTGAACTATTTAAGATCATGAATAAAGGATTCTATGCCCATCATCCCGGTTGGGTCAATCAGGCCTGGATGGAATTGGGATCTTTGCAATGCACTTCGCGGCCGGATTGTACAAATTGTCCGCTGAAAACACATTGTTGTGCCAACAAAAACGATAAAATTGCAGATTTTCCGCACAAAGTAGAAAAAAAGAAGATCCCCACTCGCTATGGCGCAGCGTTTATTATAGAAAATGATAATAAAGTACTTATGTTGTGCCGTCCTGAAGAAGGATTTCTTGGTGGACTTTGGGAATATCCCGGCTTCACACTAAAAGAACCCGAGCTCAATTATCTTGATAAATTCTGTGAGGAACATCACATCGAAATTATCCATGAAATGCCCGAAAAAGTACGGCATACTTACTCCCATTTTCATCAGGAATTAAAACTTTACAAAGCGGAATTAAAAGGGAAGTGGAATTCGGGGAATTGGACTGAATCACGTGAAGTAAATGAAGACGAGCAGGAAAAATTACCCCGTTCAAAAATGGCAATAAAAATTGAAGCCATATATTCAAAAATGTGACCTCATGGACAGAAAAATAATGCCATCATAAATCCCTTGCCTCTCAACATAAATACCATTATTATCACAACGCGATGAATTTTAGCACACGCATACAACATCTACAGGACCTAATAGGGTCCAGCGAACGCCTGCTCAGCGAAGCGATCCCCAAAGGACATATTGACATGACATCCTCGGTGCCTCCTTTCCCTGTACCGGGTGTTTTATTGAATGCTGCCCAGGAGATCATTCGCTCGGAAAATATGAATTATACAGAAACCTACGGTCTTCCAAAACTTCGCGAAGCTCTAGCCAAAAAATATGAATTGGCATGGGGTATCGGTGGAGTGACCATTACCACGGGAACCACTGAAGCGATCTTCTGTATTTTGGCTACTTTGTTGGATCCTAATGATGAATTGTTGGTGCCATCTCTTACCTTGCGTGCCCATGAATCAGTTTCATATTTCTTTTCGGGTACAGTTCGGGAATATCCCGTATCAATGGAAACTCCATATCCGATCACAGCAGAAGCTCTCATTACCCTGATCACCGATAAAACAAAAGCCATTTTAGTCAATAACCCCCTGATCGCAACCGGTCAGCTCTTTAACCCCAAGGAATTTGAAAAGCTATCTGCATATTGTGAAGAACGGGGTATATTCATTCTTGTGGATGAATCCTTTTATGAGATCCGTTTTGCTGGGAGTGAATCCCGATCCTACGCGGGTTACGCCGATCATGTGATCACCTTTTCAAGTATGACCAAATTATTCAGTATAAGTGGTCTGCGGATCGGCTGGCTTTTTGCCAAACCGGAGATCACCGAGGCAATAAACTCGGTGCGATATATTTCTTCTACCTGTGCAAATACTTTTTCCCAGCGTTTTGCCCTGAAAATGGTCAACGGACTGGGTCAAGAAACCAAAGAAAAGCTTCTGTCGATCCTCCAAAATCGCAGAAAATTGATGCTGGAAACTCTTGAGCAGCATGGATTTACCCAATTTGTTCGATCTAAAGCCGGATATTTCATTCTCTTGAATATTAAACATGAATTAAAGAATCCCATATCCGATACTGATTTTGTACGCATCCTAAAAGAACGTCACGAGGTCATTGTAACACCCGGTTCGCTATTTGGTTCTGCGGCAAAAGGCTATATTCGTATTTCATTTGCGACCGAGGAAACAAATATTCAAAAAGGTATCGCGGCCATACGGGAATGTATTAACGCACAGAACTTATAAGAATGAGTGTGCGAGAGCAACTAAACCTCTGAATTTTAAACATTCCACAACGGGCTGAACGCCTCGCTATTGAACTTTTACAACACACCCCACACCTCATACCTCAAACCATAAAATTCACATATCATCTTTTTCTGTTCATTGAACATTCTTATATTATTTAGAACGTATTGAAAAATAAACAGGAATGATCTTAATGAAAAAAATAGTATTGATCTTAGTGCTGACACTTTTTTGTGTTTCCATTGTTTTCGCAATTCCGGCACTTAATTTTGCTGAACTGGGCGATGTTAAGCTATTTAGCGGAGAGACTCTTAAGGATTGTCGTATGGGCTATCGTATAATGGGAAAGCTCAACGAAGATGCCGGTAATTATGTACTTTATCCCACTTGGCATGCCGGAACTTCAGAGCATCTTTTCGGATTGATCGACAAATATAATTTTGTTGATACTGTAAGCTATTGCATTATTCTGGTCGATGCCATCGGAAACGGCGTTTCAAGTTCGCCTTCCAATTCAAAGATCCAAGCCGGTGAAGACTTCCCGGAGATCCGGGTCATTGATATGGCAAGATGTGTAAAGGGTGTACTGGATCATCTTGAGATAGATCATTTGCATGCGATAGTAGGTGGCTCAATGGGATCCATGCAAGGGTTTGAGCTGATCTGCGAGTATCCTGATCTTGCGGACAAAGCAGTGCTCTATGTTTCTTCTCCACGCAATTCCGCTTATGATCTGATACGGCGTCAGGCTGCATTGGAGATCATCGAGATGGCAAGAAAGTACGATATTCCCCAGGAAGAATATATGAGATCTGTTCGCCTCACTCAGAATATCAATGCAAAATCCCCTGAATATTACTCTAGGGAAATGTCTCATACTGAAGCAAAAGATCATATCGCAAAATTTGATAATTATAAACCGGGTATTTATCCTGCCGATAATTTCTATTGTCAAACCAAGGCATTAAGTATGCATGATATCAGTTGGCGAGATGATTATGATATGGAAAAAACAGCAAAACGCATTAAATCGGATGTGTTCATCATTGTAAACAAACAGGACCACACGGTTTCTCCCTGGGAAGCCTTAGATCTTGCCAAAAATATCAAAGCAAAAACTCTTGTACTTGATAATAATCGCGGACATCTGGGGATATCTCATGAGATCCATCGTGTTCGAAAAGCCATGGATCGTTTCTTAAAAAAATAAAATGAATTTTTAGGGATCTTGCGCGTAGGAAAATGATAAACGAAAAGGAATGAACATGGATAAATTACAAATAAATGATCTGGCACCAAATTTTAAACTTGAAGATGCGGATGGCAAAAACTATTCTTTGGAACAATATCGCGGTAAGCGCGTGGTGCTGTATTTCTATCCTAAAGATGATACTCCCGGTTGTACAAAAGAAGCTTGTGCTTTCCGGGATGATTATAAAGTTTATACAGATAACGATATTGTGATCATCGGTGTATCTGCTGACAATCCTAAATCTCACAAAAAATTTGCAGAAAAATATAAGCTCCCATTTATACTGCTTTCCGATTCGAAAAGAGAAGTCCTTAAGTCTTACGACGCTTGGGGTGAAAAGAACCTTTACGGTAAGATCACCATCGGTCTTATTCGAAAAACTTTCCTAATTGATAAAAAAGGAAAGATCGTTAAGATCTATCCGCGCGTTCGTGTAAATGGGCATTCGGATGCGATTTTGAAAGAATTTGGAATAATAAAGTAAGCAGTAGGCACTAAGCTGTAGTCAGATAGTAGGCAGAAAACAGTAAGCAGAACAAAACTTAAATAGACATTTAACCCATAACAACGAGGAGGACGATATGGGGACGAACTATCTTGGTTTTAAAGACCTGAATGTGTTTAAAATTTCTTATTCATTAGCAAAAAAGATATTTAATCTAAGTTTGCACTTTCCAAAAGAAGAAAAATATTCTCTGTCAGACCAGATAAGACGAAGCTCTCGCTCAATTGCTGTTAATATCGCAGAAGCATGGTCATTCAGAGCTTATCCAAAATCATTTATAAATAAGCTGACTATTTCTTATGGGGAAATGTCCGAAACCAAAGTATGGCTTGATTTCGCAAAGGATCATCTTTATCTGAATGAAAATGATCATAAGCAATTATATGATGAATATGACAAGATTGGAAAAATGTTGTATTCTATGATCAATCATCCTGAAAAATTTTGTCATAATAATGAAAGTAAAGCATAGAATTGCTTACCGATTGCTGGTTGCAAATCTGATTACAGCTTAGTGCTTACTGCTTACCACAATCAATCCCCTTCAAATTCGATCTGCTGTGTAATAAGCGCGACTTCTTTTTTGAAAGCTTCGTTATTTCTGGTGCGTTTCCCAATCTCACGAACACCGTACATAACTGTCGTATGATCACGTCCACCCAGGCGAAGTCCAATAGTTTTCAGAGATGCATTGCACATCTCGCGACATAGATACATCATTACCTGACGGGCTAAAGCCACTTCTTTTCGTCGACCTTTGCCGATAATCTCGTTTTCTGTAACTTTATAATAACGGGTTACTACTTTTTGAACGGTATCGATGGAAATAATGCGATCTCTCTTAACGCCTTTCATGTCCATGAGCACGGATTTTGCCAACCCAAGTGTAATATCCATATGACTTAAAGAAGACCGGGCAAGCATGGTGGTCAGCGTACCTTCCAACTCGCGAATATTCGAAGAAATGTTCTGAGCAACGAACTCAACGACTTCATAAGGGATATCAAGATTTTCGACCAGTGTTTTATGTTGAAGAAGGGCAATACGGGATTCCAGATCCGGCGCTTGCACATCCACCATCAAGCCGGAGAGAAAACGGGACACAAGACGTTCTTCCAAACCCTCTAATTCCTTCGGAGGCCTGTCCGAAGTAATAACAATTTGTTTATCTCGCTGGAGCAAATCGTTAAATATATGGAAAAACTGCTCCTGTGTCCCTTCTCTTGACTTCAAGAACTGAACATCGTCCACAAGCAGGATATCCGCCTGCTTGTACAAGAAACTAAAGTCATTTTTCTTATTGTTCTGTATGGCGTCTATAAAATCGCGCATAAAGGTGTCAATCGAAACATAAATAACCCGGGCATAAGGATTTCGTGCATAAGCTCGATTACCTATAGCTTGAAGTAAATGGGTCTTCCCGAGTCCGGTCCCACCATAAATAAAAAGTGGATTATATGACCGTCCCGGATTTTCTGAAACAGAAGAGGCCGCAACCTTAGCAAATTGGTTGTGCGGCCCCTCCACAAATTCTTCAAAAGTAAAGCGGCTGTTAAAAGTGGAATACACATCCGGTTTAGGCGGTTCGGGCTTGGAAATGGGCGGTGGCGTATCAATCCCGGTTTGGCGCAGTGCATCGGAATTACTTTTGATCGGTTCCTTCTCTGCCTGCAATCTGGTATTGATAATGAATTGCACTTTTTTATTAGCCGGAAAATGTTTGTCAATGATCGGGGATAGAGTATCCCAATAATTATATTCAATGAACTCAATATGAAACTTATTAGGTGCCGCAAGGGTCAATACATCATTCTCGTTGGAGCAAAATCGTAAAGGCGAGAACCATGAAGAGAAAGATTGCGGGTTCAACGAAGCTTCCAAGTCCTGCAAGCAGGCGTTCCATTGTGTTCCCTCAAGAGCTAAAGTCGTATCAAGTCTAATGTTATCCACACCCAAATCCACAGTTATCCACATTATATTAACACTTATTACACACCCAAAATCAATAGATTGATACTTAAAAAACAACAACTTACAAGTATTATTGTTTTTAAATCTCAAAATGACCAAAAGTTATCAAAGCGCTAATATTTCAATTATCCACACGTTATACACATTATTTATGAGTTTAAACTTAAGGTAATTTGTAGAAAAATACAAGAAAATTTTATAAAAGAAATGAAGAAAATTCAGAAAATATATATGATCTATGGGAAGTGAATAAGATAGAGATATCTGCCTACGCTAAGGCTATGGCGGATCATTCAGCGCATAAATGTGCTGAATGAAAAAACTTGCGGCTATTTGATGAACCCGTTTTACACGGTGGGTGCCTGCCGCCGGGTTCAATCTTCCTTAATCAGCTTTCGCCAAGACTCTGGCTGAAAGGCCTGATTTCCACCGGCATTGAGCTTGGGCTCCCTATTTATCAATGTTGATTCAAAAAAATATGGACCGCAAGTTTAATTCAATTAGCATTCTCAAATTAGGCTGATTTTGCTCCAAATACAATGATTTTTCTTTTGAAAGTGTAAAATATTATGTAGTATTTCGGGAATATGAAACAGCTAAAAAAGATAGAGACAGACAACATTGTTTACGAAGATAAACGCTTTGATTATAAGGCAAACAAGGACCTTAATATAATAAAAGTGCCCAATAGCTTACCGTTATTTTGGGAGAAAGATACTAAATATATTCCTGTAACTTCAATTAATAAATCTTCATTTAAAGATCAACAGGTCGATGCTCTGGTCTATTCATCTGACAGCGATTACGAAGAAATATTGCTGGAGCTTTTAAAAAGCGAGGATCAAAATATATTCAATATTTCAGGTCTGATCTCATTACTGGAAAATTACGCCCCCGGATATAATAAACAGTACTGGGCACGAGAACTGAAGTTCGGATTGGATCAATGGAACAGTATTCGGAATTTGATAGATTATGAAACATCGTGGATTGATTTTTTCCTGACAAAAAATGTACCTTTAAAACGAATACTCAATTTTTCCGATCGGGAACTGAGAAAAACCATCTTGCTTCTCCTTGACTTGAATCCCGGGATTAATATTTTGGAATCTATCGCAAATTTACTCAAAGAAGTGGCGCGAAAAAAACAAACTGCCGTTAAAACGATCTGCGAAGATTTCCACATAGTCGATATTGTGACGAACGAAAAATTAACATCATCCGAGAAGCTTCAGACAATAAGAAAAAAATTATATGAATTGCGTTATCCGACTATTGCCAAATATCGTGAGCGCATGAAAGAACACATAACAAATATCCCACGTACGGCAGGTATTGACTTGCACAGCGATGAGAATTTTGAAACACCCGGGATGAGACTTCAGGCTGATCTGAGATCACGGGCTGATATTGAAAAACTGCAAAACTGGCTAGAAACACAGAAACTTCATCTCGAAAAGATCATTGATATACAAAAAGGGAACGACAAGAATGAACAAGAATAATAAAAACTTCTCGCTTGTAATAGGCGCCATTGCTGTTGGTGTAGCAGCTTTGCTTTGGAGTTTGGATGGTGTTTTTATTCGTCCGCAATTTTATCATTTGCCCGCAGGTTTGGTTGTGTTCTTTGAACATGCCTTAGGTTTTCTTGTCTTAATTCCTTTTTTGGTTCGAGGTCGTAAAGAAGTTCAGCAGCTTTCACTGGGAGGTTGGGGTTCATTGTTTTGGGTCTCTCTCTGGGGTGGTTTGTTGGGTACGCTTTTTATTACAAAGGCATTTTTTGCCGCCTATGATCCGGAAATTGGAACAACATTGGCAACTGTAGTTATTTTACAAAAATTACAGCCGATATTTGCTCTCTTTCTGGCTCGCTTGATCCTGAAAGAAAAATTAAATAAGGATTTTTATGCTTGGGCCCTACTGGCTATTATTGCTGCATATTTCTTAACTTTTGCTCAACCGGGTATGCAGCTTAAAGATATTCGATTTATCGATCCTGCCGCTATTTATGCCCTATTGGCCGCTTTCGCCTTTGGATCTTCCACGGTTTTTGGTAAGCGTTTTACGAATGAATTGAAATTTGAGACCGCAACGGCAATGCGATTTAGCACAACAGCAGTTCTCGCTTTTATCTATATTCTTGTTGCCCGCCAATTAACGCATATTCCCGAAATGCAGCCCCTTCACTGGAAATTACTGATCCTCATTGTTTTCTCCAG
>JAYEJI010000120.1:0-2685 GCA_034660515.1 Fidelibacterota bacterium
GAGGAATATCTATGAATCGATTTAAAATGCTTTACTTATTTGTTACATTCTTCATGCTTACTAGTTCCGTTAATGCACAAACTGTAAAAGAGCACCCTCTGATCAGGCCCTTCCCCGGATCCGTCCTTATCCAAAATGTTAAACACCTCTACCAGAATTTTGCGGAATACAGCTTCAGGGTCAAAGATCCCCAGACGGGAAAAATGAGTAAGAAAACTGTTCAAGGTAAGTACTGGAAGCTCACTTATATCCTTCTGGACTCCAGAGGGGGATGGGACGCCAGCCATTCAATTCTGGAGTACCGGGAAAACTACAAGCAGGCTGCACTGGAAAATGGCGGCACGATTCTGTATGAAAATCAGGGATACCTGACCTTCACCCTGCCCGGAGACGACGGCAGTGAGACTTGGTGCGAGGCCCATATTTGGAACAAATCCATGCAAGACCTGCGCATTATCGAACAAGCAGGATTCAAGAAGAGCCTGACTTTTGGTTCGACCGAGATGAAAGCAGCTTTGGACGCAGAAGGCCGTGTCCGATTGCATGGTATCCTGTTTGACCTCGACAAAGCCAGTCTTCAGTCTAAGTCCAATAAGCAGCTGGAACATATTGTAACTCTATTGAAGGAAAATCCCCGTCTTAAGTTAGAGGTCCAGGGGCACACCGACGACCAGGGTTCGGAAGCGTATAACCTGAAACTCTCGCAGGACCGGGCTGAAACCGTAGTCACCTATCTTGGGCTTTTTGGAATCGATATCACCCGGCTCGTACCCAGGGGATTTGGGGAATCCAAACCGGTGATGTCCAATGCAACCGAGGAAGGAAGGGCTAAAAACCGGCGAGTGGAATTAGTACAGCTGAACGCTCGTAATGTTTCTATGAAAAAGTAACGAAAGATACCTGACATTATTTTGGAAAGAAATCAAATGTGCAACGGTGTCCAAAAATCGGCCTCAAAAAACTGCGTAAATTCGTTTTAAAGGATCCAGAGCCTCTCGCCATGAAGTGTTTATGTATAAGTGGTTGCGTAACCACCGGATGAATTTTACAGACCTCTGCGTGGCTCTTTTGGGCTGTATAAGAAAGGCCGGCAGCTTATCGTTGCTGATTTTACTACTTGCGATAACTTTTTTAAGCCTCTTGTTGCGTCGTTTATTTTCGATCTCATTTCCGATCCCCTCTTTTTCAAGACAGCCTTCAAGGATCAACAACAAGTTATGCGCAATGCATACGAATTGAGCTTGCATTTTCTTAGCTGTATCCGATGTCGCCCATGCTTTCTTTTCAGCTAATTTGTTTTTTACCTGATCAAAGATTTTTTCGATATCCCATCTGGTTTTGTAAAGATAGGCGATGATACCTGGAGGCACTGTGGTCAAGCTTGTAACATAACGATAGGTGTTGCCAGAGATGGGGCATTTATAAACGACTCGATGCATCGTTACCCCGGCCGAGCACCCGACAAGTTGATAACTCTGAACTCCGGCATTAATTGGATCTTTACTATCGTAATCCAACTCGGCCATTACCATTAAATCCATGTTCTTTTTTTCTCTGCTGACAAAATAGATTCCGCCAACGTGCTTCCATTTAAACCACTGCAAGAAATCAATGCCGGCTCTATCCCAAACATATATCACTTTCCGGCCTTTCGGAGCCGACTGCCGAAGTGTTTCGATGTCAAGTCGTTTAAGGGCGCGTGTATCATGCTCTCTTTTTCGTGTACCGCTTGTGTCTGCTAATGTTAAATGTCTTAAAGCATGGCTCCTCAAATCGACGGAATAAAAATGTTGTGTTGGATATTTTTTCCCGTCTTTTCTCACATCGTGAATAGCAGCTCCATGATAATGGCCATCTCCTGCATGAATGTCGTACCCATTAAGGGCAGCAAGCGGGGCAAAAGGATCTGCACGCAAATTCTTTGACCTCATTTTTTCATACAATGAAAGGCTCACATCACGACACAATCTTAATCGCCGCTTGCTTTTTAGCGTTTCAAAAAAAAGGCTCCGTTTTATATCAGATCTGCCGGAATCTGATAGGCTTTGAAGAAATGCCCTGCCACTTGGCTCTTGGGAAAGCATTCTCAATAATCCTGTTTCGATCCACTCATGATCAGTCAGGGCGTTGCATTTTCGTTTGTGATTGCATTGTTCGACCAGGCCTATTATCGGCTGGGCCAACTTTCCGAATACTGTCCTTGGTGTGGGGGATAGAGTAGTCATAGAAAAAAATTTTCCGACCCCCTTTAAAAAGTCAAGCTTTAATTGACTTATTTTTAAATATTTTAGGCTTTTAATCCAATGTTAAGCATAAAAAGACCCCCTTGTTTTTGCGGCTCTCTATGTGGCCCTTATGTCCCTCCAACATGCCGGGTGTACACAAATCACTGCACTGGATTTTTACTCCGCTGCGCTCCATAAAAACCAGTGAGTTCAAGCGTTCGCTGAAAATAAATATTGACAAGCGTAACCTAAAAGGTTACACGTGTGATTATGATTAAATCTTTCAAACATAAAGGATTGGAGGACTTTTTTTATACAGGCAGCAAGAGAGGCATTAAGCCCGATCATGCAAACAGACTTACAAGAATCCTTGACCGGCTTAATGCCGCAAACGAAATAAAAGATATGAATTATCCAGGTTCTTTTCTTCACCAATTGAGCGGCGACAAAAAGGGCCTTC
>JAYEJI010000121.1:0-2639 GCA_034660515.1 Fidelibacterota bacterium
TCCAAATATAAATGTAAAGACGCGATGCTTCGCGTCTCCTCAGCAATAGAAATCATGGAACAAAACAACCCAAAATTATATATGAACAATGTGACAATAGGGAAGTAAAAAAAATGAACAAAAATCATCGCCCAAAAATTGGAATAAACTCTACTTACATAGAAGATGCACATAAATGGTATAGAGTCCCGATCAATTACATGAATGCCGTTTATAATGCAGGTGGACTTCCCCTGATCCTGCCTTGTAATCCAAGCGAAGAAGAATTGGATGCTTATCTTGCCGAAATCGATGGAATGTTATTCACCGGTGGTGATGATTATCCTGCGGATGTCTATGGCGGCGAATCGGATGAAAAAGCCGAGCCCATGGATAAACGGCGTACGGATACGGACCTGCTTCTTCTAAAAAAGGTCATGGAAGAAACGGATATACCCGTTTTGGGTATTTGTGCAGGACATCAATTATTGGCTATTGTACATGGCGGAAAGTTGATCCAGGATCTCCCGAACGGCAAGTATCATGCCATTACTGGTGATACGGAGCATTCCATCGTAATAAAAGGTGGAAAATGCTTAAAAAGCATTTTCAATGAGGGGTCTATTATTGTAAATTCCAATCATCATCAGGCAGTTAAGGAAGATCACTTCCCTTCAGACTTCGAAGTTACTGCCCGTGCAAAGGATAATGTGATCGAAGCTATGGAATATCGTGGTGAACGCTTTGTCCTCGGAGTCCAATGGCACCCTGAACGCACAAAAGATAAAGAGCATACGAAAAAGTTATTTGATCATTTTATTGAGAAGACGAGAGAAAGGATTACGACTGGATGAAAAAATTCATCGGGATCGGGATCATCTTTTTAACTGCCTTGGCATTGCTGTCATGTAGCGGCGGTTCCCAGACGGTTAAAAAGGTTATCCCTGAAGCCTACAATGAACAAGGACGAAGAATTCAACATATCTATAGCGTGACCCAGGACTTTCTGAATAATTGTAAAGCAGGAAATCTTGAGGATGTAGAAATGGTTCGGCATGCACGTATGGATACTTTAATACTTGATAAAGAAAACAAAACACTGGATATATATTTTAACCGGTATTTTGCTTATCGACCATTACGAGAAGAAAATGTTAAGACCATGTATGAGTTTTTCAGAGGGAAGCTTGGAACTTCCTATGAAAAATATGAGATGACACTTTACTCAACGGATGTTCCAATTCAAACCCTGATCCCGAATTATTATATTGAAGATCAAAATAACCGTATTGTTAATAAGCTTCCTGTGGACCCCAAACCCATTGAACCCATAGTACGGAACAACTCTAAGCCATTTGTTCCTTCAAAAGGACTTTACGGGCGTCACATTGCCCTATGGAACTCACATGGCTGGTATTATGAGAACTCACTTCATCGCTGGGAATGGCAACGTGCCAGAAATTTCCAGGTCGTGGAAGATATCTATCCTACCTCTTATGTCCTGCAATATCTTGTACCCATGCTGGAGAATGCAGGAGCCAATACTTTTTTACCGCGGGAACGCGATTTTAACACGAACGAAGTGATCGTTGATAACGATGACCCCGCTAGCGGTTACATTGAAAATGGAAATTGGGAAAATGGCGGTATAGGGTTTGCTGTTGGTGAAAAACCCTATGTTTCCGGTGACAATCCTTTCTTATTTGGGACTTATCGTAAACGGCTGGCCAATGATCAGTATGCTTCGGTTGAATATACTGCCGATATCCCTGAAGATGGTGAATACACTGTTTATATTTCCTACCATCACGATGTGAATAATGTAAATGATGCGAAATATACCGTATATCATGCAGGTGGCCGGACAGAATTCCTGGTAAACCAGCAGATCGGTGGCGAGACCTGGATATATCTGGGTAAATTTAAATTTCTAAAGGGCGGGGAAGCTAGAGTGGTCGTTAAGACGAACCGTCTTAGTCAAACAAAATATATCAGCACCGATGCGGTCCGCTTTGGCGGCGGTATGGGCGATATTATGCGAAACGGACTGATCAGCGAACGTCCGCGCTGGATCGAAGCCGCTCGTTACTACCTGCAATATGCCGGAATGCCTGAGATGGTTTACAATATTCATCAGGATACTGTTGACTACAATGATGACTATAAATCCAGGGGCGAATGGGTGAATTACCTCAAAGGAGCACCCTTTGGCCCAACTGCGAACCGCGATACAGCCGGTTTGGGCATTCCCATTGACCTGTCCTTTGCTTTCCATACCGATGCGGGTACGACTCGCAATGATACGGTGATCGGAACCTTGTTGATCTATTCCCGACGCGGTAGTGAGACAAATTGGGATGCTCCGGGTGATTCCGCTGAATTGACTTTTCCGGATGGGCAATCACGCTATGTGAATCGCGATCTGGCAGATATTATTCAGACCCAGATCGTCGATGATATTTATGCAAAATACGATCCTGTCTGGAACCGCAGAGGTATGTGGGATGCCGGCTACAGTGAAGCCTGGCGGCCGAATGTACCTACAGCTCTGCTTGAGTTACATTCCCATCACAATTTTCTCGATATGAAATTCGGGAATGACCCGCAATTTCGTTTTGATGCCAGCCGTTCGATCTATAAAGGCATGCTGCGCTTTTTAT
>JAYEJI010000122.1:0-11217 GCA_034660515.1 Fidelibacterota bacterium
TTCTTTATCTATTGTGATATCTTGTGTGTAACGGATGGAAAAAGTTTCATTTAAATTTTTCTTAAAAGTAATATAACCACGTTTTAGTCCAAAGAAGTTATCACCCTCGCTGGGGATATTCCCGCGATAGGCCATAAACCAATTTCCACTGATGTGAACGGAAGTATCAACGATCTTCTCAGTTTCATCTTCCGCAAAAAGCACAGAAAAAAGCAAAATAATGATCAACGCCCAAAATATTATTCGTTTACTCATTTTTCTCCCGATTTAGCAATTAAAAATAACAGTATTAAAATTCAGATTCTTTTTTTAGAGTATATACGAGTTTCCGGGTAGAACCATAGCCAAAGTTGGTGGAATAAGAACCGACCAATTCCCAGCCAAGTTTCCCCAATTCATTCAAGCGTGTTTCCACCTCCGTGATATTCACGTTACCCCCCCCAGGAACCCTGTTGAAGCAAATTCTACGACTTTATATTCCCGTTTTGTCATATTGTCTCCTATTGTGAATGGCCGTCACAGCTGTCAATAATAATTAATGATTGATTTTAAGTATTTTGGTAGTTTCAATCAAGGAATAATCAGTAGCCCCGGGTTTAAACCCGGGGCTACTGAAATTTATACTTTATTCTCTTAAAGCAAAAGTATAATTCATTGCCTTATTATAGCTTTTTCGCTAAATTTAACGATGTATTAAAACCCTTCGATAGTGGGAGACAGAATGAAGGAACTTTCAAAGACCTATGATCCGAAACATGTAGAAGATGCCTGGTTTACCCACTGGGAAAAACAGGGCTACTTTCACTCAGAGCCAAAACCCGGAAAGCCTTCTTTCTGTGTAATGATCCCGCCGCCCAATGTGACCGGTATGCTGACAATGGGGCATGTATTAAATAATACAATTCAAGATATTTTAGTCCGCAAGGCGCGCATGGAAGGTTTTGAAACCATGTGGTTGCCCGGAACTGATCATGCAGGAATTGCTACTCAAACCCGCGTGGAGAAATTTATTCGCGAGAACGAAGGAAAAACCCGGCACGATTTCGGGCGGGAAGCCTTTGTTAATCGTATTTGGGAATGGAAAGACGAATACGGTGGTATGATCATCCGACAATTACGGAAACTTGGTGTATCCTGCGATTGGGAACGCGAACGTTTTACGCTTGATGACGGTTTATCTAAAGCGGTTCGCGAAGTGTTTGTCCGACTCTACGAAAAAGGTCTTATTTATAAAGGAAAGCGCATCATCAACTGGTGCCCGGTCTCCCATACCGCCCTCTCTGATGAAGAAGTGATCCATCAGGAAAAAAATGGCAATCTGTGGTATTTCAAGTACCCCGTTAAAGATGAAAAGGACCGCTACCTTGTTATAGCAACCACCCGTCCGGAAACCATGCTGGGTGATACGGCCGTTGCGGTTAACCCCAAAGATGAACGCTATACTGATCTTGTGGGAAAAAGCATTCTTCTTCCCTTGGCTGATCGCGAGATACCCATTATTGAAGATTCTTATGTTGATATGGAATTTGGAACCGGTGCAGTGAAGATCACACCCGCACACGATCCAAATGATTATAATATCGGGTTGCGACATAAGTTGGATTTTCTGAATATCATGAATGAAGATGCCAGCATGAATGAAAACGTTCCGAAACGTTTTATAGGCATGGACCGTTTTGCATGCCGGAAAGCGATCGTTAAAGAACTTAAAGCATTGAACCTTGTGGAAAAAATCGAAGATTACACAAATAATATTGGTTTCAGCGAACGCGCGCATGTACCCATTGAACCGCGCTTATCGGAACAATGGTTCGTTAAGATGGAACCGTTGGCTAAACCCGCTCTTGAAGCTGTGAACAGCGGAAAGATCAAATTCAATCCCGAACGCTGGGTAAAGACCTATAATCATTGGTTAGAGAACATTCGCGACTGGTGTATTTCCCGTCAATTATGGTGGGGTCACCGCATTCCCGTTTTCAGCTGTAGCGATTGCGGCTGGGAATCCGCAGAACGCAAAGACCCGGCAGTTTGCCCGGCTTGCGGCAGTAAGAATATTAAACAAGATGAGGATGTGCTCGATACTTGGTTCTCATCCTGGCTCTGGCCTTTTTCGACTCTGGGCTGGCCGGACACGAACGAAAACTTAAAATATTATTATCCCACCAATGATATGGTGACCGCACCCGACATTATCTTTTTCTGGGTAGCTCGCATGATCATGGCCGGATATGAATTTATGGGCGACCTGCCTTTTAAGAATGTTTATTTCACCGGATTGATCCGGGATATGCAGGGGCGCAAAATGAGCAAGTCCTTGGGCAACTCTCCCGATCCTCTGGATGTGATCGACCAATATGGAGCGGATGCACTGCGTTTTGGAATGATGTTGATAGCCCCCAAAGGTCATGATATTTTATTTGATACATCGCAGATCGAACTGGGTCGAAATTTCATGAATAAGCTTTGGAATGCTTCTCGCTTCGTTTTGATGAATATTGACGAGAATACGCCACTAGGTGAACTTCCCGACGATAATGAGTTAGAAACACCCGATCGCTGGATCTTGGCACAATTAAAAAATACGATCAACTCGGTGAATAAACGCTTTGGACAATATCGCTTTAATGATGCAGCCAAAAATATTTATGATTTTACCTGGAGCAATTTTTGCGACTGGTATATTGAATTGATCAAACCAAGGCTTTATGGTGAAGACGAAAAGAAAAAAGCAATAGCACTGAAAACGGCAGTTTATGTTCTGCGGAACATCGTCAAACTTCTTCACCCTTACGCACCATTTATAACTGAAGAGATATGGCAATCGGTCAAAACCAATAAAGAGCCCGATATTATGGTTGCCGATTGGCCGAAAGCGGAAGCATTGACCGAATCAAAAAAAGCAGTCAAAGATATGACCCTGGTCATGGATGTGATCACCGCTATACGGACTATCCGCTCAGAGATGACCGTTCCCCCCTCAAAGAAAGCCGATGTGCTTATTGGCGGTGGAACCGATGCATCGCGAAAAGTTCTGAAAGCCCAACATGACTATATCGAAACTCTCGCAAAGGTTAGTGATCTGACCATCGCAGAGAACGTTGAGCAACCCGATCTTTCGTCCTCAGCTGTTGTGGGTGATCTGGAGATCTATGTATCACTTGCAGGCTTGATCGACGTTGACAAAGAAAAAGAACGCCTTGAAAAAGACATAGCCGGATTTGAAGGTCGCATTAAAGCGGTGAGTGGAAAACTGAACAATCAGAATTTTGTTTCCCGTGCTCCCGGGCATGTCGTAGAGCATGAACGCAAGAAACTCGCGGGCTATGAAGAAACATTATCATTATTAAAAGAAAACTATAAAAAATTGGTCGGATAAGATCAAGGAGGATCCATGACGAACACCAAACGCGAGATCATCATGAAAGGCTTTGACCCCATAGCCCTCCTGGGCCTGCGGGACGAGAACCTGAAAGTATTGCGTCAGCATTTCAATGCTACCATTACTGCACGGGGAGAACGCCTGATCATTGATGGTGAGTTTGAGGTCGTTGAACAGATCCACCATGTCTTAAGTGAATTGATCCATCTTATTCCCAAGCGCAAGCAATTGGATGCCAAGGATGTGAATACTATCATCAATATGGAAACCGACCACAATGAAAAGGTTTACTCCGGTCCTGATGATTCCATTATTTTGTTTACCCACAAAGGAATTATCAAACCACGAACAGAAGGACAGGAAGCTTACTACCGCGCAAGTTTGGAAAATGATATTACTTTCGCGATCGGCCCTGCGGGAACAGGTAAAACCTATCAGGCGGTAGCTGTGGCCATAGCCGCCCTTAAAAATCATGAGGTCTCACGGATCATTCTGACCCGCCCGGCCGTGGAAGCCGGAGAACGATTGGGCTTTTTGCCGGGTGATATGAAAGATAAGATCGACCCCTATCTTGCACCCCTTTATGATGCCATGCGCTCCATGATCGCACCCGAAAAATTCAAAGCCTATATTGAACAACACATTATTGAAATTGTCCCCCTTGCCTATATGCGCGGACGCACCCTCGACAACGCTTATCTTATTCTTGATGAAGCTCAAAACACAACCGATCTCCAGATGAAAATGTTTCTCACCCGTATTGGTGTGAATTCAAAAGCCTTTATTACGGGAGATATAACACAGATCGACCTACCCCATAACCAGCGTTCCGGTTTATGTACGGCTATTGATATTTTAAAAGACATCGAAGGTATTGCAATTTGTAAACTGAGTACAATTGATGTCGTAAGGCATCCGCTGGTGAAAAAAGTCATTGAAGCATATAATGGAGAAAACAGTAAACAGCAGCCAGAAGCGGGAAGCAAGTAGCAAGAATTAAGTAAAAATAAGTTAAAAGTTATTAATTTTACATCGAGAAATTAAATCATTCTCATCAATAAATCAAACAAAGAGAAAAACATGAAAAAAATGATAGCAGTGTTTGGCCTTTCATTTATGCTGGCTTTAATGTCCTGCAAGCAGACTGAGGTCAGTGAAGTTATTTTTAAAGATCACAAACTTGAATTTGAACTAAATGTAGAAAAGCATAGTGCAAGCTTCACCGACAAGGGCTTAATGCAGGTGAAAGCAGGTACAAATATGTTTTATTTGGCAGCTAATGTAAAAATTGAAGATTTAACGATAGGAGGGATTGCAGTAGAATTCCAAACCCTTGATTCAAGTGGGTTATCTGCCGTAAAACCAGTATTAGCAGCAAATATTTTGGCTTTAGAGCCGCCAAAGGATGCATTATGGGTGGCTTTTGAGTATAGTACATCGGGAGAGGTGAACTTTAATGTCAAATACTCTGGGATCTTTGATGCAAATGTAGATCAGACCAAGTTCTCTAATCGGAATGTGGGTCGGGAGATTACCGGAACCATCCTTGAAAAGGGAGCTTATTTCAGTCCCAGTTCATACTATTATCCACAAGGTGATGATGACCTGATGCGGTTTGAGATCTCGGCAACGATACCGGCTACCTGGGAGTCTGTTGCTGACGGAAACAGTATTACCAGTGAGCGTAATGGAAAAACCAAGACCCAAAGCTGGGGAAATCCGTATCAATCTGATGGTTTAATGTTTATGGCGGCTCCTTATGTGGTTAAACACACCAAGGCGGACGACATTGATGTTTACTGCTATTTCTTTGAAGCAGACACCGGTCTTTTTGAAACCTATCTGCCGGCGACAGCAGAATATGTAAAAATGTATTCGGAGCTAATCGGGGACTATCCCTACAAGCGTTTCACCGTTGCGGAAAACTTCTTTCCCACAGGCTATGGTATGCCGGCCTGGACGCTATTGGGACAACAAGTAATTCGTCTGCCATTTATCGTAATGAGTTCTTTGGGACATGAAATTTTACACAACTGGTGGGGCAACAGCATTTATGTGGATTATGAAAATGGGAATTGGTGTGAGGGCCTCACCGTTTATGGGGCAGACTATCGCTACAAATTGGAACGCAGCCCGGCGAGCGCTCGTGCTTATCGAAAGAATATCCTTAAAGCATATAAGAATTATGTAACCGCTGAAAATGAATTCCCGGTTCGTGATTTTGTAGCACGACACAATCCCGCCACCCGCACAATTGGCTATGACAAAAGTATGATGATCTTTCACATGATAGAAGAATTGATTGGCTCAGAGAATTTCATCCAGGCCTGGAGGGATATCTATGCAGAGCACAAAGGTGAAAAAATAATATGGGAACAATGGATAGACGCTTATGAAAAAACCTCAGGTCAAGATCTTAATTTTATTATTCCCCAGTGGGTAGACAAGGTAGGCGCCGCCCAGATTGGTGTAGAGTTATTAGAAGCTAAAAAGGAAAACGGTACAAGCAAGATAAAATTTCAGATCAACCAACCTAAGGACAATGTTTACACTTTGAAAATCCCCGTAAAATTTACCGGCATTGAAAATCAGGATACAAGCATTTCAGTCTCAAAAGTTAAAACTATTATTGAGCTTACGCTTAACGGTGAGCTAAGTGCTTTCGAGCTGGATCCGGACTATGATCTCTTTCGACACCTATATCCCCAGGAGATCGAACCCACCGTAGGGGCGGTTTTGGGGACAAAGAAAAAACATTTTCTATATTATTCAGCCAAAGACGAAGAACCTCTAAATTCATTTGGCGATAATTTAACAGAGACAGATATTAGCCCTCAAGAAGGCCTGGGCCTTCCTGCGATAGAGGGTGTTCATGCAACAATCTTTTTAAATCCAAACAATCTCCCGGGCGGTCTGGCCGGACAGATAAAACTTAACGAAACTTACGTCACGATCAATGGGCAAACTTACCCGCGAGATGGCCATACTTTTGTCTTAAGCGCAGAGGATAAAAAATCCGCCGCGAAGTATTTGATCATTCTGTCCCAAGATCAAGCATCTTTACCACGACTGGGACAACTGGTCCCGCACTATGGCAAATACTCATATCTGGTTTTTAAGGGGCCTAAAAATATTGCCAAAGGTCAATGGCCGGCATTAACCAGCCCCTTAAGAGTTGAACTTTAATTAATCATTAATAGGGACGTTTTTTAAACGTCCCTACACTTCCCATAGAAAAGATCGTACCCAAAAAGCAAAAACTATTTAAGATCAGAAAAATACTTTTTGTTTCTTCTTCCTGATTTTCTTTGAAACACTCAAAAAAATCACTATAATTCATTCTTGAAAAAATGATAACAAATCAAAAGGAAACAAAATGTTAGATAAGACAAAAGTTCAAGAAGTTTTAAACAAAGTTCGTCCTTCATTACAGATGGACGGCGGTGACTGTGAATTGGTTAATGTTCGCGAAGACAATGTCGTTGAAGTTAGGTTGACAGGCGCTTGCAACGGTTGTCCAATGTCAACTATGACATTGAAAGCCGGTATTGAACGCGTACTTAAAAACGAAATTCCGGAAGTCGTCGAAGTCATTTCTGTTCAGTAATGTCAAATTTTTATAATCATTTTGATACTGAAACCCTGGGCACGCGGCATGAGGATCATTACCGTACCGCTTTCCAGGTAGACCGCGACCGCGTGCTTTACAGCGGCGCCTTTCGTCGTTTGCAAAACAAAACCCAGGTCTTTAAATCCGGAGCCCATGATTTTTATCGGACACGATTAACGCATTCTCTTGAAGTTGCTCAGACCGGTCGCTCGATCGTTCATTTCATTAATAAAACCGTTTTTAATGAAGCCGCAATTGATGTTGATCTGGTAGAAGGTATTTGTTTGGCACATGATCTGGGGAATCCCCCTTATGGTCATTCCGGTGAAGCTATGCTGAACGATCTTATGAAAGAAGCCGGCGGTTTTGAAGGGAATGCTCAGACACTACAGATCATTACCGAACAATTACATGAAGATCCCGAAGGCGATCAGGGTATGAAACCCTCGCGAGCATTTATTGACGGTATTTTGAAATACAAAGTACTATGGTCCAATAGAACAAAGGAAAGCAAATTTCTCTATGATGATCAATCCAAATATTTAGATTTTGTCAATGGTGGCAAAGAACGCTATGATGGAAGAAGTTTGGAATGTCAGATTATGAATTGGGCGGATGATGTCGCATATTCACTACACGACCTCTCCGATGGCTATCTTGCCGGGTTTGTTACGCGTAAAGAGATCGAACGCTGGGCAAACCGCCATGAGCTTAACAAAGATGAAGCGCGCTATCTTGAAACAGTGATCAAAAAGTTGGACCACAGAGAAGATTTTGATCGCTTTCTTGCCTCCCGCACAGGACGTTTCATTGAAGGCACCAAAGTCATTGAACGAACTCATCCGCTTGCCGAAAAAAGCAATCGTTATAAATACAGGATTGAGGTTGAGGCTGAGGTTGAGATTGAGAATAACCTATATAAGCGCTTAGCGGTCGATATAATTTTTAGATCGCCTCAATTAGAACAGCTGGAATTCAAGGGGCGGTACATTCTGGAGCGTTTGTTCAAGACCTTTTTGCAAGGCGGCCCCAAAACTTTTACATTAAATGAAAAGATCCTCCCCAACATTCTTCGCGAAAAATTAAAATATATTAATAAAAATGATTATGTTTCCGTTGCCAGAATGGTCTGTGATCATTTTTCCGAACAGACCGATATTTCCCTCCCAAAGATATATAAACGTCTTTTTGATCCCGATTATGGGACGTTTTACGATATTGTGTAGGACTTGTCCGTCGTAGCTTTAGCGAAGACGGAAGACCTCACACAAAGGCACGAAGTACCACACCTGTACACCTTCGCCCCAACTACTCCGTCAGCCGACGGATTCGTCGGGCTTCGGCGCACAAGCGTGTGAGGCCTTTCCCTGAATTAATTTCTTGACATTTGCGCCCCTTTTGGGGAAATTTAATACTATGACAAATATTAAATGGTTTTATCCAACATCTCTGGCCGAGGTCTCTGCCTTGCTGGAACGTAAAAGTATTCTCCCCCATGGTGGCGGAACGAATTTAACCAGAAGAAATCTCGCACATGTTGAAGGCGTTATAAACTTAGCTGATTTGGGCTTAAATTATGTTAAGAAAAATAAAGCAACGATTGAAATTGGCAGCATGTCGAGCTATGCAGATGTTGTAGCGGGCCTACGATCAATTTCTCCTGACAATATTCTTATCAAAGCTTTGCAAAATGCCGCAAATACACCATGCAGGAACAGGATCACAATAGGTGGAAGTATTGCTTTTGTGCCAAAATGGTCAGATTTAATAGGAGCATTACTTGTCCTGGAAGCAAAAGTGGTTCTTATCGGGAAGAAAACAGGAGAATTTTTGCTTTCTGAGTATTTAGAACGAAGAGAACCGCAAGAACAAACGCTGATTTGTGCGGTGAAGATCAAGGATCTTCCGTATAGATCCTATCATTATAGGGATGTTAAAACAGCAAACGATATGCCACTGTTTACAATAACGGTATTATTGGAGCTTGATGCCGCGAGCATTAAAGAAGCAAAAATCTATATTGTCGGCACTAAAGAACGTATCACAAAATTGACGGAAGTGGAAAAATATCTTAAAAATAAACCCAAAGCCAATATCGATAAAAATTTCATACAGGAACGTGTTAATGTTTCATTTATGGGTAAGCGTATTACTGATCCCGAATATTTAAGCTTTAAGGCGAAAATCGAAACGGCGCGGGCAATTTTTAGAGCAATGGAGAATGACTGATGGAAGCGCGACTTAATATAAACGGGAAAGCAGTCAAGGTTATATTCACCCCTGAAGAACATCTTCTCTATACGCTACGCCAAAATGGGTTTAATGAAGTAAAAAGCGGATGTCAAGAAGGTGAGTGCGGTGCCTGCCTGGTCCTTTTGAACGGGAAGCCGGTTAATTCTTGTCTCATATTCACCGCTTCGATAGCAGAAGAAGATAATTTACTCACAGTAAAAGGCATTGGCGATCTTCATGAGCCCCATGTTATTCAAGAGGCATTTGTCGATTCCGGTGCTGTTCAATGTGGTTTTTGCACTCCGGGAATAGTCCTTGCCTCTTATGCCCTTTTACAAGAAAACCCAACTCCAACAGACACGGAAGTCAAAAAAGCTATGGACGGAAACCTTTGCCGATGCACAGGTTATGTCAAGATAATTGAAGCGGTACAATTAGCGGCAGAACGACTCCAAAAGAAGCAATAAATTATGAAAAAATATACAACAGTCGGTAAATCCGAGAAAAAAGTTGATGCCCTCTCTCTTGCAACAGGCAATAGCAAGTTTGTTGATGACTTTGAACTGAAAGACGGTCTTTACTGTAAACTGGTGTACTCACCTCATGCTTTTGCTGAAATATTGGATATTGATGATTCCAGAGTGATGGCAGTTGAAGGCGTAGTTGATGTGCTTCATTATAAAAACGTGAAGCATATTTTGCACACGACTGCCGGACAAGGATTCCCGGAACCATCCCCCTATGATTGCGCCATTTTTGAGAATGTTGTAAGATTTGTTGGAGACCGTGTTGCCATGGTCATTGCCGAGAATCGTGAAATTGCACATATGGCAGTAAAATTATTGGATGTAAAATATAAAATATTAGAACCTATATTTGATCCAGAAAAAGCCATGGATCCGGGTGCTCCACAAATTCATGACAGTTCGCGTTTTACACCGATCGGCGTTAAATATGAACCGGAAAGAAATCTGGCCGCAGAAGTAGAGATCGGTTTTGGTGATATGAAAAAAGGCGAAGACGAAGCTGATTTCATTATTGACAATACTTATAAGGCTCACTATGGACAACATTGCGCGATAGAACCGCATTCGGTTAAAACATATTTTGATGAAATGGGCAGACTGGTTATCATTTCTTCTACCCAAGTTCCCTTTCATGTCCGGCGCATTGTTGCGATGGCTTGTGATTACCCCCTTGCAAAAATTCGTGTTATAAAACCACGCATTGGTGGTGGATTTGGCGTTAAGCAGGAAGTGTTCCTCGAACAATTGGCTGCTCTTACAACGATCAAACACAAAAGACCTGCACGCCTGGTATTGTCCAGAGAAGAAGTATTTCAATCAAGCCGTACCCGCCATCCTATTCGTGTGAATTTGAAAATGGGTGTAAAAAATACCGGCGAGATCACCTTCCTTGAAATGGATTCTCTTTTAAATTCCGGTGCCTATGGCTCACATGCTTTAACGGTTTTATCCAACTGCGGTTCAAAGGTTTTACCCTTATTTAATAAAATTGAAAACCTTCATTTTATCGGACGCTCTGTTTATACAAATCTCCCGGTTGGGGGCGCATACCGTGGTTATGGCGCGACACAAGGCTACTTTGCGCTAAATCAGCATCTGGATATTTTAACCCGAAAATTAAATTTGGATCTTCCGGAATACATCAAAAAAAACCACATAAAAGTCGGTGAAACATCACAGGTTTTTGAAGCACTTGGAGAGGGCCGGGATGGCGTTACGCAACTGGTAAATTCCTGCAAGCTTGATGAATGTATTGATATCTGTATCAGAGAAATTGACTGGTATAACAAACGTAACAAGAAGATCAAAAATGGTGACAAGGTTCGCGGTGTCGGCTTGGCAGTTTCTATGCAAGGCTCGGCCATTCCTCTGATCGATATGGCAGCAGCGTATATGAAAATGAACGAGGACGGATCGTTCAATATGAATATAGGGGCAACGGATATTGGAACGGGATCGGATACGGTTCT
>JAYEJI010000123.1:0-2604 GCA_034660515.1 Fidelibacterota bacterium
GGCTGTCATTTGCCCGTACATGGTCAATCCCATTTTATCGTAGCGGTCAAAATTATCCTGAGTGGACCACTTGGGGACAATATTACTGTTGGCGATAAGTACACGCGGAGAATAGGGATGACTCTTGATCACACCCACAGGTTTACCGGATTGCATAATGAGGGTTTCATCTGCATTGAGATTTAAAAGAGAATCGACAGTTTGTTGATAAGCCTTCCAATTGCGCACTGCCCGGCCGGAACCACCGTAAACGATCAGTTCTTCGGGGATGAGACAATTCTCGGGATCCAGATTGTTCTGCAGCATTCTTAAGGCTGCTTCAATTTCCCATGTTTTGCATTGTAGTTTATTTCCACGAGCTGCTTTAATCGGTTCAGCCGGACGGAATTCCGGGTACATAGGTCTCAGGCTCATAAAATTATTCCTTCATTTTCAACCGCTTTGAGGATGTCCTCGCTGCGAATCAAGTCTGCCATTATTTCAATATCTTTGTACATAATTCTATCTTTTTCCCAGTGCGGGATATGTTTTCGTATAAATACCCATGCCGCTTTGGTTCCCGTTCCGGGTTCCAGAGGTTGCTGAAAATCGATTCCCTGAGTTGCCGAGAGCATTTCAATGGCCAGGACATTGACCACATTTTTCAAGATAGCTCGCGCATGTTCAGCTGAAATGGAACCCATGCTCACATGGTCTTCCTGTCCCGCGGAAGTTGGTATGGAATCTACTGACGCCGGATGAGCCAGAATCTTATTTTCCGAAACCAATGCCGCAGCGGTGTATTGCGCGATCATGTAACCTGAGTTTAAACCATTGCCTTCAGCGAGGAAGGGAGGTAATCCTGAAACATGAGGATTGACTAATCTATCCACCGTGCGCTCTGAGATATTCGCGATCTCTGCCAGAACGATCCCGAGAAAGTCCAACGCAAAAGCCAGCGGTTCTCCGTGGAAATTTCCGCCGGAGATCACATCTTTGTCTTCCGCGAAGATCAGAGGATTGTCCGTTGCGGAGTTGATCTCGGTCTCGAAGACCGATTTAACATATTCAAGTGTATCATGAACGGCGCCATAGACTTGGGGCATACAGCGCAAAGTATAAGCATCCTGAACCTTATCACAGTTTACATGAGAGGCCATGATCGCTGAATCTTTTACCAGTTCACGGATATTTTTCGCGATCAGGGATTGTCCCGCGTGCGGACGTGCTGCGTGGATACGTGCATCCATGGCGCTAGATGTTCCTTTGAGCGCTTCAAGACTCATCGCGCCGGCAATTTGAGCATGTTTGATCAGGCTATAGGCATCGCAAAGGGTTAAACAGCCATGAGCGGCCATAACCTGTGTACCGTTGATAAGCGCCAGTCCTTCTTTGGCCTGAAGTTGCAGGGGTGTAATTTTCTCCGCTCTTAAAACCTTCATAGCTGGAATGCGCTTGCCATCCTCAAGGCATTCACCTTGTCCGGTCAGGATCAGGGCAAGATGCGCGAGAGGAGAAAGATCTCCGCTGGCACCCACGGAGCCTTTGGCCGGGATGTAGGGATAAATATTTTTATTCAGAAGTTCAAGCAAGGTGTTGATCAGTTCCACGCGAACGCCGGAATAACCTTTTGAAAGTGCATTGGCGCGCAGCAGGATCATTGCACGGACCGTATCTTTTTCCAGGGGCTCGCCTACATTGGCTGCGTGCGAGCGGATGAGGTTTTCTTGCAATTGGATGGCTTCCTCGGGTGGAATATAATGGGTGGAAAGTTCACCAACTCCTGTGGTGATACCATAGACCACCGCTTTTTGCTCCAGCAGTTCCAATACATAGTTCCGGGAAGCGATAATACCCGGAAGAGCCATTTTAGCCAGCGCAACATTTTCACTTTCCCTTGCAACACGAACAACATCGTTCAACGTCAACGAATTTCCATCGATCCGCAGCATGCGTTCTCCTTGTCTGATAAATAATAATAACTTGGAAAGAATATAGTAAAATTGGATATCATTATCAAGTCCAGTGAGAAGAAGTAAGAAGTATGGAGTATGGAGTATGGGAGAGAAGGAGTGTAGGGGAAAGGAAATAATAGAGAGATCATCATTCACAATATGTATTTGCTATCCATCATTCAATTCCATATTTTCCATTTAATAATTAAATAATCAACCCAATTAAACGGGAGATAATGATAATGAAAAAGTTACTGATCACAATCATTCTTATATTTTCACTTTTCTTCGCCTTTGCGCAAGAGACCAAACAAGATTACAGCGATGCTTTCAAGATCATCGAAGTCTGGCTAGAGGCACAGAAAGATTTTGATAAACTTCCCGGGATCTCCGCGATCATTGTAGATGATCAAGATGTGATCTGGTCGGGTGCTTACGGTTACGCCAATCCGGAAAAGGAGGTCAAAACCAAACCTTCGACCCTTTACAGCATCTGTTCCATTTCAAAATTGTTCACATCGGTCGCGATCATGAAATTATACGATGAAGGCAAACTACGGCTGGACGATGAGATCGGCGATCTTTTACCATGGTATGATCTCAAGCAACAATATCCCGACAGCGGTCCTATCACGGTAAGAAGTATAATGACGCATTCATCCGGGTTACC
>JAYEJI010000124.1:0-2590 GCA_034660515.1 Fidelibacterota bacterium
GGATAGCACTGCCTCATGGAAAAACAGATGCGGTCAAACACATGACCATGGCTGTCGGGTTAAAACCTGAAGGTATTGATTTTCAATCCATGGACGGTAAACCGTCAAATGTTTTTATTTTGGTTGCATCCCGTAAACATACGGCCGAACCCCATATTCAGTTGCTCTCGGAGATCGGTAAAAAACTATACTCTGAAGAAGCTATTGACAAACTTTTAAAATGCAAGAACAAAGAAGAAGTATTGAACTTCTTCATTAAATAAAGTGAGGAAACAATGAATTTGGAACAGTATTACAATTTTCAGACCAAGGTTCTTCAAACGGATGCGGAATCGAAGGAGGATATCCTTCTGGCGATCGCAAGTTCCGCTGTAACATCGAATACCATTCAAGGAATAGACACAGAACATTTATACAAGAAATTAAAAGAACGCGAAGCCGTAGGATCAACAGGATTTGGTGATGGAATAGCTATCCCTCATTGTACACTGAATAATATTGATTCTTTTGTGATTGGCACGCTTATTTCGGAAAAGGGTATTGATTTTAATTCCATTGACGGCAAACCTGTTTACTTATTTATGTATATTATCGCTCCATCGAAAAAACGAAATGAACATATTCGTATTTTATCTGAGATCTCTAAAGTCCTGCGTGTTCCCTCACAGTTGAACACTTTACTAAAACAAAATAATACAAAAGACTTTTTTGCCACATTCAGTAAATTCGGAAATTGGGAACTCCTTGATGACCTTCCAAAAGAATATTCACAGTTCACTGTGCATATCCAGGATGCAAGAGCATTTGATAAGATCCTGGAATTATTCACAGAAATCGAAGATTCACATGTTTCCGTCATTGACGGCAATAATGTCAGTAAATACCTCTATGCCCTTCCTCTCTTCTCTCATTTCATGAATGAAGAACATAAGGGCTTCCATCGTTTGATCCTGGCAGTGGCCAATACCGTTTACGTTAATGATACATTACGTAAGATCGGGATGATCATGAAAGACCTGGATTGCGGGTCAAAGGTACTTGTAACCACACACCCGCTGAATTATTTCAACGGCGGAATCGATATATAGAGAGTATAACAGGATGAACAATTTTTTTCAATCTATACATGAACTACCTACTCTTCTTATGATAGGTGCGCTAATTATTGCTGCATTCTATCTTGGTAAAGTGGTAAAGCTTATTAAACTTCCCTCTTTGATCGGTTTTATGCTGCTGGGGGTAATATTAGGGCCATCTCTGCTTAATATATTAGGAGAGGCTCAACAAGAACAACTAAGTTTTATCACCGAGATCGCCTTGGGTTTTGTTGCCCTTAGTATCGGTTTAGAATTAAAATTTACGACATTGAAAGAATTGGGCAATGGTATGACGGGAATTATCATCGCTGAGTCTTTTGGAGCATTTATTTTAGTTACGGGAATCGTCTATTTGCTTACAAAAAACCTTCCTCTTGCCTTGATCTTTGGAGGAATTGCTCCTGCCTCTGCTCCTGCAGGGACTGTCGCTGTTATTCAAGAATATAAAGCCAAAGGTCCACTAACTAAAGCGTTATATGCTGTGGTAGGCTTTGACGATGGTCTTGGGATCATCATCTTTGGTTTTGCAGCTGCTATCGCAAAGAATATTTTAATGCAAGAAACCGGGCAGACAGATACCAACTTTTGGGTTATGATGTGGGTACCTCTAAAAGAGGTTATATTAAGTATTTTAGCCGGTGGACTTTTAGCATTTCTTTTTTCACTCCTTGCTAAAAAGCTTAAGACCTCTGGAGATGTTTCAATTTTATTGATCGGTGTGGTATTTATTGGCATTGGAATAAGCTCACTATTCCACCTTTCTTTGATCCTGACGAATATGATCATCGGTATGGTGGTAGTTAATACACAGCCTTATGAACTGATCCAACGCATCCACGATCGTTTACCATCCTTTATGCCGCTTTTATTCATCCTTTTCTTTACGCTGGCAGGCTCAAATCTACATGTTGATGCTTTATCCTCCCTTGGGCTTTTCGGCCTCGCATATGTCCTCGCACGTTCAGGTGGATTGATCTTTGGGTCAAGGATCGGTGCTTTATTTGGTCATGTTGATAAGAAGATCAAAAATTGGATCGGACTGGGTATTCTTTCACAAGCCGGTGTCGCCATTGGATTATCGCTCATCGTTAAACATGAATTCATGGGTTTGGGTAAAACCCTGGCAAGTGGCCAAACTACGGGAGATTTTATTGGGATCACAGTGATCACAACGATCACGGCAAGCTGTTTATTCTTTGAGATCATTGGCCCTATTCTGACCCGAATAGCTTTAAAGAAAGCCGGGGAAATAGAATAGTAAGTGGTAAGTGGTAAGTGGTAAATTTAATATTTTATTTTTTTCAAAGATTTTCCTGTGTCATTTCGAACAGTCTTCGCTCTACGAGCTACGCCCGTCAGGCCAAACGCCGTGCCTTGCCGAAGGCCTATTACGCCGACCTGTCCTTCATAGTCCGTCAATTGACGGACGAAGTAGGAAGTAGCTTCGGCTACGAAGGCTGTGCTTTAGCAAAGGCTGGTAGCTTCAGCGAAGG
>JAYEJI010000125.1:0-10935 GCA_034660515.1 Fidelibacterota bacterium
ATAAGCAAGCCTTTGCTGCAGGTCAATGCTTCCGTTGTACCATTGATGTGAAGAATGACATTTAATTTTTTCATAAAATCGCTGTATTATCTTTGTTGTAAAATCACCGCGTAAGTTAATTAATTATTTTGATTGAGTCAATGGTAACAATTCGCATTGAGTCAATGGTAACAATTCAATTCGAGTCAATGCAATTGAGTCAAATAAAAAACCATAGCAAGTGTTTCGAAAGCTCATTATATTTAAATCAACTAGGAGTGTCATTATGGGTCGACGATCAAATCCATCCGCCTTTCAGGGGACTCTGAAAAAGAGATCCTATTTTGAAGGCTGGTATATCAAATGCCTGAGCGATGATCTATTAACATCCCTTGCATTTATTCCCGGTATTTCGCTTGGGAAAAACAGCCATGCTTTCATTCAGCTCAATACCTCCGGCCACGATACGGAATATCTAAAATTTCCGCTTGAAGACTTTCATTACGAGACCGATCATTTTGCTGTCGCAATCGCTGATAATTTTTTCAGTGACAGGGGTATACATCTTGATCTGGAGCGTTCCGGAATATCCATACATGGTGATCTGATCTTTGAAGATGTTCATCCTTTTCCCTCTCATTTTATGGCACCCGGGATCATGGGCTGGTTTATTTATGTGCCCTTTATGGAATGTTATCACGGTGTTGTTTCCATGAGGCATAAGGTACGTGGTTCATTAACCCTCAACGGAAAAGAATTCGGCTTTGAGAACGGTGTTGGCTATATTGAAAAGGACTGGGGCCGTTCTTTCCCTGAATCCTGGATATGGATGCAGGCTAATCCCTTTCAAGATTCGAATGCATCATTTATGCTGTCGATCGCAAAAGTCCCTTGGATGGGTTTGCCTTTTACCGGTGTGATCGGATTTCTAAATATTGATGATAAAGTCTATCGTTTTGCTACTTATCTGGGTGATAAGGTAGTCTTGCTTGAGCAACATGATTGGGGTGTGGATGTTGTGATCGGGAACAATAAACATCGGCTGAGACTTTCTGCTGAACTTGGTGATGACGGCGGGCTTATTGCGCCGATGAATGGAGAGATGAGCCGAAGCATGAAAGAAAGTTTGAATTCAACTTTACATGTTGAGCTGTCCGACAAGAAAGGGAATATTATTTTTAATGATACCTCTCATATTGCCGGGTTGGAAATTTCGGGGAATGCCAAAAGTCTCTCGCCAAGACATTAAGTAACACAAAAACACATGAAATGATGTCATCTCGACCGAAGAGAAACGAAGTGGAGAGATCTCAAATTACTGATAAAAAATTAATGGTTTGAGATTTCTCCGCTCCATTCGCTAGTTGACGGATTCCGGTCGAAATGACAAGTAGTGTCGCTTTATTAATTCATCATTCATAACTTATAATCAAATCCCACATTAATTCCTTCGCTTCTCAATAAAACATATATCTTCATTGTTCCAATATCTTTTGAATATAACAAATCCATATATATCGTCTCTTCTTTTGGTGCACGACGAATACTATAACTTGATGCTGTAAGCGGCCGCAAAAAATACAGTGCATTATTCCATGAACGGCATTTCGATAATTGCATTCGTAGAAGATCCCCGGATTTACGATAAGTCAATCGAATAATGCCTGCATAAGATCGGGAATGTACCAGGTCACCTTGAAGTTGACAAATGAGCTGAAGTTCTTTTTGTATTTGAATTTTCACATTCATTTTACATATATGAGATTCTTCGTTTTGCCATGTCATTGCAAATGGAAATTGATCGCTGTCGCAAAGATCCAATATTTTTTTGGCGCTATAGGAAAGATCGATCTTAATGGTCTTCTTTTTATATCGCAGATCCAGCATGAATCGTTGTTCTTCATGATCACTCTTTAAAATACAATATGCCACTGAATTTATTCTCCATGAAGAATGTAATAAACTTATTCCGACCAAATAGGCAGAACTTCCGGGTTTCAGACCTGAACCCCATTTGCTATCGGTTTTTACAGTATTAAATTCCGGATGTAAATACACCGAGCTAATAAACAGGCTTAATTGATCATGCCGGTAAAACACATCTCCACAAGCATGATTGAGTTTCCCCGATGCAAGAGATGCGTTCAAGCTGGCTCGCAGATCATTATTTTTATAATTTGTCCAGGCTTCTGTAAAAAACTTTTCGTTTTTATAAACCACCAATCCGGTTTGCCACTCTTTTTGTAAATATTGGGCCAGTGCACAATAGGTGCCATCATAACGAAACAATAAAATACCAATTTGCCTGATCGAACTGCCGAAAAATACCAATTCTTTGTAATAGTCATAATTCTTGACCGTCATTTTTGTCGGACGAATACCGGCATTGTTACGCAAATTAGGCGTAAATCTCATCATGGTATTGCCAAGGATCAAACCCTTGGCAATGTGAGGTCGCCCATGACCTATACCCATATTGATCCATTTAGACGAGTAACTTAACGATGTCGTTTGTTCTGTTTTCTTTTCACCTCCTTGGTTTAATAAATAAAGTCCAAATTCTTTATATGTAAATTGTGTTTTTAGGCGATAATCGATCTTTTCGTTAAATGAAACCCGAAAAGAAACTTTTCCTTCATTTTCAAATTCCTCCAAAGCCTGTGGTGAAAGCGCTTCGGGATATATTAGACTATCCTGGGCATAAGCGATCACAAACAACAAGAATATGACGATAATTCTCATCCTCCGTATATGATCAGTATGCATAAGCGATCACAATTTTCTGTGTCATTCCCAGATATCTGTGATAATTCAGGATCACCTGCATTTGCCATCGGCCGGGATCAATGCTTAGCTCTACTTCTAATTCGTGTTCAGTAACTCCATACCTTACTGAACCGGCTAATACTTCCCATGGCCTGTAACTGACACTAAACAACATCTGCCAGGATAAAAGTACTCGTTTTTGAAAGGCCATAGATATCTGCAATCCGGGTATGATGGAATATGAGATCATTGTCCCCGTAGCGGCTTCAAGCAAATGTTCTGTGCTATCTCTTGGAAATGAAAGCAAATGCATTGAGTAGAAAGAAATAACCCAATCGGGATGAGGATAAAGCAACAATCCCCCTGAACAAGATCCTTTGTGGCGGATATCTATTCCATGCAAAGAAGATAAGGTGTAGTGGAATTGTAAACCGGCCCGGATTTGTTCTTCTTTTAAGATCGGGAAACCAAATGTTAGCATGTGATTAGACATTAAAGGGTGATATTGGGTTTTCAGCGAAAGGTCAAATCCCCGGCTACCACCGTAGATCATGCCTTCCTGAATGCCAAAACCCTTATATACGGGTGACCAGACGGAGGCCAAACAAAGTGTATCGGGAAAGCATGCCGGATGTAAAACATAACTCATCGCATCCGTCTTTATCCCGGATGGAAATGCGCTTATATGCCAAACCGCCGCATGCGATAAAGAAAAACACAAGCAATAGATAATGAGATATTTGTTTTTCGACCCACTCATTTTGTTTAAAAATTACATCGAATGATTCAATTATTCAATCTGGATATTTTGAGTGTGACAGGCATCACAAGTTTGGTATGGGGTTGGGGGCTCGGGGTTCGGGGTTGGGGGTTCGGAGTGTGGGGTATAGGTGTAAATATTATATTTTCGACTGCTCAATTTTTCGATTGTTCTTATGACATATAAAAAAGGAACAGGCATGCCTGTTCCCTACACGTAACATTAATATCAATTACTTTTATCTTTTGTCTTTGTACTTTTGCCACCCCTACGCTCCGAATCATCGGATCTACGGAGGACAAGTTTGCCTTTTAGTGAATATTACTTGGTTCTTGTCTCTTGGCTCTTGTATTCCGATGCCACATCATCATTCCGAACTGCCTCAGTTTTTCTTTGGCAGTTTTAGGGACAAATACTTTCTCCCCGGTGAGGGGATGAACACCCGTGTGATACATGGCAGTAGCAATGGTCATAGGTGTGGGATAAAAATCTGCGGCCTGCTGAAGTTTATGGCTGCTTTGTTTAAGCTGTTTTTGCAATTCGAGCATATCTGCATCAGTGCAACCGGGATGTCCTGAAATAAAATAAGGGACAATATATTGTTCTTTTCCGGCCTTGCGTGAAAATTGGCGGAATTTTTCAAGGAATTTCAGATAAACTTTACCCGGAGGTTTGTTCATAGCCCGGGTAACATTATCGACCAGATGTTCGGGTGCTATCTTAAGATGACCGCCCGTATAGGTGGTAACCATTTTTTCCATGGCCTTTTCATTGGCAAGTGCCAGGTCGTGGCGCAAACCGGAAGCTATATAAACATGTTTGATACCCGGAGTCGCGGCAGCTTCTTTGAGCAGTTGGATGTATTTATCCTGATCGTCAACAATAAGGTGTTTGCAGATCTTGGGAAAGAGACAATTCATTTCGTTGCAGCCACCGATGGCACATCGGACGCCGTACATATTTGCGGTCGGACCGCCAATATCGGAAATAGTTCCTCTGAAATCCGGGTCGGAAGCCATTGTTCTTACTTCGTTCAATACAGAATCTTTTGATCGACTTTGGACCCTTGGACCCTGATGGAAAGTAATGGCACAAAAAGAACAATTACCAAAACAACCACGATGTGCTGTAATGGAATCTTTGATCTGCTCAAAAGCGGGGATCTTTTCTTTGTGTTTTGGATGCGGTTTGCGTGTATAGGGTAAAGCATAGATCGCATCCAATTCTTTTACGCTCATTGGGTTGGCGGGGGAATTGATCTTTAGTATCTGATCGCCATGCTGTTGATAGATGTCTTTTCCATAAGGGAAGTGTCTATGCTCATACTGGATACGTGTCATAGTATTGAATGCTTTTGTATCTTTTTCAACGCTTTCGAATGATGGTAGTTCTATCCCGTTTATTTCATTGACCCGGCAAACCGTTCCGGGAACATCCTGAATATCGCGAACAGCTTCACCTTGATTCAGTCGTTTGATCACTGATCTTATGGGTATCTCGCCCATACCATAAATAAGTAAATCGGCTTTGGAATCGATAAGAATAGAGCGCCGAACTTTATTTGTCCAGTAGTCGTAATGCACCATGCGCCGCAGGCTGGCCTCAACCCCACCGAGTATAACGGGAATATCTTTATAGGCAGCACGAAGCAAGTTGGTATAGACGATGCTGGCGCGGTTGGGGCGCCTGCCTGCTTTGCCGCCCGGTGTATAATTATCTTCTGAACGTTTTTTTTGATTAACGGTATAGTGTGAAACCATGGAATCGATATTGCCTGCCGTGACGGCAAAGCAAAGGCGCGGAGCACCCAGGCGCATGGCGCTCTGTGGGTCCTTCCAATCGGGCTGATCGAGAATTCCCACTTTGTATCCATCCGCTTCCAAAACCCGTGCGATCAGGGCCGTCCCAAAGGAAGGATGATCAACAAACGCATCTCCGCTTACGATGATGATATCGCATTGATCCCAGCTTAAATTATTCATTTCATTTTTATTTGTAGGGAAAATATTCATATAAATATGCCATGGGCAATATGGATTATTGTGTGTACGGAACGGTTTCAAACCGTTCCGTACATTATTATTTTAATTCTTTATTTTATATCCCGTGCCATCTTTTCGATCAAGCAGCTCCACACCCATGGCATCCAATTCATCACGGATCTTGTCGGCAAGTGCCCAATCTTTGTTCGCGCGAGCTTCATTGCGTTCGGCGATCTTTTGAAGAATGGTGGTTTCATCGACTCCGGTTTCTTTTCCTCTTGGTGTAAAAATAACACCAAGCACTGCATCAGCACTGTGAAGTCCTTCTTCAATAAGAGTTGCGCTCGCATCGGAAACCGGTGAAATACGATGAATGCGTTGGATTTTTTTGATACTATCAAAAACGGTTCCGACAGCTCCGGAGATATTCAGATCATCGTCCATGGCTTTTTCAAAATCTTTCAGCATGGCATCAACGATCGCTTTCACTTTTTCCGAGAGCGGTCCCTTTTTCGCATCTTTCAATGTGAAAAGAAAATTATCAAAACGCTTCAATGTTGTTTCGGCAACATCTAGCATTTCTAACGAGAAGTTCAATTTCTGGCGGTAATGGGTCGTAAGCAAAGTATAGCGGATGGCCGCAGGTGAGTAACCCTTTTCAACCAGTCCGTTGATATAAATAATATTGCCAAGGGATTTGCTCATCTTGGTCTTGCCCCAAAGCAAATGCTCGCAGTGAAGCCAATAGTTCACGAAGGGTTTGCCCGTTGCTCCTTCACTCTGTGCGATCTCGTTTTCATGATGGGGAAATAGATTATCAACACCGCCGGTATGGATATCAAAGGTCTGTCCCAAGTATTTCATAGACATGGCAGAGCATTCTATATGCCAGCCGGGGCGTCCTTTGCCGAGTTTGGTATCCCAACTGATGGCGCCATCCTCGTCCTTATACGCTTTCCATAGAGCAAAGTCATGGGCTGATTCTTTGTCGTACTCATCATCATCCACCCGAGAGCCACTACGCATTTGGGACATATCAAGACGCTGGAGTTTTCCGTATTTTGGAAAAGCTGATATCTTGAAAAAGATGCTTCCGTCCTCGGCTTTGTAAGCCAATTTTTTATCAAGCAATTTCTGAATTAGGTCCACCATTGCGGGGATATGTTCAGTAGCTGCAGGATAGTGCTCTGCTCTTTCAATATTCAGGGTGTCCAGATCTTTAAAAAATGCGTGTTTATAGGTCTCGGTATATTCATTGATAGTTGTATGGGTCTCGGCACATTTGCGAATGATCTTATCATCAACATCCGTAAGATTCATGACCTGGGTAACTTCGTAGCCTTTGAATTTGAGATAGCGCCTGAGAAGATCTTCGAACATGTAGGCACGAAAATTTCCGATGTGCGCAAAATTGTAGACCGTAGGACCGCAATTATACATCTCGACTTTCCCGGGGTCGATCGGAGTGAAGATTTCTTTTTTACGGCTCATGGTGTTGTAGAATTGCAATGCCATCGGGTATCCTTTGTTTATGAAAGGAAAATAAGGAAAAAATGTGGGAGGAAAAAGAATTAATGTACGGAACAGGTATGCCTGTTCCGTACGATCACTTTATTAATTGTTCAAAACATCTTCAATAATGATCTCCAGCAATCCCCCAAACGATATCCCAATTGCCTTGGCGGATTTAGGTACCAAGCTCGATGCCGTCATACCCGGGAGGGTATTGGCTTCAAGAAGATATATCTTTTCATCCTTTGTCATGCGGAAATCAATGCGTGCATAATTTTTCAAGCCCAGGACTTCATAAACCTTTACCGCATCTGCTTGCATTTTCTTGGTGATCTCTTCGCTTAGGGGAGCAGGAACTTTATATTCGGTTTTGCTGCCCATGTATTTTGCTTTGTAATCGTTCACGCCGTGTGGATTGACTTCCAATATGGGGAAAGCCTCACCTTTTATGACCGGAATATCAAATTCGCGGCCGGAAATAAAAGACTCGATGATGACCGTATCGCTAAATTTCAATGCTTCAGTTATGGCATCATAAATATCGCAAGGTTCCTGTATGATGGTCAATCCGACCGAAGAACCGGAATTATTGGGCTTGATCACAAGTGGGAATTCAACTTTATCCGGTGCATGAACGGGCTTTTCGTGTAATTCTTCTTCCGCACAATTTACACCCATATATCGGGCAAGAATTTTGGTCTTGAATTTATCCATTGCAAGTGCAGATGCTTCATAACCGGATCCCGTATAGGGGATCTTGGCTTTTTCCAGCATACCGGCAATGATCCCATTTTCTCCATTCCCGCCATGAAGAGCGTTGAAAACCAAATCAACACCTTGTTCTTTAAGATAAGGGATCTGATCCTTAAAAGGTTCATCGTTTAATTGGGCCATCAATTCGAAATCCATGTTCTCCATGGAGATATTCTCCAATTCGCCACGAAAAGCATCCATCCTGTCAAGAGGAGTTGCCGGATCCATATACATGATATTATGTCCGTTCTCTTTCAAAGCTTCGCCAATGGCGGTTCCGCTGGATAAAGATACCATGCGTTCGGGGGATGCTCCGCCGAGGAGTACACAAATTTTCATTTTTCATCTTCCTTTGATGCTAAAATAAGATCTGTCGCTTCTTGCAGATTCTTAACAGATATATAGGGAATAGTTTTATCGTCACACTTTTGTTTCGTGACAGATCCCCAGCCTTGTGAGACCAGATAAAAGGGTATGTTGAGTTCTTTGGCCGCCCTTGCGTCACCAAAACCATCTCCTACAAATACCGACTGTTCGAGCCGGATCCCGTGATCTTTGACCGCTTGCATGAACATACCCGGTTTGGGCTTGCGACAGTTACAGTTATCTTCGCTTGTGTGCGGGCAGTAATAACGACCTGTGATCTTTCCGCCTTCAGCTTCGGCTCCTTCGATCACTTTATCAAAGATGGCTTCTGCAACTGGTACGCTCAGAAGCCCTTTACCGATCCCTGCCTGATTACTGACCACGATGAGCCGCATTCCGGCATCCGTCAATTGTTTGATGGCGGCCGGTACATCTGCATGGATCTGCACATCTTCCAGACGTAAAAGGTAGTCGGGACTGTCGATGTTCAGAACACCGTCTCTGTCTAAAAATACAGTAGTTATTTTCATGATGTATTTTATTGAAAATAATGAGCCTAAACAAAATAAAAAACAAAAGATAAGGCCTGCCGTTTTAAGCTGGTAAAATAGAGGTGTGTCATCCTGAGCGGAATCCCGATCCCAATGCTTCGGAGAAGGAATGCAATCGACTGATTTATTTCGTTCAGAATGACAGACTTGGTTTAGCGTCTTACCAGTCACGCGTTACGAGTCACATCTCACGTTTTATTATTATACTTTGTTAAAATTTATTCATATCTTACATATTCGCTTTTTAACATTTATAATTAGCAGGTGCCTTATGGGCTGGGAAGAGATCGTTTTAATATTGCTGGCTGCATTCATTTGCGAGCTGATAGATTCATCATTGGGAATGTTATATGGTACGATCCTTTCACCCTCGCTGATCATTGCGGGTTACGATCCTTTGATCGTGGTACCCTCGATCTTACTATCTCAGGCTTTAGCAAGTTTTATTGCCTCTTTGATGCACCATCGATTGAATAACGCTACTTTTGGTTTTAAGAGAAAAATCGATGCTCCAAAATCCGGAACCGATATCGTGAACATTCTGCGGCATAATACTTCTCAGGATCTTAAAGTTGTGATCATTATAACCGCTACAGGTGTGATCGCTACTGCCCTTGCGGCAGCAACCGCCATTCATATTCCAAAAGAAGTTCTAAAGACCTATATTGGTGTGCTGGTTCTGATCATGGGTGTGATCCTGCTTCTTAAGACAAAATTCGCCTTTTCCTGGAAAAAGCTTTTTGGCGTCGGACTCATTTCTGCTTTCAATAAAGGGATGTCCGGCGGTGGGTTCGGACCGGTGGTTACGAGCGGACAGATCATCAGCGGTCGTTCAGCCAAGAAATCGATCGGGACAACGGCTTTATCCGAAGCCCCTATCTGCATCGCCGGTTTTCTGACCTATTGGATCATCAACGGCATGCAAAACTGGAATCTCGTGCTCTTGCTTACAATTGGAGCTGTTACCGGCGCATTTATCGGTCCTTTCATTACCGCCAGGATCAAATCCGAAAAATTGTTGATCCTTACACTGGGGATCATGGTGACTTTGTTGGGACTGTGGACACTGGCGAAGACGTGGATCTTTTAGAAGCGAGTGTACGGTGGTAAGAGTGTACGAAAGTACGAAGATAATTATGAATTATGAGTTATGAGTTATGGGTGGAGAGATTTATTCATCTATTTTTGTCGTACATCAAAAACAATTGATTTTTAAAAATTTACGGGTCATATTATAATACTTATAATAAAGCACAATAGGATAATAAAATGATGTTATCCTGTCCCAATGTTTCGGGGTTCCCTACAATCGAAGGAAACGCATGATCAAAATACTAAAAACCACCCCACAAGACCACGACACTATCCTCAAAATCGAACTCGCTGCTTTCGACCAGGACCCCGAGATCAAAACCCTTATCACCGACTTGCTCAACGATCCCACGGCCAAACCCATCGTCTCGCTTCTGGCTTACGACGGCGATAAAGCCGTTGGACACATCTTGTTCACGAAAGCGAAAATTAAGCCCGGGCTTGGCATCTGCAGTCTGAAGCCCGGCGGCCACATTTTGGCGCCTATGGCCGTTATCCCCGAATACCAAAAACAGGGTATTGGCGGAAAATTGATCAAAGAAGGTCTACGCATACTGAAAGACATGGGCGTTGAGCGCTGTTTTGTCCTGGGACACCCAGCCTACTATCCCCACTACGGCTTCATTCCAGATGCCGGAAAATTCGGTCTTCCCGCACCCTATCCCATCCCGGAAAAAGACAAAGATGCCTGGATGGTGCAGGATCTGGCGGAGAACTCAAGTAAGCTGAAAGGGCAAATTATATGCGCAAACGCCATGATGAAGCCTGAATACTGGAGAGAATAACCCTTGAATATCGAATCATGAACAATAGAACATTCCCCTCTTCACCAAGGTTACGAAGGGCAGGCGAACAATCGAAGTGAACAAGAAACGATGAATAATGGATGATAGATATGAGACTAAGAAAAACATTATTAAGCGTCATACTTCTGCTTTTCATGGTAGCCTGTGGCCTACAACCGGAAGGGCCGCCCGAGCTAAGCAATGAAGAGCATGCGGTCATTTCTGCCGTGCTTGACAGCATTATTCAGCAGGGACATCCTTCGGGAACCATCGATGTTTTTGATCTGACCACGACATCGACTAATTGTCCTTCACTGTATATCGCATTTGAGCGGGACAGTATCGACTCCGATTCCTTGCTTGATAATTACCATGATGCAAACCGGATC
>JAYEJI010000126.1:0-10748 GCA_034660515.1 Fidelibacterota bacterium
AAACTAACTGTGAATCTGGAGGAAGATACATCCTTAAAAATACTAAAACATATTGACTTTAAAATAAATAAAACCACTTTGAATAAATTAAATCAGGGGGGTGAACTTTTATCTTGCATATAACCACCAGTCACTAGTTTCTCCTGTCCACCGTAGCTTTAGCGCAGGTGTGAGTTACCAGTTTCTATTTCATCAACGCGATCTTCTGAACATTCAGCACATTGTCTATCTCAATCTGTACTAAATATAATCCTGTGGTCATTCTGCTTCCATCAATACTGATAGTGTGTGCACCGGCTGATAGATTACGATTTAAGAGTCCTTTGATCTCGCGGCCATTTGTATCATAAAGTGTTGCACGAACCATCGCATCGCGCGCGAGGGTTAAGGGAATGATCGTCACCGGATTGAATGGGTTCGGATACGCAGCACCAATTGTAAAGTATATAGCGAGTAGTCCATCATTTGCAGTGACAGTAACAGCATTACCTTCGTAACGTATTTCGTCGTTTGCGTAATCAACATCGGCAAGAACGTAGGTATAGGTAAGGCCCGGAACGACTGTTGCATCGATATATGTATAGGCATGTGGTTCGGTTGTCGTACCTGCACCATCTATACTACCAATGGCTTCGCCATTACGATAAATGATAAAACATGCATTGTTCGTTTCGGTAACGGTTTCCCATGCAAGTTCAACTACACCATTGACTGCCGTGGCAGTGAAAAATGAAAGAGTAATAGGAGTGGCTGTATCACCGCCGGTCCAATCTTCATAAGCACCAATGTCTGTAGAAGATTGAACATTTGCTTCGGTAGTAAAATCATATCTTTCTGCACCTCGCTGATCTGTAGTTGGGATAGCAACTCCATTATTAGCTACATTCGACCCCGCATCAATTGCCACACTTGCAGTACTGCCCTCATAATAAAGAGCAAGTGTCTTGGTTCCGTTTAAGGTGCCATTATCCGCAAGCGTGGAACGTAGATTGAGATTTGCCTGTTCTCCATAAATATCACCGGTAGCACTCCAATTCCAATTATGGCTATTTTCAACAAGATTATAGCCATTGTCGGTAATTGCACTTGCATCTTTTGTATAAAAATCAGCATATGACCCACTATTGTTAGCAATGATCGTATTTTTTATATGTAAACCACTCCAATCATTGTATAACCCACCGGTATATCCTGTTGTACTATTATTACCGCTGATAGTGCAGTTTGTCAGGGTCGGACTGCAATAATGACCATAGTTGTGCATTCCGCCACCAGTTTTGGACGAATTACCGCTGATAGTGCAATTGGTTAGAATAGGGCTGGAAATACCACTACTAATGCCACTTGTGAACATTCCGCCACCATACGTAACAGCACTATTTCCGTTGATTGTACAGTTTGTCAGAGTGGGACTGGAAGCACCGGTCTCACCATAGTTGTATATCCCGCCACCATAACCACCATTAGCAATATTATCGCTGATGGTGCAGTTAGTCAGAGTGGGGCTGGTATTTCTATTTAAGATTCCACCTCCATGATGAGCCTTTGCACCTGAGATTGTAACCAATTCAAGATTTAGGGTTCCCGCTTCAAAAAATATCCCCCCACCGTAAGCACGAAAATCATCGCCATAACCAGAAGTATCTCCGCCTTTGATGGTCATATTGGAGAAATTAAAGGTCTTGCCGGAAGCATTGATATGGAAAATGCGGGAAGCTGTACCGCCTGAACCTGGTGTTGTTACCTGAACGGTAACATTATTTCCGGTAGCATTGTTATAACCGTTAATGGTCATCCCTTTTGTTGTAATAGAAAGCTCCGATGAAATTATAACTACATCATTGCCGGAAATATTGAATGTAATGGTCTCGCCATCACCTACGTCAGCAATTGCCTGTCGAAGCGTTCCTGCTCCTGAATTGCCAGTACTCGTTACCACTTGATTGGCCGCCATCAGGCCTGTGCTCATTGCCAATAACATGATCAAGATCAATCCTAAAACCAGATTTGTCTTTTTCATCTTTTGTTCCTTTATCCGTATAATAAAATTAATATCACTTACAGAAAAGCGTTTTGAAACCATCTGATTCGTCAATAAATACTTTTAGACGCATCATACCGTGTTCTACAAATTTATTTATACCTTATACTGAAATAATATATAATAATGCTCTTCTAATAACAATAATATTATATTTGCTTTAACAAACTGACATTAGCTTTCCAAAATTATATGGTTTGATCTAATAGAATCCTTTGCATAACCTCCCAAACAAGTAATCTAGCGAATTCCTAAATCACTGTAAAATAAGGTTTTGCCATATCAAAAACATAACTGGGCACTTTTTAGGTAGTATTTTCAGGTAATTTTTTGCACTCTAAAAATGAATTTAGCTTTCCCAAAATTAATAATATCTATTTCTTGACTATTAAAAATCAACTTAATATCTTCGTATAGAAATAATTCGTATACGAATTATTAAAAAGGGTTATAAATGAATAATACTGAAACGAACAATTTTGAATTTCGCATATTGATTGCAATACGAAGAGTGATTCGATCTGTGGATGTTTATTCTCGCAAGATCCATGCTGAGTTAGGGCTGACAACACCTCAATTGCTTTGTCTGGATGCATTGAAAAAAAACGACCATATGATTACAAAGGAGCTTGCTAAAACTGTCAATCTGAGTGAAAGTACGGTGATCGGCATCATTGACAGGCTTGAAGCAAAACAATATGTTTTAAGAAATCGTTCTTTAGAAGATCGTCGGAAAGTATATCTGACCCTTACTGAAGCGGGCAAAGGAGTGTTGCAGGAAACACCGTCTCTTTTACAGGATAAATTTTCTTTTGCTTTGGCAAAATTAGATAAAGATGAACAAAATACGATTACGCTGTCACTTGAACGTATAGTTGAACTAATGGAAGCGGAAGATCTTGTAGTATCACCAAATCTTTTACCTCATGCGGAAATTGAGATCAAATAACACAAAAAAATGGAATACCATGATATCTGAAAAACAAAAAAGTATTTTAAAAGAAATTGACGGAGGAGAGTTGAATAATTGGCGTGATTGGAAATGGCAAGTTCGCCATGCCATTCGTGATCTTGATACGTTCGAGAACTTATTAGATATAAAAGTACCGGATAAAGTTCGTGAGCAATATTCTGAGATCACTGCAAAATTTCCAATGTCAATAACACCATATTATTTGTCACTGATAAATACAAATGATCTTAATAATGATCCGATCTTTAAACAAAGTTTTCCGGTAATCGATGAATTGACTGTTACTAATACCGATATGGTGGATCCATTAAGTGAAGATAAAGACAGTCCGGTTCCCGGCCTCACACATCGTTATCCTGACAGAGTACTATTCCTGGTTAGCAATACCTGTGCCATGTATTGTCGCCATTGCACAAGGAAACGCAAAGTAGGTGATATGGATAGTATTCCCAATAAAAAACAGATAAAGAAAGGTATTGATTACATACGTAAAACACCGAGAGTTAGAGATGTGTTGTTAAGCGGAGGTGACCCCTTTTTATTACCCGATGATTATCTTGATTGGATATTAACCGAATTAGGAAAAATTGATCATGTGGAAATCATTCGAATTGGGACGCGTACACCCGTAGTGCTTCCTTATCGTATCACCGATGATCTGGTGAATATGTTAAAAAAACATCAACCACTTTGGATCAATAGTCATTTCAATCATCCTCGTGAATTGACCGCTTCTTCGCGGACGGCTTTGAAAAAACTTGCAGATGCCGGTTTCCCCTTGGGGAATCAATCTGTGCTCTTGGCCGGAGTAAATGATTGTCCTCGAATAATGAAATCCCTTGTTCATAAATTGGCAATAAATCGAGTTAGACCTTATTACCTGTATCAATGTGATCTTTCTGAGGGATTAAGTCACTTTAGAACACCTGTGGGTAAGGGAATTGAAATCCTTGAGAGTCTGATAGGACATACAAGTGGATTCTGTGTTCCAACCTATGTTATTGATGCACCCGGTGGGGGTGGCAAGATACCCATTATGCCGAACTACCTGATTTCATGGTCAACAAACAAAGTTGTCCTAAGAAATTATGAAGGTGTTATTTCCACATACAAAGAACCGGACTCCTATGAACCTTCTTTCTGTAATCGTGATTGCGACAATTGCCAAAGAGAACTTTTATTACAGGATGCCGATGAATATAAAGCGGTTGGTATTGAGAAATTGCTGGCAGATTATGACAACACTATTTCTCTGATCCCCGCAAATAACACACGCCATAAAAGAAGAAACGACTGATTGTGTTTGATAAGATCGAAAAACTGGAATGCGGGTCAATTATTCAGCATGGCCCTTATAACGACAGAATATATCTCTTGAAGGTATCTGAAAGAAAAATATATTCTTTACCTTCCCGATTAATAGCGATAGCAGAAAAGAATGGTTATGGTAAAATCTTTGCAAAAGTTGATGAGACTCAAGCACGTTCTTTTTTAAACAATCAATTTATTGTCGAGGCTAAGATATCCGAAATGTATCCCAAAGAGCGCGAGGGACTATTTTTAGCCTTTTATTTGAAAAAAAACAGAAAAATTGAACCGGATCTTCAATTATATGTAGATAATTTGCTATTGGCTTTAGATAAAAAGTCAAGTAAAACTCATTGGTTGAACAAAATTCATTTCAACTTGCGACAATGTACAAAAGATGATATACCTGTCATGATTGAGATTTATAAAAAGATTTTTCCCACCTACCCTTTTCCCATCCATGATCCGGAATATCTTATAAAAACAATGAAAAATGATGTCGATTATTTTTGTGTTGAATCAAAGGGGAAACTTGTTGCTCTTTCATCAGCAGAAAAAGATAATAGCACCACCAGTGCGGAAATGACAGATTTTGCAACTTTACCAGACTGGCGTGGAAATGGGCTAGCCATACATCTTTTAAAAAAGATGGAAAAATCAATCAAAAAACAGGGGTTTTCTACTGCCTTTACCATTGCACGTTCCGCATCTGCAGGGATGAATATCACATTTTCCAAATCGGGCTACACTTATGGCGGGAGATTAATAAACAATACAAATATATCAGGCAAGATAGAGAGTATGAATGTTTGGCATAAAAAACTATAATTGATCAACACAAATAAACGAATGGGAACCTGATGCATTGGATAGATTATTTTATTTTTGCGCTATACATGACTGCTGTCTTGGGTATTGGCGTCTATCATTTTAAAAGAAATAAACACAGTGAAGACTATTATGTGGGTAATCGTAATCTTAAAGCTACTCATGTAGGATTATCAATTGTGGCGACAGATGTCGGTGGCGGTTTTAGTATTGGTTTGGGAGGAGTTGGGTTTTTAATGGGTCTTTCTGGTAGTTGGTTACTATTTACGGGATTGGTTGGCGCATGGCTTTCAGCTGTTTTTATTATCCCGCGGATAAAAAAGATCGATGTTAAATACGGTATGATGACCTATCCTGATTTCTTGCGATTCCGTTATAATAACAAAGTTGCTCTTATCGCTGCGATCATAAGCGGGATCGGTTATATGGGATTTACCGGGGCGCAAATATTAGCTGGTGCAAAACTGGCATCAGTTACGATCTTCCAGCAGGCACCTTGGGGAATGGATCCTCTAATGTTTTCAATTTTGCTTATAGCGTTCATTACTGTTTCTTATACTGTAATCGGAGGATTAAAAGCTGTGATCTATACAGATACAATCCAATGGATCGTGTTGCTGACTGGTTTGATCGCTGTAACTATTCCCTTTACGTTAGTCAAAATTGGTGGGTTCCAGGCTCTTCGTGTCAATTTACCACCAGAATTCTTTACTTTGAATAACATAGGGTGGAAACAAGTGATAAACTGGATGGTTACCATTATTCCCATTTGGTTAATTGGCATGACCTTATATCAGCGTATGTATGCCTGCAAAAATGAAAAAGAAGCGAAAAATGCTTGGTATATTGCCGGGATATTTGAATATCCGATCATGGCTTTCGCAGGTGTTTTTTTGGGTATGTGCGCCCGTGTGGTCTTCCCTTTGGCTGAAGCTGAGATGGCTATGCCTATGCTGATCTCACATGTTCTGCCTATTGGTGTGACGGGTATCGTGATCGCGGCTTATTTTTCGGCTATTATGTCAACAGCGGATAGCTGTCTAATGGCTTCATCCGGTAATGTCGTTAATGATATAATTCAGCGGCACATTAAGAAAGATATGAATGAAAAAACAAGTATGCGCTGGTCTATGATCGCGACACTCGTTATTGGAGTCCTTGCGGTAGCATTGGCCGCAATGTTCCAAACAGTACTTGATGCTATCCTCTATGCCTATGCCTTTATGGTATCAGGATTATTCATCCCAACATTGGGAGCCTATTTCTGGAAGAAGGGAAGTTCGACCGGAGCATTTCTGGGGATGATCTTTGGGGGAGGCTTTACCTTGATACTTATGATCTTACAAAAAAGTGGACATACACCACAGTGGTTTACTTCAATTGGATTGGATGCAGCGATTTACGGTATCTTACTTTCCCTCATCACCTTTATTACCGGATCCTTGTTGTTTCCGAGGAAAAGCACTAAATGAAAGATTATGTTCAGTATGTTTTACTTTGTACCCGGCAATACGGAATATCAAAATAATATTTTTTATGTGAAAGAAAAGGACTGAGTATGAGAACATTTTTTGACTCTATAACAATATCTCAGGAAACATTGCAAAAGATAATATTTTCAGTAATTATTTTTGTAGTGTTGACTGGTCTGAAAATACTGAGCAATTTAATAATTAGAAAACGTATTACGGACAGTGCAAAAGCTTATAAATGGAACAGGGCAATATTTTACATATACGCGTTACTTCTAATTATGGTGATTGGCTCGGCTTGGATTAAGGGGATGAAATCTATTACAACATTCCTTGGTTTAGCCAGTGCTGGTATCGCAATCGCGATGCACGATACGATCGCAAATATTGCCGGTTGGTTTCATATTATTACTCGTCAGCCATTTAAAATAGGTAACAGAATTGAAATTGATAATAGAATTGGAGATGTTATTGATATCCGAATACTCCAATTTAGCATGGTTGAGTGTGGGAATTGGGTAGATGCCGATCAGAGTACAGGTCGTATTATTCATATTCCAAACAGCAAAGTTCTTCGTGAGCCTTTGGCGAATTATGAAATTGGATTTAAATATATTTGGAATGAAATTCCAGTACTTGTAACGTTTGAGAGCGACTGGACAAAAGCTAAAGAGATACTTACCCATATTGCCGATAAAAATGTATTGCATTTATCAAAGGGCGCAGAGCAACAAATTCGAAGGGCAGCTAAAAAATATCTTATTATTTATAAAAAGTTAACGCCTATTGTGTATGTGAGTGTAAAAGAAAGCGGTGTTTTGTTAACTTTGCGTTATTTAGTAAATCCCCGGGAAAGACGTAACAGTGAGAATAAAATCTGGGAAACAATCTTAAATGAATTTAAAATAGACCCGTCTATCAATCTTGCATATCCTACATATCGTATTTATACAGAAGAAAAACCGAACAAATAATCTAGCGAGTTCCTAAATCACTGTATTTTATGACACTTAGATACCCAAAAACACAAACTTCACCGCAGTGGACACATCTTGGCCCCACTACGCCCCGAAGTCTTGGGGCTTCGAAGGGCAAGTTCATCCCTATAAGTTTTTGTTCGGAACTATTATCCTTCAGCTGACGGATCCGGGTTCGGCCTGCCCTTCGAAGCTTTCTTGACCAGCGAAGGCTTGCCGAAGTTGGTAGCGAAGAAGGGGGTTCCCCCAAGGGGGTCCCTACGGGAAAGTCCTAGATGGCGTACCACCGCTCCCCTCTTTGCAGGGGAGTTTTTTATTATCCCTGAGTTTTATGAATAATACTTTTATTCATAATAATTAATGATGGTGCGGGGAGCGGAATATCGAATATCGAACACTGAGCAAGGAATGATGAAGTAAACTTCGATTGTTCCCACCTTCACCAAGGTTATGGTGGGCAGGCTCCTGCTCGAATGTTCGGCCTGTCCTCCATAGCTACCATAAAGTAGCGTAGGAGGATGTTCTGAGATCGATTCGGTAACTGTATTTGAATACCTGATATATCACACTATTTAAAATATTGGGGAAGGTCATTTATTATCAAGCTTAAACTGATCAGCGATTATGAGTAAAAATAGCTTTAGAGAAATAAGTTGGTATAAATAAAAATATAGATTACATTACAACATATTAATGATCAATTTATTATGAGAAATTATGATTTAAAGGCCGTTTACACAAAATTATGTACAGGCCCATCAGACAATCTCAAAACGCTTTTCTATAGCCGTATTAGATTCTATTCTATGAATAAAAGGAGAAGAAAATGAAAAAGACAAATTTAGTTTTGGTCTTGTTATTATTTGCTTCCGGTAGTTTTTTATTTGCTCAAGCACTGGGCCCACAACCAACGGCTTACCATACAGTTGGATTGCATAGTAATGGCATGGTGTATTGTTGGGGTTGTAATGATAATGGTCAGTTAGGGGATAATTCGATCACACAGCGGTTAACCCCGATACAAGTATTAAAAGGCGCCTATAACGGAACGACATATTTAGGTGATGATAGTGGTAATAAAATAACGGCTGTTGCTCTCGGGGAATTTTATTCCGTCGCATTAGCTGCTGACGGCATGGTGTATACCTGGGGTTATAATAATCATGGGCAGTTGGGCGATAATTCAACCACACAACGCAATACTCCCGTAAAAGTATTAAAGGGCGCTTATACCGGGTCGACGTACTTGGGTGATGATAGCGACAATAAGATAACAGCTGTCGCTCAAGGGAAATATCATTCTATTGCCTTAGCTGAGGATGGTACGGTGTACACCTGGGGTTATAATATTGTTGGCCAGTTAGGAAATAATTCAACCACACAAAGTAATATTCCTGTGAAAGTATTAAAGGGCGCTTACAGCGAAGGAGCGACGTACTTGGGTGATGATAGCGGTAATAAGATAATAGCTGTTGCTTTGGGAGAATATTATTCTCTTGCATTAGCCGCTGACGGCACGGTGTATTCCTGGGGCTGTAATGATGATGGTCAGTTAGGAAATAATTCAACCACACAAAGCAATGTTCCCATAAAAGTATTAAAGGGTGTTTATAGTGAAGGAACGGCATACCTCGGTGATAACAGTAGCAATAAGATGACGGCTATCGCTTTGGGGAAATCTCATTCTATTGCATTAGCCGCTGACGGCACGCTGTATTCTTGGGGTCGTAATGATGATGGTCAGTTAGGAGATGGCACAGAGGATATAGACAGATTAACCCCCATAAAAGTATTAAAAGGCGCTTATAGCGAAGGAACGACGTACCTGGGAGACAATAGCGGTAATAAGATAACAGCTGTCGCTTTAGGTCAGGCTCATTCTATTGCATTAGCCACGGACGGCACGGTGTATGCCTGGGGCTGTAATGGGAATGGTCGCTTAGGAGATAATACACAGATAAATCGCCATACTCCCATAAAAGTATTAAAAGGCGCTTATAGCGAAGGAACAACATACCTCGGTGATAACAGCGGAAATAAAATAACAGATGTTGCTTTAGGTCTGCAGCATTCTATTGCATTAGCCGCTGACGGCACGCTGTATTCTTGGGGCCAAAATACTAATGGTCAGTTAGGAAATAATACGACTACGCCGTGTACTACGCCGATCAAAGTCAATGGCGTTGGAGGAACCGGTGATCTTGCCCTGCCGGTAACACTTGTTTCTTTTGCGGCAAACAGTCAAAATGGTAATATTACATTAACATGGCGCACGGAATCAGAGACCGAAAACTTAGGCTATATATTAGAAAGATCATCCGCTGATAATGAATGGGAAACCATAGCGGATTATCAGAACTGCAAAGCACTTCAAGGACATGGCTCAACAACAGAAAGCTATACATATCAATATGTTGATAATACTGTCCAATCTGGAGTTACCTATGCATACCGTCTCGGCGATGTGGATTATAGTAGTAACATAATCTGGCATAAGGAAATTGAGATCACGATAGAAGCAGAAGACTTAGAGATTCTGGTTGAATTCGGACTGCAGAAAGCGTATCCGAATCCATTTAACCCGGAAATAACTTTAAGTTACGGCTTAACGGAAGATGCTCACACAACACTTCTTATTTACGATATGCGCGGGCAATTAGTTGAGACATTGCAGGACGATAATATGTCTGCCGGAAATCACAGTATTATTTGGCAGCCGATGAATATCAGTACCGGGATGTATATTGTACGTTTGCAATCGGGTACTAACACGAGTATGCAGAAGACCGTGTATGTAAAATAGAGATTTACAGTAAAGTAAAATTAAGCATATAAGATCGGCCATTTTCTCAACAGGGAAGATGGCCGATTTTTATTGAGTTATAAGTTATGAGTTATGGATTATGAATAGAAGAATTGATATCCTCCCCTAAATAAGCAATCTAGCGAGTTCTAAAGTACTGTAATCTATAGTGTTACAATGCCATTTTTATAAATTTCATTTCACCCGCCACCCCGAAGCATCGGGGGTACACATGCATCATTGCGAGTATGGAGTAAGGAGTAGAGAGTAAGGAGCATTCCAAATTCTAACTACTTACTTCTACTTTCTTGATTCTTTTAGCTGATCTCCGCTTAGTGCCTACTGC
>JAYEJI010000127.1:0-10687 GCA_034660515.1 Fidelibacterota bacterium
TTTGGTGAATGAGAATCACTGTCCAAGCAAAGTTGCTTTAACAGCTGTCATGAGAAAAATGATCGTAGCTCTCAACTCTGCACTCAAAAATCCCGATTTTATACTTGCTTCTTAACACCGTTGCTATAGGGTTGTTTTTTGTTTAGGTCAGATTATAATGTTATTCGATCCCTTTGGGATCATTCGATTGTCAATTCAAAAACTGTTCCTTGTATCTTCACTTTAATCTTTATACTTTAATCTCACCTTCGCTAAGGCTACGGCGAGCAGGCTTTTAATCTTAAAGGTTCAATATGCCAACAAATCCAAGAAAATTTGCTCATAAAATTCTCCTGAAGTGGTTCACAAGCGATTTCTATCTTGAGCACCTTATTAATTTCAATGATACCGAGATTTCTGCACAGGACAGGCGTTTTGTTGAGGCGCTCATCCATCAGGTGATCATGCATCAGAGGATGCTGGATTTTGTGTTGAAGAAGTTCATCAGCAAAAAGCCAAAAAATCCGGTTTATATTGCGATGCTAATGGGAACTTGCGAGATCCTGTACATGCAAGTGAAGGATCATGCAGCGCTCCATGTGACCGTGGAACTGGTCGGCAAGATCGATCATCGTTCCAAGGGCTTTGTGAATGCGGTTTTAAGAAAAATTCTAAGTTTCCGGGATAAAGAATGGGAAGGAATGCAAAAAGATCCGCGCATTTCACCGGGCATACGCTTTGGTTTTCCCGATTGGCTGATCGCTCGCTGGATCAAGCAATTCGGATCGGAAACTCTGGAATTGATGGCAGCATTGAACGAGCGTCCCCGCAAGATGGCACGCATCGTAAAAACCAAAAAGAGAGAACAGATCCTTGAAATCCTGAAAGAATTGGGTGTTCTTGAAGGCTTGAGTGCCTATCACCCGGATTTTGTGTTCATTCGTTCCTGGCAACCTCTGTTACAGCATGAGTTATTTACAGATGGGTTTATCATTGCTCAGGATGTTTCAGCGATCTTTCCTGTTTTGTTCATAGCAAATGATGATCCCGCATCAGTCGCGGATGTCTGCTGTGCGCCGGGAGGAAAATTGACAGCTCTGAAACAATATTGTCCTGCAAACACAAAGATCAGAGGCTATGATCTAAATGTCCATCGCCTGGAAGATACACAAAAGACCCTTGATCGATTGGGTATTAAAGGGGTATCTCTCAAGGCCAGAGATGTAGCAAAAGAAGAAATTCCAAAATTTTCACATATCCTAATTGATGCACCCTGCTCCGGTTTTGGTGTGATCCGTAAACGTACGGACTTGCGTTGGAGACGAAAAGAAGAGGAAATGCCCGGTTTACTGAAAGTCCAGCACGATATTCTTGAGAACATGAGTAAGTACCTAAAACCCGGCGGGTTGATAGTCTATAGCACTTGTACCTTTGATCGGGAAGAGAACCGGAATACCATTAAGCAATTCCTCAACCGGCATCCGGAATTCATCATCCAAGCACCCGATCCCAATATCTTTCCCCAAGATTTGATCACAGATTATGGAGCGATCGAAAGTCTTCCACATCAGCATTCCTGTGAAGGGTCGTTTGCTATTGCTCTTAAAAATGAACTGTCATCTTAAGCGGAATCCCGATAATTATCGTTCGGGATGACAGTATTGTTTTTTCACTTTAAATTAATTATATAAATGATTATCTTTCTTCGATGAGCAATAAAAATGAAAAAATAATGGTTCTTATCAAAGAGACCAGAAAACCGAAGAAGAAAAAAGAAAAAAAACCTATTCGCAATCTCTTTATTTTTGTGGGAATTTTCGCTCTTGCCTGTATTATTCTTGCTTTGTTGATCAATTTTATTGTGATGCCGCAGTTGACCCGCAAGGGACAGGAAAGAATATTGTTGGATGTTCAGGGACTGACCCTGGAAGAAGCTCGTCATTTGCTTGAACTGGAAAAATTCACACCTGTCCGTGGAAAATCTATTCCGCGGGATGATATTGAACCATTTAAAGTAGTTGCTCAAATGCCCCGCCCGGGTACTCGTGTAAAACTTGGTCGCAGGGTATATCTTGATGTAAGTATTCCCTTGGAAAATGTTACCTTTCCCGACCTTATTGGAAAAACTCTCCGGTCTGCTAAGATATTAATGGAAGACAAGAACCTCAATGTGGATTCTGTTTCTTATGGATTTTCCGACATGCCGAGGGAAGTGATCTTCTGGCAATCGATCGAACCGGATAAATCAGTTCGGCCGGGTAGCGGAGTTCATGTCAAGATCAGTTTAGGCCTTAGCAATTGGGAAGTCCCGACAGTAGTTAATATGAGTTTCGAAGATGCTTATAAAACCATCAATGATGCCGGATTGCGAATCGGAACAGTTTCTTATCGTGACCGGAACGATCTTTTACCCAATACGGTTATTTATCAATCTGTTCCCGGAACGACTGTTCTATCCATACCACAGCCCATTGATCTTGTTGTCTCACGTTATAATGAAGAATTGGAAGTCAAAGAATAATGTTGACAGCTCAAGAACTTCGCCGACAGCTTATTCACGTAGCAACTGCTATTATTCCACTCCTATATTATTTTTTCCCTGACATTGGACCCTTAAGTGGTCAACAATGGGTCATGATCCTTTTTATTATATTTGGTGGACTTTTTGTTTTCGCCGATTATTTTCGTCGATATAATAGATTTGTAAAAAAAGCTTTCTTGTTTTTCGTATCACCTTTCATTCGTGATGTCGAAGATAAAAAAATGACAGCTGCATCACATATCGCCATCACTTTTTTTCTGATTTTTGCGATATTTCCAATTGAGATCTCCGTTCCGGCCTGTATGCTTCTAAGTATTGCCGATTCCGCTTCGGGAATTGTGGGTCAATGGATAGGTAAACATATCTGGTTCAAGCATTATACGATCGAAGGCACTCTTGCCTTTATCATTGCCGGACTTGCCATGTTTCTTATTGGTTTTTCTTATATTCCCATCTGGAAAGCACTCATCGTTGTCGTCTTTTGTGCTCTTTTTGAAGTTTTCCTGGATCATTTTGACGATAATGTGGTTATTCCGATCGCCGCTGCAGTTTTATTAATGATGTTAGAAATATAATCCAAGAATAAAATAATAATCGCGTCATTCTGCTTGTGCCGATGAATATCGGTAAACTTGATTCCCAACCTTTGTCGGGACATGACCTTCTCCCCAAAAACCGGATAGTTAGATCTAAGAGTAAAAACCCGCTCGAAAGAGTGGGTTTTTTATTAACTACACCATTAGTGGCAATAATTCTATGTCTACTCACAAGAATACCGAAGGTAAAAGATCAAAACTCGCAAGATAATAGATATTTCATAGCGAATTATTTATACTAACACATGACACTGTCTGAATAATGGGAGGAGAGTCCGTTTTATTTTAATATTTTTCTTAGAATTTTTACCCAAATAGTCCATTTAGTTTTTCGTTTTTCTGTTAGATATTGATTTTCTACTTTATCTAATGCGTCTTCCAATAAAGCATTGTGAAGTGGACGAATTGCTATTATCCAAGTCAATAATCCTTTTCCAACAGCATCCATATCAATTGTATGTTTCAGTTCAGTTTTTCCATTTTCCAATTCTAAAATTTCAAATTTATGTATTCCATTAAAACCAATCGGTTTGGAAAATTTAAACTGAATAAATTCTTTTGGTTCATATTTTTCTATCGAATATCTTATTGGTCCGTGACCGCCATTCGCTCCCTCTACTAATCCTTTCCGAAATCTCATTGCCGGCCATTTTTCATAAGGCCAGATTTTATCATTCTTAGTAGATAAAGTTCCAAGTAATTCAGATACCTTTTCTTTTGGGTGATCAATAATTCTTTTATGGATATTTATTACTTTCATTTTATCTCTATTTTAATTCGCTTCTTGAATTTTTCTCCCCTTTATTAGAAGCCAAAACATAAATAACAATTCCCCGATAAAAGTAAACATGCCAATTGTTATAGGGCAATTGGGTAAAAGAAACATTACAAAACTATCTATTAGATAGCCTAAACCTGCAATTATCACCAAGATGCCCAGAATTTTGGAAATGTAGCCGGATTTGAAAATTAAATAACCAAGAATAGACAAATGAATCCCAAAAAGCACTAACCCAATGGTCCATGCAAAATTAAATGCACTAAGGGATAACATCGCCTGAGCATGTAATTGGCTTGGTTCAAATACTGTTAAATAGTCAGAACCATTTAAAAGTTGCAAGACACCAAAAAGGTTTAACAGGGCGATCCCTAAAATAGTGGCATACGCCAGCCTGAACCACGCCGTAAGCAACGAGAGGCTCTTATTTACTGGTTTGAGTAAAATATATAGCGCCCAAGCCACCAACACATCAAGAATAGCCACGATGATAAGACTGCAAATGCCGAGGCGGAATATCCCCTCATTAGCCAGAATATTATTTACTGTTTTTGCGGCATCTCCCGATACAACAAAATTCTCGAGAACAAAAAAATTAGCGAAGATAGCCAATATGGTCATGGCGAGTAGTCCAAGTCCTGCGACTATTGCAGCTTTGCGTAGTGATATATCTTTCATATAGTTTATCATTTTAATTTTTCCTTATTTGTTATTGGGAGCTACCTTCATGGCTGGGCCACTTCCATGCATACCGGATAATCAATAAAAGCCATACAATTTGCCCAATGTAGTAGATATAGGAATAAGCCCATGACCCCGGCATAAGCATTATCATAATGGCAAGAACAATATGGAGTATACTTACTATAATGTTCGTCCAGCGATTCGCTTGAGGTTTCAATATCAAGGACAGAAAAACCATAATACCCGGAATCGACATCAATATTGCAGTTGTCCATAAAAGTGTGGGAGTAATTACAATGCCCTCTACTTCTCCGGCTATTATTTGCTCTATGATCCCCGTCTGAAAAAATGACTTAATATCAGCATAGATATACAAAAACATCAAAGCTGTCCATAATGCGGCAAGCTTTATCTTCACATTTACCTTTGCATCTTCAAAAATTCTTCCGGTTTTTTTGTTTGAATTCATTTTTACCCTCATAATTATTATATTAAACAAGAAAGAATGATAATATCGTATCTCTATTTCTTTATCCATGATATCATACCGCGGACCTCAGTGCCGACTTTTTCAATCAAATGTTCGGCATCTTTTTCTTTTATAGCTGTATAAACAGGGCGTCCGGTTTCATTTTCATGTATCCATTCTTTGGCAAAAGTGCCATCCTGGATCTCACCAAGAATCTTTTTCATTTCTTTGCGGGTATCCTCTGTAATAATACTGCATATTGTATATGTTAGCACATTATTGTGTCGTTTTCAAATATTATTTAATATTGGAGGGTGTGACCTTTCCTAAAATCGGGCAACTTGATCTAATAGTAAATCTTAAGCCCCCAAACAAGTAATCTAGCGAGTTATAAACCACTGTAAATTATAGCTTTGCCATGCCTTAAAACATTATGGTCAGTTTTTGGGCAACATTTGGGCAACGCCAAGTATAAATATAAAAAAGCCACCTGGGAGGTGGTGGGTGCTCAGATTATAACTTTGTAAACTGAAATGTATCTCTTAACTTACTATGAAACTAGTCCAATTGACTTTGAAGACGTACAAGCATCACCGACATCATCCATACTAGCAATTTTAGTAAAATGGTAAGTGGAATTCTCCGATGCAAAGGAATAAAATGATAATACAAGTAGAATAGTTGCTCTAATTAGGATTGATAAATGCTTAGATCTCATAATAGCCTCATCATTTCTATTTCAATAAAATACGAAGATTCTACAACTCATAAAAGAAGTATCTTTATATGTAGGAAAATGGATAGGATTGGCTTGTTTTTGAGATTATAGTTTTGTAGAATATATAAAGATGATAAAAAAGGGGCTGTTATGAAGCCAAAAGTGAGAAGTCATAATTATTTGATGCTCATCCTTGTAGTATTATTATTTTTCTCATGTTCAACTTTTGATGAATCTGTTCTTGAGCCGACAAAAGGTAGTTTTCTGATACCAGCGATCTTTTTGGAAGACCCTGTTGTTGATTTGGGGTATAAAATACCTAAAACAGCAATTAGGATGCTTCGGAATAAGAAAAGAGGAATGGTGGTTTTATCTCAGAATATCAATGGACTGGATAAGATGGACGCAATAAGTGTTTGGGTGAATAAAAGAACCTTGAAATATGTTTATATCACAATTGATGAGGAAGAGGGCTTTCCATTAAATCCTGGTGATGGTATTATTAATTATATTCCTGAATCACTTATCAAAATAAATGAAGAACATCATGAATTTTTACTTGAAGCATTTAAATAAACATGGCTAAAGCAAGTAAAATGACTAAAGTTAAAATCGGATTCATAGTAGTAATTGTTTTCTTAACACAATTATATGCAAATGATGGTGTTGATTCCCAAAATGATATTCCTTCCCAAAATACTTATTATAAAAACACCGTTTTAGTTGGTTTAAACCATTCTCAATTATTTTCAAACAAGGAAGTGAGGAAAACTAGTTTCAATTTAGGATATTACAGACGAAATAATATATGGGATAATTTGTATCTAAAGTATGGATTGAAATATACAGATATAAAAATGGATTTTCTTGATGTAGATATTTACAACTTACATGAAGACGATATGATCCACAGAGATACTGATATCCATATAAATTATGATATATTCGAATTGAATTTATTCGTTGAATATTTAATTTATATGAACAAATCTTTTTCCTTAGCGCCTCTCGTTGGTTTGGGATATGCCCAATTTACTTATTTATTTAATAACACTGGATATGACTGGGGTGAACATGATGTTTATGATGAATCTATAGATCAAATTGAAGGTATCGCAAGTTATACTGACCTTACCCCCAAAAATCGGACAGTTTGATCTAACAATAGACCTTAAAATCCCCCCACAAGTAATCTAGCGAGTTCTAAACTATTGTAAAATAACACTTTGCCACAGCAAAAAATATTACCGGTCAGTTTTTGGTCACCTTGCCTTGTAACTAATTGATTATCAGAAGTGAACAGAGTACTGAAAATCCCTGTGCTATCTGAGGTCTTTCATGTAGCTACCGAGCACTTCTGATTACAGCATACTGCATACTATGAATTTGACTGACTACAGCATAGTGCTTACTGAAAAATATTCTCGAAGTTAATTTTATCTAATTATACGCTTAATATTTTTTTCTAGTACCTTAGCCATCTTCAATGCACCCAGATCCGTCAAATGTATTCCATCCACCGTACCTTCTACAGCGACATGACGGATCTGTTTGAAAGGGATCATATGCAGGTTTTTGTGTCCGGTTTTCAGGCGTTTATAGATCGTAATGAGTTCCTCATTTTTTGCGATAGTGGCATTGTAGATCTCAGGGTCGAACCAAGCGTCCTCAGCCATGATATTGGGAACTATCAAAACAGGTGTATTCGGTCGACGATCAAGAAGTTTATACAATTCACGTTCGGTTCGTTCTTTGATCATTTCCAGATCCATATTGGGAAAGTTATCAAAAATATAGCATTCGGCATCGATCTCCAATATGTAATCGATGATCTCGGGATCCATGTGTCCATTGCCTGAAAATCCCAAGTTAATAGTCTCTTTTTCGAGTTTACGACCGATGATCGCGGGATAGGCCATACCCGGACGAGTGACGCACCCGCCTTGGGTAATACTGGTGCCATAAAAGACCAATGGTTTTTCGTTTCGTTCGATTTTCCGGATCTCTGCCTCAGGATTAATGCCGATATTCAGAGATCTTAGTCCGTCGTACAGTGGGCAGTAAAGTAAATATTCTCTTTTTTCCGCAGTGAGATTTTTGATCAAACGACGTTCGTTTTCCGCTTTATAAGGTTTTCCCGTACCAAGATGGAACCAATTTTTGTCATGTTTGACGTATAGGTCCAATCCGCGAATACCGGTTCCGGCCATGTGCACCATATGAAAATCATTCAGGACTTCCCATTGGATATGTATCTCAGTGGCGTCAGTAAAAAAATGTGCTGCCACTCCGGCCGAATTTCTACTTAGGTCCCAAACGGGTTTCCGGACCATGCCTTCGGCATTCACGGGGAGACGTGAAAAAGGCGGTGCATCATCAAATGCCATACCTTCAAGAAAAAGTTGTGCATCATAATAAACGGGTTCAACAGCAAATAAAAATACCCCCAGCAATAAAAACAAGAAACAAAGTGATTTTCGCATACTTAACCTCTTAATAAAAGTACAAAGGCAAAAGTTAAGTAAAAAGTAAAAAAAGTTAAAGAATTAAACTTATACTTTGCTTTAAGCATGATATTCGGTGGCCGCCTCGCGACGACGCGTGAAGAAAATCCGATGAGAGAACGTTAAAAAATGTAAGGATTGAGCGAAGCGATACCGTTCTTGCATTTTAGTGAACGAAGAGAATTTTTAGCCAAAGGAGAGCAGCGGCTGACTTTCTTTTGCTTCTTTTCTTTGGTTAGCAAAGAAAAGAAGGGGTCATTCTTGTTCAACTTAGTCAGGGTTGGAGATTTTGTGAGAAAGTTGACTATATTCTTGTTCAACCCCGTCGGGGTCTGATAATTGAAAATTGACAATGGACAATTGACAATCTAACTGGAAAAGTATAAATTTATTAGATGCTAAAGATTAAAAAACACATTTTGGTTTTCTTACTTTGCTGTATGCTTGTACCCCTGTTCTCTCAGGTTGTTAGCTTCCGCCTTACTGCCACTTCAGAATCACAGAACATTTTTGCATCGGAACTCTATGGCGCAAAATGGATGTCTCTGAATCATTTTTTTAAAAGTTTCGGTGAAATTAATTCCCTCAATACTGAAGAATGGTCACTTACCGCTACTCTTTCCGGGAAACAGTATAAATTCTATGCAAATTCAACATTTTATCAGATCAATGGGAAATGGTTTCATTTGCCTACAACAATTGAGCGATTAAGTTATGGGCTTTACATACCTGAAAAAGAATTTATTCGTGTTTTGAAATTGGACGCTTTTCCCGGCTTACAATTAAATATGGTCGATAGACACTATATTTTGGCACCTTCGGATTTCTCTGTGACGGGTGTATCACTCCGGGAAATGAAGAACGGGACCATTGTTCGCATTAAAACAAATACGGCTTTCCGTAAAGACCATTGTCGTGTTTGGCAGGGAAATAATCAATATCTTTACGTATCAATTTATGGTGCCTCCGCCGATATGAATGCCCTTGCCAAAAAATACAAGGAAGGGGTGATCCGCGAGATCATTCCGGTTATGGCAAAAGATATGCTGCAATTTAATATCAAATTGCGAATGAAGATCAATGGTATGGATTATTATATTGATTCCGAAACACAGGATATCGTTATTTCTTTACGCCACGCATATCAAAAAACTCAAACTCCCATCAATGAAAGTGAAATAAAAAATCGCTGGCTCATTGATACCATTGTTATTGATCCGGGACACGGTGGTAAAAAATCACCCGGTGCGATCGCACCGGATGGAACACTTGAAAAAGATATTGTTTTGGATGTTTCTCGACGTCTCGGCCGTTTGCTAAAAGAAAAACTGGGCGTTAAAGTGATTTATACCAGAGAAAAAGATGTATTTGTTCCATTATGGCAACGACCCAAGATCGCAAATGAAGCCGGTGGAAAACTTTTTATCAGCATACATTGTAATTCCGTGGAATCGTCTCGTCCTTACGGAACGGAAACTTTCATACTTTCACCAAAAAGCACGCAAAAATCAATTGATATTGCTGCCCGTGAAAATAAAGTGATCGAGCTTGAAGATGACAAAGAACGTTACGAAAAGCTATTGTCACCGGAACAATATATTTTATCAACCATGGCACAAAGTGTATATATGAAAGAAAGTGAGATCCTGGCACAATCTGTGGAATCCAAGTTCAAAAATCGTGTTGGGACTAAAACCCGCGGGGTTAAACAAGCAAGTTTTATTGTGTTGATCGGACCTGCTATGCCTGCTATTTTGACAGAGATCGGCTTTATATCGAATTGGACTGAATTGGGCAAGCTTAAAAAAGATTCTTATAGACAGGAGATCGCCTATTCACTTTATCTGGCGATCAGCGAATTTAAAAAGAATTACGAAAAAGAGATAAAAGAGAAATAGCTAACAGCCGATAGCTGATAGCCAATAGCTGAATCCAACTTAATGTCATGGGGGTGACGAATGAGAGATTTCAAGAAATATGATATTTGGCATAAAAGTCATAAATTTGCTATGGAAGTATACAAGTACACTTCTTCATTTCCCAAAGATGAGATTTATGGTTTGAGAAGTCAATTAAGACGAGCTGCTTCATCTATACCAACTAATATCGTAGAAGGAGCGGGCAGACAAGGAGATAAACAGTTTGCGAGGTTCATAGATATTGCCACTGCATCAGCATGTGAAAGTGAGTACCTGTTGATATTGACGCGTGAATTATGTTATCTCAGTAAAGAGCATTTTGAAAGACTTGAAAAAAAGATCACAGAAATAAAGAAGATGCTTGTGATTTTTCATAAATGTTTAAAGATTGATAGCTGATAGCTGATAGCTGATAGCTGATAGCTGATAGCTGATAGCTGATAGCTGATAGCTGATAGCTGATAGCTGATAGCTGATAGCTGATAGCTGATAGCTGAT
>JAYEJI010000128.1:0-42722 GCA_034660515.1 Fidelibacterota bacterium
TAACTCGGTAGCTATGAACTTCGGATAGACTTGCTCAACCCCGCCATGTAGATTCCATACACTATAATTTACTACTTTTTTTAGTGCTAGGTAGTCTAATGGAAACTTCGGGATTCGGCCAAGCCGAAAGATCATCGCACCCACTCTCATCTCTCATTTTTTATCGCTCATCACTCATCGTTTATAGTTACATATAATTCTCCAATAGAAAAATCCCCCTCTTCTCCGCCAGTTGGTTCCAAAGCTCCGGGGCCGGACGAACCATGCGTTTTCATAGCATGTCTGAGATTGAACTTAGAATGGTTACAGAGCTTTCATCCATCCTGGAAAAAGCAAACCATTTTTTGCCAAGGTCTTTTAAACTCGCCCCAAAATGATACACTTCCTTTTCATCAATGATTAAAAAACGATCATGTGACTTATCGAATTTTCGGATTTTCACAGGATTATATTGCCGGTTGTGTGTTTCAACATCCAGTTTCAGCTGTTTGGAAATATTTTGGGTAAAAATATAAAAATCAACATCTTTATTTCTTTTGGTGAAATGGGTTAAAACCGTATCATCAATATAACTGTCAATAAGAATTAAGGATCGTTTGGCTCTTCGTATCAAATCAGCGACAAAAGTGTAAGCGTCAAATACCTGTCCGTCGAAGAAGATACCTTGCGTGGGTAATAGCTGTGAGTTTATCTGCAAATCAATATTGTTCACTTTTTTGGATAATGCCTGAACATTGTTTTCAATACGATCCATTCTGTTATTTAAAGAATAACCTTTTAATAAATGATCTTTGAGCACCTTATTCGCCCAAATACGGAACTGTGTGCCACGGATAGAGTTAACCCTGTATCCGATCGAAATAATCATATCCAAATTGTAATGAGTCAAATTCCGTAAAACCGTTCTATTCCCTTCCTTTTGAACTGTTCGGATTTTCCGAACGGTTCCTTCTTTAATAAGTTCTCCCGTTTGAAAAATATGTTTTATATGCTCGCTAATATTTGCCTTACTGCTATCGAATAGGGTTACAATTTGTGCTTGTGTAAGCCAAACGGTATTTTCTTCAACTCTTACTTCGATACGTGAAGGAAGTTCGTCAGATTGATATAATATTATTTCGTTTTTCATAAAACCACTTCTTTGTCTAATTCTGTCACGAATCGATTATTTTTTGTCATACCTGAAATATACGGAATATTTTGATAATTTTTTGATGGCTGGAATAATCTGTGATGTGTGTCAGATTTTGACAATTGATAATTGACCGGCTGAACATTCCCTCCTTCGTCGGCACCGGATGGAAGGTCTTTGATCCTCCTCCCCTTTTCCCCACCTCTCCCTGCGAATCACGCGTCATGAGTTACGCGTCACGAGTCACGAGCATTCCTCAGTTCTATAAAAATTCCTCCCACATATTAATTGCTAATCTTCTTTTTAATTCGTATTTTTAGAACGGTATGAGGCGAACTTGAAAGAAAAAAACAAACAACATACATCATCCGAATGGGGTCATAAGATCCTGCGTATCGTCAATGACGATAATTTATTAAATAGCATAATCCCCGTCACAGGGAAGGAATCCATCGATCATATTAAAATGGACGATCTTCAATATGAATATGAAGCGTTGAATATGGATGGATGGCGGTATCAAATGGGATTTGCTTTGGATGACGATTCTTTTTATTTATTCTACAAGAAGCCTCTTGACAACGGGAAATAATTAGTTAATTAATAAAAATGGGGATTTAGGAATAAGGTATAAAGGGATATAGGTCATTGATTGATTTTCTGTGATCGAATCTTTATACCCTACACCTCTACACCACTACCCCTAACACAGGGAGGGATTATGAATTTTCATTGGGATGTATTCATCAATCTTGGGATTATTTCTGTTGCTTTATTGATCGCGACGTTTATTCGCTCAAAAGTAAAGTTTTTTCAGAGATATTTGATCCCGAACGCACTCACCGCAGGATTTATACTTCTGCCACTTTATAATTATGTTTTTCCATTGATAGGATTTCAAACCGGGTCGTTAAAAGATATTGCTTATCATTTTCTGGGTATGTCCTTTGTGGTACTGACCTTGAGACATACTCAAAAGAAAAGCAAAGAAAATGACGGCGCACTCCCTATGGCCGTTGCTATTATATATCAATACGCAATTCAACTCGTGATTGGTTTACTTTTAACTTTGCTTATGATTTACACATTCCGTCCGGAGCTTTTCCATAGTTTTGGTGTATTTATGCCTCTAGGATTTGTATTGGGTCCGGGGCAAGCCATGTCTATTGGTGCAAACTGGGGAGAAATGATGAGCATCGAGGGACTGAGCTCTGTGGGATTAACATTCGCGGCGATTGGGTTTATAATTTGTTGTTTCGGCGGCATTTACCTTATCAACTTTGCGAAACGGAATAATTGGATCACAAAAGAAGATCTGGAATATATGGGCAAAGAGGGAACCCGCCGTGGTATATTCTCCAGAAAAAGAAAAGATTTGCCGGTTGGGTCATATTTGACTTCTGAAAGTGAAGCGATCGATACCCTGAGCCTTCATACCGGCTTAGTGCTTTTTACTTATTTTCTGTCTTATCTTTTGCTGTTGGGACTTACAAAGCTGCTATCATTCGCGGGTGATTCCGGCATACAACTTGGAGATAGTCTATGGGGAATCAGCTTCATTTTTGCTGCCTTTACCGGTATGCTGGTGCGCAGAATTTTAATTGCATTTAAAGCAGATCATGTTGTAAACAATATGGCCATGAATCGTGTTTCCGGATTTTTGGTTGATTATATGGTTGCCGCGGCTATTGCAGCTATTTCGATTGCAATAGTGGCCAGTTACTGGGTGCCTATTCTAATTGTCAGCATTGTCGGGGGTGTAATATCTACTTGGGCGGTTATTCTTATCGGCTCACGACTTTTCAAAACACACCGTTTTTTCCGGACCTTAATGATCTTTGGTGTATCCACCGGTACGCTTTCTACCGCACTCGCACTTATACGGGTGGTCGATCCTGATTTTGAAACACCGGTGGTCGAAGATTATACTTACGGTGCCGGGATCGTTTTTCTATTTGCCATTCCCCTGATCCTTTTTATGACTTGGCCGGTAAAAACCTTTTTAACAGGAGAGTGGATATGGTTCTGGATGTTCTTTGGCTTAAGTGTCCTGTATCTGATCGCTTGTACCATTTATTTTGTTATTAAGCTACCACACCACGCATTTAAAGATAAACGACAGGTATGGTTTAAAAAGAAAGTATAAAGACAAAAGTACAAAGATAAAAGTAGGGGCTCGACATGTCGAGCCCTTTTTTTAAGTACTATATTGGCTGTCATCTTGAGTGGAGTCCGACTTAGCTATGCGAAGGAGGACGTAATCGAAAGATCTATTCGTGATTTAGTGTTCATTTTTATGAATAGATTCTTCAACTCCTCCGCCATCCGGCGGATCCGTTCAGAATGACATGCTTTGTACGGTTGTATTCTTTTTTTTGATAGGTTATTTACAAAATCAGGTAATTATTTTTCAACTTTCAACATTTCAACTAATTCCAGATATTCTTCCGGCACGATCCCATCCGCCCTTTTCCCCCATGGGAATTTATCTTCAAGTTCAGGGGTATAGAATTTTTTTAAACTATTTCGCAAAGTCTTGCGTCGTTGATTGAAAGCTGTCTGGACCACTTCAATAAATAGTGCATCATCGATCTGTATATCTTTGAATGTGAGTTTCACACATGCGGACATGACTTTAGGCGCTGGATAAAAGACCGATGGCGGAATGTTGAATAAAACCTCAACATCGGCAAAGCTCGCGGATAGTACCGAAAGGATACCATAAGCGTTCTCTCCCGCTTGCGCCACGAGTTTTTCCGCAAATTCTTTCTGTACCATGAACACGGTTTCAGTGATCTGCTTCCGATACTGAAATAATTTATATATCAAGGGACGGGAAATATTATATGGGATATTTCCCACACATTTCTTTACCGGCAAATAGGGCGACCAATCTACAGAAACCGCATCACATTCGATACATTGAAATTGAGGGTGATCAATGGCTATCTTTTGCCATTTCTTTGCAAGTTCCGTATCCAATTCCAGGCTGGTCAACTTGTATGTGCTTTCTAGTAATTCATGCGTCAACGCACCCTCACCCGGTCCGATCTCAAGAATAGTGTCATTTTCATTTACATCAATCACACGCATGATCTTTGCGATCATGTTCTTATCGGTCAGAAAATGCTGACCCAGGGATTTTTTAGGGCGGTGTTTCATAATAATAGTTCTATACCACAACAATGTATTATCAATATTGTAGGGAACGGTCGCGACCGTTCCCTACATGCGTTTTTTTGTATTATTCGATATTGAAAAATGTTTTAGCGGTATCGGTCGTGATCGTTGCGATCTCTTCGATAGATCTTTGAAAGATCTCAGAATAGGCTTTGGCTACTTCCACTACATAGGCAGGTTCATTTTGCTTACCCCGGTGCGGAACCGGTGCCATCCACGGACAATCTGTTTCTATCATAAGTTTTTCCAATGGAAGTGTTTTTACCAGTTCCTTGACCTTTTTTGAAAAGGTCACGACCCCGGTAAAGGAGATCAAAGCACCTTTTTTCAAAACTTTTTGGGCAAATATTTCATCGCTTCCGTAACAATGAAATTGCGCATTAAAATAATCTGCTTCTTCGAGAATAACATAGGTATCCGCATCAGCTGCCCGATTATGAACGATGATGGGATAGCCCTTATCTTTCGCTAACTCAATTTGTCCGCGAAATACGCGTTTCTGTATATCTTCGGGTGCATAATCACGAAAATAATCCAGTCCGATCTCCCCTATTGCACAGACTTTCGGATGCTTCAGCATCTCCTCAAGGATATTCAGATGATCGCTTGACGCATCCGTGCTATCATGCGGGTGAATACCTACAGCTGCAAAAATATTATCGTATTTATCGGCAAGTGAAATGGCTCGCTCGGAAGTGATCAAGTCAATTGATGGAACAATTATTCGTGTAACACCCGCATCTAATGCCCGATCAATATAGGGCTGAACATCCTCATAAAAAGGATCCAAATTAAGATGTGCGTGTGTATCGGTAAACATGAGTGCTCCGGTTCAATTGAATTACATTGTCTCAAGTAATTTCATATCAAAACGCGGAAAAAGGGCTTTCATTTCACCAAGTTCCGTACCGCTTTTCAGTCCATTCCATTCCATGAGTGTACCCGGCGTATCACCATTGTTCAACATGGAGAAAAATTCAGTCATCTTTTCGGGAAGAAGAGGATAAAGCAATGAAGCCGAGAAACGCAGACTAGCTAAAGCAGTACATAGTACTTTTTCTGTATAAGGAATGTCTGTTCTAACCTTTTTCCAAGGTTCATGATCTTCAAGATAATAATTTATACTTGAGAGATAACTAATAATTTCTTTTGCTATTTCATTTATATTAAAATCTTCTAAATGATTAAAAACTTTCTTTTCCAAATTAATTGCATCTTGTTTAAATGGGTTAACCATTTCTTTGATATACTTATTGTCACCATCATTAACTAAAACTTTAACATTTTCTTCAACATTATTAGGAATTCTACCATCAAAATTCTTTTTTATAAGTTTAAATATTCTATTCACTAAATTCCCAAAATTATTAGCTAAATCAGTATTGTATGTTTGATAGAAACGCTCCTTGGAGAAATCGGAATCACTGAATAGCGGACCTTCTTTAGCCATATAGTAGCGATAAGCATCTTTGCCGACATTATCGCAATGCATTTGAATGGTCTCAAGATCAATGAAATTTCCAAGAGATTTACTCATCTTTTGACCTTCAGATGTCCACCAACCATGTGCAAATACTGTTTTGGGAAGCGGGATACCGGTTGCCATGAGCATTGTGGGCCAATATATGCAATGTGTAGTAAGAATATCTTTTCCGATCAAATGGATGGCGGGCCAGATCTCCCGGAACTTCTCATCGTCTTGAAGATAACCCGGCGCAGTTACATAATTCAAGAGTGCATCAAACCAGACATAGGTCACATAATCTTTATCAAAGGGCAATTCAATACCCCAGGACAGACGTTCTTTGGGACGAGAGATACAGAGATCTTTCAAGGGTTGTTTTAGAAACCCCAGTATCTCGTTCTTGCGGTTTTCAGGACGGATGAAATTTGGATTGTCATTTATATACTTGATAAGACGATCCTGATAAGCACCCATTTTGAAATAATAATTCGTTTCGCTGATGCGTTTTACATCACGATGCTTTCCTTCTTCATGATCTTTTTCTGTGATAAATAGCTCATCGGCCACACTGTACCAACCTTCGAAGACATCTTTGTAGATCTCGCCTTTATCGAAAAGATCCTGCAGTACATGCTGCACTACTTTAACATGCCTGTCTTCCGTTGTGCGGATAAAATCATCATAGGAAAGATTAAAATAGGACCATAATTCCCGGAAACGGGCAGTATAATGATCGCAGTGTTCACGGGGTGAGACACCGTTCTTTTCCGCTGCCTGCTGTACCTTTTGACCGTGTTCATCCGTGCCGGTTAAAAAGAATACCTTATCCTCTTTCATCCGATGGTACATTGCTATCATGTCCGCGATCAAGGTTGTATAAGCCGATCCGATATGCGGACGGTCGTTGACATAGTATAGTGGAGTTGTTATATAGAATGAACTGGACATTTAATTTCCTTGATTTTTTTATTTTTATATCAAATTATACTGTTTAGGAGTTTAGGGGTTTAGGGGTTGAGAGGTTTAGAGCTTAATTTCCTCTCTACTCTCCCTACTCTTTACTCAATACTTTTCTTATTAAAAAGGTCAATAATACGTCCACTGATCTCTTCGAAAGAGCCAAAACCATCTACTTCTTCAAGCAAACCTTTTTTTTCGAAGAAGGTGATCAATGGCTGAGTGTTTTTCTTGTAAACTTCCATGCGATTGAGGATAGTCTCACGTTTATCATCATCCCGTTGGTATAATTCCCCGCCGCATTGCGGACAAACGACCGGATTACCGTTGGGTTCCTTAAAGGTCGTGGCGGAGCAATTCCTACAGGTCCAACGACTCGAAAGCCGGCGAACAAGTTCTTCTTTGGGAACATCGATCAACAAGGCCATAGTTAGTGCAACTCCTTGTTTATCAAGCACTTCAAGAAGTGCATCAGCCTGTGGGATAGTTCGGGGAAATCCGTCAAGAATATAACCTTGCTTCTTTTCTTCAAAGTCTGTAGTGATCTTATCGAGAATATCGATCATGACAGAATCCGGTACCAGTTCGCCTTTATCCATAAACGATTTAGCTCGTTTACCAAGTTCTGAATCCTTGCGAATTTCCTGACGCAAAAGATCTCCTGTGGAGAGTTTTACTACATTATATTTTTCTTTTAATACATCCGCTTGTGTACCTTTTCCGGAGCCGGGGCCACCCAATAAAACCAATCGTATCATGCTATCCTCTTGTTTTGCTGATTTTGTTCCGTCCCTAATTTAATATTTCGAAAGCATATATAAAACAGCTAAATGAAGAAGAAGGCACGATGATACGAGAGTACGAATGTACGAGAGAATGAGTATACGAGTGTACTTTTGCTTTTATACTTTTTCCTTTTGCCTTTTTTTCTGCTTTTTCACCCAATAGATTATTATATTCCCTACAATTAGCAAAATAAACATGAAATTTCGAACTTTCTACATCATGGTACTGCTGGCTTTTTTACAGACAGCATTTATTCAAGCCTTACCGGATACGGTTTCCGTTATCGGTGTGGGTGATTTGATGTTAGGTACATCTTTTCCTGACAGTTCAACCCTTTCGCCATATCCAGGAAAACTTCTAATGAATGTTAACGATATTATTAGCTCAGCGGATCTTTCAGTTGCCAATCTTGAGGGTTGTATGATCGATGAGGGTGGTGAACCGAAGGATTGTTGGGGTAAGACGGATCGCTGTTTTATCTTTCGCATGCCTGAATCTTATGTCCATCATATTCTTGATGCGGGTTTCGACGCGGTCTGTCTGGCAAATAATCATGTGAGGGATATGGGATACCAAGCATATCGCAGAACAATGCAAGTCTGCGATGAAGCCGGACTACATCATGCCGGCATATATGATGCTCCGTTGACGATCATTGAAAGAAATGGGGTAAAGTTCGGTTTTGCTGCATTTTCACCTCACTGGGCTACCTCACGTATGCAAAATGATGATAATGTGCTCAAGGTCATCTCGGAACTGGAAGAAAACTGTGATATTGTGCTTGCGATGTTCCATGGTGGTGGTGAAGGTAAAGAGTATGATCATACACCTAGGGATAATGAAAATTATAACGGAGAGATCCGTGGTGATGTTTATCACTTTTCACATATGGCAATAAATGCCGGTGCAGACATCGTTTTCGGATCGGGTCCTCATGTTACGCGCGCTGTAGAATTATATAAAGATCGTTTTATTGCTTATAGTCTTGGGAATTTTTGCACCTATCGTCGTTTTAATCTTGACGGTTCAAGGGGCTATGCACCTATCATGAAAGTATTCACAAATGCAGATGGAAAATTCCTTTCGGCTGAAGCTATTGCGATAAGACAACCCTACCCCGGTTATCCAGTATTGGATCCGACCAACAGGGCGATAAAAGAATTACAATCATTAACGAGACAAGATTTTCCTGAAATGGATTCAGTTTTATACATTGATGATTCAGGTCATATCAGTAAACGATAAAAGGGAGTTTATGGAAGGCGTACTCATTAAAGATCAATTTGGTTTATTAGCGATCCTGATGATCATTCCGGCAATTATCTATGCGATCAATCATTATACTGCATGGGGAAAACGTTTTTTTGGCATAGTCCCACCTCTGGTGTTTGCCTATTTCATTCCAACTATCCTAACTTCACTCGGAGTTATTCCTGATAGTAGCCCAATTTATTCCGAGATCAAAAGATTCGTTCTTCCGGCCTCATTATTATTGTTAACCTTGGCCATTGATATCAAAGGTATCCTTAAACTGGGTAGGAAAGCCTTAATCATGTTCCTAACCGGTACGCTGGGTATCGTTATTGGTGGTCCGATCTCATTATTGATCTTCAAAAATGCTTTACCTCCAGAGATATGGAAAGGTATGGCAGCACTTGCCGGTTCCTGGATCGGTGGAGGTGCCAATTTTATTGCTATCGGACAATCCGTCGGAACTCCCGAATCAATGTTGGGAGTCATGGTAATTGTGGATGTTCTTGCTGCAAATATATTGACCGGTATTCTCTTCTTCCTTGCAGGCCGTTCAGAAAAGATAGACAAACGGCTCGGTGCTGATAATTCAGCTATCATTGAATTACGAGATAAAGTGATATCCTTTCAGAAAAAAACTACCCGGGTTGCGACAGTCACTGATTATTTCGTTATGCTCGCCCTGGCATTTGGGTGTTCATATGCCGCATACCTACTGGGTAATGCGCTCCCCAATATCGGTGATATCATTTCACATTCCACATGGAAGGTCATTATCATTACGACCATGGGTGTAGGTTTATCTTTTACTCCTATCAAAAAATATGAAGGCGCGGGTGCATCAAAGTTGGGAACGGTCATGCTCTATTTACTGATCGGTGTAATTGGTGCTTCAGCTAATCTGAAAGCAGTCATGGAATACCCCGCATTGTTTGGTATGGGACTAACCTGGCTGGCTATCCATATATTGATCCTTTTTGTGGTCATGAAACTGATCAAAGCACCTCTATTCTTCATGGCAGTGGGATCGCAAGCCAATGTAGGTGGCGCAGCTTCTGCACCTATTGTTGCTTCGGCTTTTCATCCGGCTTTGGCATCGGTGGGAGTTATGCTTGGGATCGCCGGTTATGTTCTGGGTACTTATGCGGCATTGATATGCGCAAAATTGCTCTTACTGGTATCCGGATAGGAATTTGACAAAACAAATCGGATGATTATAAGAGTTCTATTGAATTCTTACTATATTTGACTTATAATTAAACGCTTATCTTAAACATGATCTTTTAACAGGAGGGTATCATGAGAAAAGGTTTAATCATCTTCCTGAGTGTTATTATTGTAATTGCTATCATTACTTTTGTGGGAATACTGAGTTTTAATAAACAATATAAAGCATTAATGGAAGACGTTGATAAAGAGTATGCTGCGATCGAAAAGATCGATTTGTCACAAATCGAAGATGGAGAGTATAATTATCGATTTGGTAAGATCCCTGTCTTCGCGGATGTAAAAGTGATCGTTGATGATCACAATATCGTATCTATTACTATGAGTGAACAATCTTCCGGCCCGGGCCATGAAGCTCTTGAAACTATTGATCGTATTTTATTAAAGCAAGAGGTGAAAGTCGATGCGGTCACAGGTGCGACTACCAGCTCGAAAGTCATTATGATCGCTACATATAAAGCACTTAAAACGCGTGAATCGTAGAACCTTAGATGTAAAATAAATTATTAAACTATTAATAAAGAGGCGAATGATCATTCGCCTCAACTTTTTTAAAAAATATACTATTACCTTTGAATTTGCTTAAGTTAACTCAATTTCTTCTTCGTAAACCGGAATATGAGTAAACCAACCCAGCTTTTCATCGATCAATTTTTTCAAGTTCTTGCTTGAATCGGGTTCACCATGAACAATAAAGGTTTGTCGGGGTGCTTTAACAAAATTACCTAGCCAATTCAGGACTTCATTATAGTCTGCATGAGCTGAAAAATCTGATATGGTCTCAATACTGGCTGCAGATTTTACCTGCTGTCCATGGATCTTGATCTTATCATTTCCTCTTTGAAGAGCCCTGCCTCTTGTTCCTTCAGCCTGATAACCAACAAATACGATACTGTTCTTGGGACGCGGTAAACGTCTCATAAGATGATGCAGTATCCGTCCACCCGTCAACATACCACTGGCAGATATAATGATACAGGGTTGTTCAGAAGCATTGATCCTCTTTGAAGCATCAACTGATTCGGTAAATTCGGTGCGTTGAGTAAGAAGCACGTCTGTTCCCTTTTCTTTCAGGGCATTTGCTTCTTTATCATAAATTTCCGTATGTTTGGAATAAAGTTTTGTTGCCTTAATAGCCATGGGGCTGTCTACGTAAACCGGCAAAACGGGAATTGAACCTTCACTTTCCAGTTCACGAAGGGTATAGAGCAATTCCTGTGTTCGTCCAACAGCAAAAGCCGGGATGACCACGACCCCCTTCTTTGCAATGGTTTCATTTATAATTCTTTTTAATTCTTCTTTGGGATCACCTTGTTCATGCAAACGATCTCCATAGGTCGATTCTACCAATAGATAATCTGTATCCAATACGGTGGAAGGATTCTTAAGAATTGGGCGCTCATAACGGCCCAGATCGCCCGAAAATACGATCTTTCGCTCTTCTCCGTCCTGCTGCCATCGCCCAATAGCAAAAGCCGAACCCAGAATATGGCCTGCATCCTGAAATGTCATTAAAACATCTGCAGTCGGGCGAAAAGGCGTTTCATATGGTATACCTCTGAGTAATGAAATTGTTTTTCTAGCATCTTCTATGGAATACAGCGGCAAGGCCGGACTGTGTTTACTGGTTCCTTTTTTATTTGCATACTTTGCATCTTCTTCCTGAAGATGTGCCGAATCAAGAAGCATGATCTCTAAAAGATCACGAGTTGGCTCTGTACAGAAAACGGGGTTATTGTAACCTTGTTTGATCAAGCGGGGAAGATAACCCGTATGGTCTATATGAGCATGGGTCAGCACGATTGCATCCAGATTATTGATATTCATTTTCAAGGGCATCCAGTTCCGTTGTCTTAATATTTTCAGACCCTGAAAAAGCCCGCAATCCACCATGATCTGGCTATCTTTATGAGAAAATAGATATTTCGATCCGGTTACAGTCCCGGTCGCTCCAAGAAATTGAAGTGAAGCCATCTTAAATTCCTTATGGGTTTATTGATTAAAATAATTTATTAATGCTGATCTTATATCCGAAACAAAGATATCTTTTCCGCGATCATTCAGATTGATCCCATTGATAAAGTATCGATTGATATTTAAACCATTTTCTGTCATGGCGTTTGTGCGACCAAACAGATCAATATGTTCAATATTTTCAAATAGAGACTTCTGTTTTATCATTTGATATAAATCCAAGTTCATTCTGATGCGAAAAGCATCTTCTCCCAGAGCTTTATTATAATATTCCAAAGCTTCTTCTTTATTATTTGCATGTTTTGATATCATGGCCTTACAATAATAATAAATAGCTGTTCCGGGCTCCCAGGCTTCCAGATCGTTTATCCAACGCTCTATTGTGAATCGATCGGCATTATTAACCAGAATAGCACATTCTCTTGCAAAATCTATATCTTTCAATTCTTTATCAACAAATAATGAACGATAAGGCCTTGATCTGATATTGACCGGCATTGAGACCATAAAGATCGGACAATCTGATTTCTTAGCTATCTTTTTTAAATTACGGTCGAAATAGTTTATAGATTCAAAATAAGTATCAGATCCGGAGTCCACAATCCACTTATCGGGATCAACAGGTGGGAAAACAGATTGTGATTCTTTCTTTAAATAAATAAAACGATCAAGGATCTGAATAAATCGATGATTCTTCATCGTCACATATAAGTCCAGTCCCCAATAATTATCAATATCTTGCATCCAGACACTTTTTCTTGGGATACCGTAAAACTCATTACCTCCTGTAATAACCACACAAGCATCAGCTTCATACCTGTTTACGCATGTAACCAGACGTTTAATTGCAAAACTGTTCGTAAATGGGACAGCCAACTGTACAATATCATAATAAATACTGTTATCATCTTTGAAATCGGGTAGTATCTGTTCGTTATTTATCTCGGGGAAGGCTGAACATAAAGTTTGATCTCCTATCAAAAAGATCCTATATGAATTTTCAGATTTCTCACGAGATATCTCCTGAGGAAATATATCAACATCCGGAAATTGTTCAGCTGAAATAAAACGGCGATAATAAAGTGGATTTAATTTATAGTATTGTCCATTTTCCGATTTTGAAAAAAGAGAATAGGACTCACCGACACCAAGAAAACGCAAGGCCAATTCCAGAAGTATCACGATCAGTATCGGTGAAAAACGGAAGAAAATATTATACGCAAGCCTTCTAAATGATACTTTCATATTACATCGGGAAAGGGGTTGATCCGGAATTTGCTCCAACAACGATAATTAAAAAAATAAGGAATAAAATAAATAATGATACCAGAATATAATGATGCCGGTCAAATACAAAATTGATCATAGTTTTTAGCAATGATCTGAATTCATTCATAATGATCCCTTATCTTTTAATAAATATACACAAATGTTTGCAAAGACTGCAATCATTCATCATGCTTTTTAAAGAATAACGGTAAAATAAAAAGGTTGGTGATATTGATCAATATATGTGCAATGGCCACAAAATAGATACTTCCCCCTAAAGCAACTATCATACATAAAACCACTGAGATGATAAAGATCCATAAGGTTGACCAGAAGCCCTGCACACTTGCATGAAGCAAACTGAAAACTGCCGATAATAACAATGCTGTCCATATCCAATGAGACCATAAAGGTATTAAAGCAATAAAAATAAAACCTCTGAACATGATCTCTTCCTGTAGGGACCCTACTATTGAGATACTGAGCGCCCAGCGTTTTTGAACAGCAGTTACAGGAAGTAAATGATCTGTACGGTGAATCCATTCCCGGATATTTACCCGGCTAATTAAAGCGACAAGCACATCCAATAATGATAAGATTACGATTAATCCTATACCTGTTAATGAACCCCACAAAAGATCGGTCAACAATGTGTCAATCTGAAATAGATCATGAAATTGACAAATCCAGTTTTCCAGACTCGGATGCGGATTTACCGACTTGGAAATGATAAGGGATACTGTAATATAAATGAGAAGTAAAATAGTAAACATAACAGCCTGCTGTATCATTCCCCGTGAATTCCATAATTGCTCGGGCTCGATGTTTAACCTATAATTATTTTTCTGTTCATCTGTCAAAATATTTTATCCCTTTTCCGGGTTTTGAAACACAGGAATTGTTTTTTATAAAATAACGCCATGGTAGATCTTTTTCCTGATTGATCCCGATACGCGTAGAACATCCGATGAGGCTTCCCGGTACTTCTTCTCCTTTTTCGATCCAAATATTCTGACCGCAAAGATCAATGTTATTCTCCTCTTTTCTGATCTTCAATGCCTGACAAAGTTTTGCCGGACCATTTGTAAGATTTAATACCTTCTTGTTATCGTGTGTGATCAAACCATAACGATTATTCATCATATCTTCTATTCCTTGCACCGGCTCCAAAGCTCTGATCAGGATAGCATCACCCTGCCCTTCGGGTCCACACACAATATTACAACAATAATGTATCCCATAAGTAAAGTAGACATACAAATGTCCCGCCTGTTCGAACATCACTTCATTTCTCTTGGTTTTTCCATTGAAAGAGTGTGATGATGGGTCTCCCTTCTGGGTGTAGACCTCAAGCTCTACGATCTTTCCGGAAATCCTTTTACCTTCCTCAAATTCACGGACGAATAGACAGCCCAGCAAACGAGTTGCAAGTATATGGATATCTTTCAGATAAAATGATCTGCTTAGAGGACTACTCATTATTACTTTTTTAAATGATCATGCAAGAAACTTAAAGCTTCTATATAGCTTTCTTCTTTTTTGCCATAAAATTGCTTCAAGCAAACTTCTTTTGTAACTGATATTTGCCGAAAATCCTCTCTTTCATAAATATTCGAAAGATGGACTTCAACGACCGGAATGGATAAAAGCTCAATTGCATCCCTGATCGCATAACTGTAATGAGTATAAGCGGCAGGATTTATTATTACAGCATCAGCCGTTTTTCGGGAGCGATGGAGCATTTTTATAATTTTTTCTTCAGAATTAAATTGATAGATACTGATCTCTATCTCTAATTCTTTAGCAAAGTTTCGGATCTTTTTATTTAATTTGTCCATTGTTAAGGTACCATATTGCTTTTTATCCCGATGACCAAGCATATTCAGATTCGGTCCGTGTATAACACATATTTTGATCAGTTTATTTTCATTAGCACTCATGATCCCGCTCCATCGTTAAATTTTTCCTTTAACCAGATCAAAGTTTCTCTAATATTTTCGATCGGAATATCTTCTGCAATGACAGGAGAAGCAATGTTCTTTAGAAGAATTAAATTCAATTTTCCGTTTCGAATCTTCTTATCATGATTCAAGGCTCTCATCGAATCTTCAATATCAAGATCTGAAAGATCATTACCCATTTTGATCTTACTTAGAGCATCTATTGCCTTTACACCTTGATGTTTATCCATTCCGAGCTCGTCTATGCTGAGTTTTAAAGCTGCACACATGCCAAGAATGACTGCTTCACCATGGAGCAAATTACCAAAACCACAGCTTTTTTCTATCGCGTGACCGATCGTATGTCCAAAATTCAGCAACATTCTAACGCCGTTTTCTTTTTCATCTTCAGAAACTATCTTAGCTTTGATCTTTAGCGAACGATGAATGATTTCGGAAACGAGTTTCATATCCTTTAGTCCAAGAATATCATCTTTCTTTTCTAAACAAAGCTCTAATAGTGAAGCATCACGAATGAATCCGTATTTAAGTATTTCACCGTAACCACATACCAGCTCTCTTGGTTCAAGTGTTTTTAATACGGCGGGATCGATCAAAACGATTTTCGGCTGATAAAAGGCACCTATGAGATTCTTGCCTTCCGGGTGATTCACCCCTACTTTACCCCCAACAGATGAATCAACCTGAGAAAGTAAAGTAGTTGGTATCTGAACAAAAGGTATACCTCTATACAAACTGGATGCCACAAAGCCGGAAATATCACCAACTATACCACCTCCAAGGGCAATTATAGCACTTGATCTATCAAAAGCACTTTCAATAAGCTTATCGTATAAGACCGAAACCGTATCAAGGTTCTTATGTTTTTCTCCACTTGGCAACAAGAATATATTTACTTCATATCCCATTGTTTCCAATGATTTTATAACCCGTTCAGCATATAGTTTTTTTACAGTTTTTGAAATAAGAACTGCGATCTTAGTGCCAGCCTTAAAAAATGAACGAAGTTCATCACCCACACCCATTAGCAGGTGTTGATCGATCAAGATCTTATAAGGTCGTTCCAAAATATTGACATCAACAGTTTTCATGAAATTCTATTTATTATTTTTTTTGTTATTCCTTCGGGTGTAAGCCCATCCGTAACAATGATCAGATCTGCTTGTACATAAACTGAAATACGGCGATCGAGTACTTTTTCGATATGCCCAAGCTCTATTGGTGTTGGAAGCAGCGGTCTATTCTCATCCTTTATACGATCTAAAATGCTAGCCGGACTGCTTTTCAACCATACGACCTTCCCGGATTCTTTCATCCACTGCCGATTTGCCTCTTGCAAAGGAAATCCGCCCCCGGTTGCAATAACACTAGGCTTCATTAATTTCAATTCGAATGCCGTTCTTGATTCAATTTCACGGAAAACATCTTCACCGGTCTCCGTAAATATTTCCTCAATACTTTTTTCACTCTTTTTTACTATTTCCTCATCCAGATCAATGAAAGAATATCCTAAATCCTTTGCCAGTATCTTTCCGACTGAGGATTTTCCGGAACCCATCATACCTGTAAGGAATATATGCATACTATTCTTCCAAAAAGCGTTTTTTTATCATATCCCAACGATCAGCACCAAAACGTGTAAGTATTGCATTCAGCAAGGGTCGGGCAACAATATTTTCTGCAACTACAGCAGCGGCAGGTAATGCGCAGGTATCACTGCGTTCTTTGTGTGCATCAGCTTTTTTCATGTTTTCTATATTAAAACTATCAAGTGCTTTAATCAATGTAGGAATGGGTTTCATTACCGCATTGATGATTATCGGCTGGCCATTGCTCATACCTCCTTCTAATCCACCGGCATGATTTGAAGTCCGTAATACTTTTCCATCCTTGAGCTTAAATGGATCATGGTATTCAGATCCATGCATAGGAGCGGATTTAAAACCATCTCCAAATGAAACACCCTTGATCGCTTGCATACCCATAAGTTCAGCTGAAAGTGCAGTACTTAATTTACTGTCCCAATGAACATAAGAACCTAAACCTACCGGCAAACCAAAAATAGCTACCTGGAATACTCCTCCAATGGAGTCTCCGTCAGATTTAGCTGTATCAATTTCCTTTCGCATGGCATTGGCAGAAGCTTCATCTATACATCGCACATCAGAATTATCCGCATTTTTCAGTACATCTTCTTTGATCTCTATATCCGGCGCAATAACACTGCCAAGTTGTGTAATATGAGAATAAATTTTAATACCAAGATCTTCCAGGAACTGTCGACAAACGGCTCCGGGTAATATGCGCGCAGCTGTTTCCCTTGCAGAAGCTCTTTCAAGTACATTACGAATATCATCAAAACCATACTTAGTTATACCCGGGTAATCTGCATGACCCGGTCTTGGGATCTTGACCTTATCAGAGACATCCGCCTCTACCGGGTCCATTTTATTCTGCCAGTTTTTAAAATCTTTATTTTGTACCATCAAGGTTAAGGGTGAAGCCAGGGTCATACTGTCCCGCAACCCGCTTAACACAGCTACGGTATCTTGTTCGATCTTCATTCTACCACCCCGGCCATAGCCTTGTTGGCGGCGCCAAAGCTGATAATTTAATTGTTCAACATTTAAATTAAAACCGGCAGGTAAACCTTTGATCATTGAGGTCATAGCAGGACCGTGACTTTCTCCACCGGTCATATATGTGATCATATCATTCATATTATGCTCCAACTCATTCTTAATTATTAAGATACGGTAATTAAATGTGCAATGGAATTAATAATTGAATTCACATCAACATCAAGGTGAACTTCATTTTTCATCCAGATCTTCTGAGTTTCAATGGCTTGGCAGATCAGCATTTTAATTCCATTCATTGTTGGAATATTCAATTGCTTTGCTTTTTTTTCAAGAAACGTAGGAAAAGGGGAATAATTCATATCATACAAATAATCTCCCTCATCAAAAGAAATAAAATCTTTTGGTATCCCGGGTATTTTTACACCTCCAACAGGTGTGCAATTTATCCATAAGCGGGGAATTTCGGGTATTAGATCAAAAACATTTACATTTAATGAAGTCCTTAATATATCAATAAATTCATCCCGTTCTTCTTTCAGCTTACCTCCATGAACTGTAATTGCCGTGAATCCCAGCTTTCCCAAACCGAATGCAACCGCCTTTGCCACTCCTCCATAGCCTACGATCACCGGATGATACGATAGAAAGTTTGAAATATTATCTTTTACTGTTCTAATGAAACCCAAATAATCCGTATTGTAGCCTTTCCATATTCCCTCTCTAATTTCAACCGTATTGACCGCCCCGATCTTTTTTGCAACCGGGTCAAGAGTATGACAATAAGGAATGATAGATTGTTTATGGGGTATGGTAATGTTTAAACCAGAATAATCTAAAAAGCTGTCAGGTGTTTTTTTATGTAATTCATCAGGTGAAATATCAATTATTTCATATTTCAGTTCTATAGGACTGATCATTTCATGAATGACCGGACTTAAAGAATAAGCGATCTGATGTCCTAAAAGAGCAAATTTCATAATTTACTGATTCGGTTTAGTATTTGATAAAAATTCGGATAGGATATATCAACAGTTGACCAACCATGTATATGAACAGGATTGTCGCAGAATAATCCTGCAATAGAAGCTGTCATAGCTATTCGATGATCCCCATGCGCATCAATTATTCCACCCTTTAATTTTGTATTACCTTGTATTTGCATACCGTCATCAAATTCTTCAACTTCCGCACCAAGATTACGTAACATTGCAACCGTAGATATAATACGATCACTTTCCTTGAAACGCAGTTCTTTCGCTCCGCGAAATGTTGAAATCCCTTTTGCTTGGGTCGCGATCAGTGCAAGAAGTGGTAATTCATCGATCAAACCGGGTACTTGCTTGGCTCGTACATCAAAATTTGATAATTCCGACGAACGCACAATAAGATCACCTACAGGTTCCAGACTTTTCTCTTTCTCAATTAATTCAATGTCTGCACCTGCTTTTTTTAGTAGTGAAACAAATGCTGTCCGAGTAGGATTCATAGACATTTTTCGAAGGAAGAGTCTGCTTTTAGGTAATAATAATCCCGCTGCAACCCAATAGGCAGCTGAGGAAGGATCTCCGGGAACAGAATAATTGAGACCGGGTATAGAATGTTTTAAAGTATGAACTGAAATTGTATTTTTATTTTGAAAGACCGGGATCCGGAACATTTTCATCATTTTTTCTGTATGATCACGACTTTTCACCGGTTCTTCAACGAAGGTCTTTCCCTGAGCGGATAATCCGGCAAAGAGAACGCAAGATTTAACCTGAGCACTTGCCACAGGGAGAGTATATTGGATACCATCCAGTTGTTTCCCTTTTATTTTTATGGGAAGCCGGTTATTTTCTGCAATTATTTTTGCACCCATTTTTCTCAAAGGGTCAATAACTCGTTTCATGGGCCTTGCAGAAAGGGAATCATCGCCTATTATTGTTACATCTAAATTCTTTCTTCCTGCAAGCAAACCAGATATTAGTCTAACCGTCGTGCCGGAATTTCCACAATTCAATATGCCATCTTGCGGTTGAGTCCATCCATTTATACCCGGACTTTCAACATCAACTGTAAATTTACCCAATTGAAAGTCAACACCTAATTTTTGCAAACAAGCAATAGTGGATAATGCGTCAGCTCCTATGTTCAAATGCTTGATCTTTGAATTGCCTTTTGCAATAGCTGCAAACATCAAGGCACGATGACTCATAGATTTATCACCCGGTAAAGTGATCTGACCACGTACAGAATCAACAGGCTCAACGATTTTAATATTGTAATCGGACATTAGATTAGTTTAAGGTTTAGGGGTTTAGGGGGTTTAGATATCTTCACAGTTTACGGTTCACAGCTTACGGTTCACGGCTTACGGCTTACGACTTACGGTTCACTCTTTTATAACAGTAACAAAATCTGTAACATTGTATTCAAGATCCTGAATACCTTTAGTGATCATTTTAAGCCCATATAGGTTCTTACAAGTTTCCGAAGCAATAATGTATGCGTTTTCCGGTAATTTCCCTTCGGCCAGCATTCTTGCTGATAGTGCCGTATCCATTTCTTCAACCAATAAGACACCTTGAAAGTGTTCTTTTAAATAACTTTTACACTGTCTTAAAGCTTGTGGGTGGGAGTGAATAGAAACCGGTTTTTCCACATCAATATTTTTTCGTCCCATAAGGCATTGATTTACAATAAATGGGAAAAAACCTGTTATCTTGCAGGAATGCTGGGCAAGACCCTGTACAGTTTCCAACACCATGCCTCCAACAGCATTTTGTATCGGCATCAAGCCTACTTGAATAAAACCAAAATTCAATGCATCATAAACACGTTCAGCAGTAGTTAGGCAAAACAATTCACCTTTTGCGACATGATTGTTTTTTAGCCAGCGTTGACCGGCTTCTTGAGAAAAACTTCCTTCTTCACCCATAACTCCGAGTGTAAAAGGTCCGGAAAACTCCATATTCTCTTTTCGAATATGGGCTGACACCTCATGTGTCGCCTGAAGGAATTCTTTAAACATATTTACAGACTGCGGGTTATATAATAGCATATCCCGAAATAATTGTGTTGTATCATTATCACAGAATAATTCAATATCTCGCAACATATTATAACCTTTGGTAGGAGTATCGGTATGCGGAAGGTTCATTCTTTTTAGAACATTTCCGACAAAATGAGTTACACCTTGAGAATAGGCTATGCTTTTATCGTGTTCAGCGGGTGTAATGATCTTGGTAAAAAACCGCCAGGATGCAAAGATCTCTGACCACATACCCGCCAATTCAGGATATTGCTCTGAAGGAGTTATGATCATTAGATTATTCTGGTTCGAAGCATAAGAATCCGGCCCGAACAAAGGGTGAACTCCAAGATGTTTGATCTTGGGTATTTCCCTATCCATCCATTCGATCGGCATAGATTTCACCGATGCCATATCAATTACAGTTGTATTTTTAGATATCTTCGATGCATTTTCCTGCATAAAAGATTCCATAGCCGAAATGGGTATGCAAAGGAAAATAATATCCTGATCTAAGGCTGTTTGTAAGTTTACAAATTTGATATTTTTTTTATCATCAGGATATACATCGGTATTATTCTCAAACACAAGAACCGAACCGTATTCCGATATAATATCGACCCATAATTTTCCAAAACGGCCGTAGCCAATGACCGAAAAATTCTTTTTATTCTGATCAGTTCTTTGCAATGGTCTTTCCTAACGCACCGGAAATGATCTTAATTTCTTTCATTAAGTCGTTGAATTGTTTAGGATAAAGGGATTGAGCTCCATCGGATAATGCTTCATCGGGATTATTATGCACTTCCACCATAATACCATCAGCTCCTGCAGCAATAGCGGCACGTGCCATCGGGATGACCAGATCACGTTGCCCCATGGGATGGCTGGGATCAACAATGATGGGTAAATGCGATTTCTTCTTAATAATAGGAACAGACGACAGATCAAGAGTAAAGCGGGTGGATTTTTCGAAGGTCCGGATACCGCGTTCACAAAGAATGATCTTTTGATTTCCCTTGCTGGTAAGATATTCAGCAGAATTCAGCCATTCTTCGATGGTTGCTGAGATACCTCTTTTTAACAAGATGGGTTTTTTAACATTCGCTAATTCTTTGAGCAAAGCAAAATTCTGCATATTACGGGCGCCCACCTGGATAACATCAACATATTTTTCAAAAAGAGGAATATCTCCAATCGCCATGATCTCTGAGACTACCGGTGTGTCATACTTATCCCCTACTTCACGGAGATAGAGCAACCCTTCTTTACCCAAACCTTGGAATGCATAAGGTGAGGAGCGTGGTTTAAATGCACCTCCACGGATCATGTTCGCACCATGGTGTGTAATTTCTTTGGATATATCATTCAGCATTTCTTTTCCTTCTACCGAACATGGGCCGGCTATTACAGTGATCTCATTGCCGCCTACTGTAACATTTCCAATTTTAACTTTTGAATTTGAAGGATGAAAAGCCCTTGAACATCGTTTATAAGATTCCTGAACACGAAAAGCATTAGATACGCCGTCAAAGACTTTAAAAAAGTCCGGTGTCAGGGTTGTAGTATTACCAATAATACCGTAAATGGTATTTTCCTGACCCTGGCTCGGATGGAATTCAAATCCATGAGAGCTCAGGTAGTCTTCAACATGAGTCATCTGCTCTTTTGTTGCATTCGGCTTGAATACAATGATCATGTGTTTGCTCCTTTATTGCAATTTTAGATTCGGGATAGCTCCGATCTCAAGATCTGAGAACCATCCTTTTCGATAATATATTACTCCGGTTGCGGCTATCATGGCAGCATTGTCCGTACAATATTCCAAAGGTGGATAATAAAGAGCCACACCCATTTTTTCTGCCATTATTTTCAATTCTGATCGTAATCGTCTGTTTGCGGCCACACCGCCGGCGATCACAACTTGATTGTGTCCTGTTCGGACAATAGCGCGTCGAACTTTTTCTTTTAATACATCCACGACCGCTTCCTGAAAACTGGCGGCAATATTCACTTTATCCTGGTCTTTGAGATCGGGATATTTCTTTACATGATTTAACACTGCGGTCTTCATTCCGCTAAAACTGAAATCAAGGCTATCGGGTTCAAGTAAAGAACGGGGAAACTTAACCGCTCCGGGATCCCCATTGTCAGAAAGAGTATCAATAACAGGACCTCCGGGATAACCGATCTTAAGTAATCTTGCAGTTTTATCAAAAGATTCTCCTGCGGCATCATCTCGTGTTGTCCCTAGAATATTAAAATCTTTCACTCCCTTAACATCAACTAACATGGTATGTCCACCCGAAACAAGCAGACATAAAAAGGGTGGCTCCAATTCCGAGAATTCCAACATTGGAGCATACAAGTGCGCTTCTATATGGTTTACAGCAATAAATGGTATATTTTGAGCCAAAGCAAATCCTTTGGCATAATTTAGCCCTACGAGAAGTGCTCCCATCAACCCGGGTCCGTATGTTACAGCTATTGCATCAATATTCGCCGATGATAATTTTGCATTTTCAAAAGCAGAATGAACAACCTGAGAAATTGCATGTTCATGTGCCCGGCTTGCTAGCTCAGGAACAACACCACCGTATTTTTTATGTATCATTTGGGAATAAACAATGTGTGAAGAAACATCAAATCCTTTTAAAATAGCTGCACTGGTCTCATCGCAAGATGATTCAATTCCTAATATTGTGGGATTTACTTCTTTAGTATTCATTCTTCTTTATTCTTCCTGATAACAACCACTTCGATCTGTTCAGGAATAATTCTGATCACATCCAATACTTCATCAGGAGAAGTCATTTTAACCGGATAAAAGTTTTTGTTTGGAAACCATTGTGATAAATAATCAAAGTATACATAAAAATCTTGACGAGTCAGATTTTGGATCTGGTTGTTACCTCCGGTAACTCTTAAACTTATCGTATTGGGAATAAATTGAATATTAAGATCATTCGGTTGATTCTTTATCTGGATAGGAATATTACTAATGGTTCTCTCACCGATCATTTCCACATTTATAGCAACATTGATCTGCTCCGGTGATAAGGTGACCAATTCAGAATTTGGATTGAGTACTTGTACTTCGCTTTGAAAAGACATATCAATATTTTCTTTTACCAACATCCCAGATTGGACCGTTTCAATATTTTTCAAATAGTTCTCAGGGCCTGTAAGTACGACCTCTTTCATTTCGGGATCGTTGACTTGAATAAAACCCGATCGGACCGAAATATCAGATATTATTTGTACTTGGACCGTTTTCTCGATCTTATTATCAATCATAACATCAATACTATCGGGATATACGACTTCCAAAAATTCCATCTCTAATTGAAGTCGAACTTGATTGGGGCGTTCTTCAAAATAATCTTTTAATGAGATTTTCTGACTATCTGTAATAGTACCGACATCAAGGATCAATGATGACTTCTTTGACCAACGATGAAAATACAAAGATCTCCCCGGCCCTTCTACACGAACTTTAACGGTTTTTGGTAATTCCTGTCCCAAGGTCATTTCTTCTCTGGGTTCATAGATACTCAGGGGTAGATCGATCACTCCGATATATGTTTGTCCGGAGACGATTAGCAACCACAGTATAACTGCGGAAAGAATTACAACGATTTTAGGCAAAATGTTTTTCATAATAAATATCCGAAATTTAGTAAATTTAAGAATAATTTTTCTAATTCACAATTTAAAATAAGATATCAAATAATTTCCTGCCAAAAGATTACAAATTGTTAGGATTCTTATTGTTTTTTATTATTATTCATCGGAATTATTATAAAATCGCATTCTAAACAAAGAGCCATCAGTCACAAGACTGATGGCTCTGTTCTATAGGAAAGAATTCAGTTCTTATTTACTGTCTTCTTCGCTTTTTTCTTCAGCGGGCTTTTCTTTAGCTTTTTTTTCCGCTTTTTTGGTGCTTTTTTTCTTGGGTGCAGCTTTTTCGGCAGGTGCTTCTTCCTTCACTTCCTTTTTAGCTTTTGCAGCTTTGGGAGCTTTTTTTTCAGCTTTTTCAGTCTCTTCAACCTTTTCAACCTTTTCAACCTTTTCAGCCTTTTCAGCCTTTTCCACCTTTTCTTCTACTGCTTTTTCTTTGGTCTTAAGTTCTTTGGTCTTTAATTTTAAAAGAACCTCATCCGGGATCTCGATCTTCTGTGTTGCGTCTTCTTGTTTAGCCATAACACGGGCGATATCTCTATCATCTTCCGATAAACCCAAATCTTCGCTGGCAAGAACGATCTTGCGATCTTCCTGACGTACTTCAACGACCCGAAGTTCCAACTCATCACCAACTTTAATACCGCGAGTATAATCGCGTTTGTCTTTTTTAGACATGGTATTCAAAGGAACGATAGCTTCAACTTCTTCTTTATCGATGGTCATAATAATACCTTTGTCGAGGATTTTCAAGACAGTGGCTTTGACCATTTTGTTTGATTTGTATTTGTTTTCCAGGACTTCCCAGGGATTTTCTTCGAGTTGTTTGTATCCCAAAGAGATCTTACGAGTTTCATTATTGATCTCAAGGATCACAACATCGATCTCCTGACCTTTTTGAAGGACTTCTTTCGGATGACGAACCACTTTGATCCAAGAAAGATCTGATACATGGATCAATCCGTCAATACCTTCTTCAATCTCAACGAATGCACCAAACTGGGTCAGGTTACGGACAATACCTTTAACCTTCATGCCCGGAGCATATTTCTTTCCGAGTTCATCCCAAGGATCGGGTTGCAATTGTTTAACACCCAAGGAAATCTTACGATCCTGTGAATCGATAGCCAATACTTTGGCTTCAACTTCATCATTGATCTGATAGATCTCTGAAGGATGCTTGATATGCTGAGTCCAACTCATCTCTGAGATATGTATCAAGCCTTCAACACCTTTTTCCAATTCTACGAACACACCGTAGTTGGTAATGGAAACGATGCGGCCCTTAACAACAGCGTCGATCGGATATTTTTGCTCAATATCTTCCCAAGGATGAGATTCAAGTTGTTTGAGACCCAGGGAAACGCGTTGTTTTTCAGTATTATAATCAATGACCTTAACTTCGACAACATCATCAATAGACAGCATTTCAGAAGGATGCTTGATGCGTCCCCATGACATGTCTGTAATATGAAGCAACCCATCAACACCACCAAGATCAATGAAAGCACCGAAATCGGTAATGTTCTTAACACGACCTTTGAGTACCTGATCAACCTGGATCTGGCTAAGGAGTTCTTCGCGTTTTTCTTTAAGAGCTTCTTCAAGAATCTCTTTACGGCTAACAACGATGTTCTTACGAGCTTCATTCAATTTGACTATCTTCAATTCCAGGTTCTTGCCAACATAGGCATCAAAATCGAGTACAGGGCGTACATCGATCTGTGAACCGGGGAGAAAACCTTCAACACCGCCAAGATCAACGACCATACCGCCCTTGATGCGTTTGACAATGTAACCTTCAATGATACCATCGGCATCATGAACTTCTTTGAGGCGTTCCCATGCGCGGAGAAAGTCCGCTTTTTTCTTTGATAGGATCAACTGACCTTTACGGTCTTCGATCTTATCAACATATATTTCAATTTCATCTCCAAGTTCAGGAATGTTGTTCCCAAATTCATCAACCGGGATCAAGCCCTCGGATTTGAAACCAATATCTACGACAACTTCTTTGTCTGTGATACGAATTACGTGACCATTCACGCGTTCGTTATTGCTGAACTTATTCAATGTTTTTTCATACATTTTTTCAAGTTCAGAATTAATCTCTTCGCTGACTGCTATGTCCAATTCTTCGCGCTTTACAACACGGATCTGGTCATAAATATCTCCGGTAAGTTTTTTATTAGCCTCAGCTACCGGTTCTTCAGGTTTTACTTCTTCAATAGCTTCTTCAACTACTTCTTCAGTTGTTTTAACAACTTCTTCAACAGTTTTTCTTACTGCTTTAGCGGTTTCTTTAACAACTTCTTTTACTGTTTCAGCGGTTTCTTCGACAACTTTTTCAACAGTTTCTTTTACTGCTTTAGCTTCTTCAACTACTTCTTCAGTTGTTTTAACAACTTCTTCTACTGCTTCAGTTTCTTCAGCTACTTCTTTAACCTGTTCTTTTTCTTCTTTTACATCGTCTGTTTTGACTTCAACGGTCTCTTCAACAGTTTCGACGTCTTCCTGAGGGTTTACGGGTTTTACGTTTTTCAACTCTTCAGCCATTCATTTTCCTCCATGTTTTGGCTCTTTGGTTTGTATAATCGATAATATCTTATCTACTTGTTCATTAAATGTCAAATTGCTGGTGTCAATTTCAATCGCATCATCAGCTTTCCGTAAAGGCGAGTGAGATCGGGAAGAATCTTTCTTGTCTCGTCTCAACAGATCCGCTTTAATTTCTTCTAAACTTAAATCTTCTGTAGATTCCTTCAAGCGGCGCATAGCGCGTACTTCGGGATCAGCAATAAGGAAGAACTTATATTCTGCCTCGGGGAATACCACTGTACCTATGTCACGACCTTCCATGACGACATTATGATCAACTGCGATCTCTCTTTGCTTCTCAACAAGAAGTTCACGTACAACAGAATTTGCACTGACAGGCGTAACGGCTTTATTCGCCGCATCCTCCCTAATTGCAATGGTCACATCATCGCCGTTCAACAGCACGATATTTTTTCGGAAACCAACGGTCATTTCCTTTACCGCTTTGGCCACTGCATTTTCATCCTGAGGATCGATCCCGGAACGTAAGACTCCAACCGATACTGCACGGTACATTGCCCCGGTATCCAGATAAGTAAAACCTAAAGATTTCGCCACCTGTTTCGCCGTTGAACTCTTCCCCGATCCGGAAGGACCATCGATCGCAATAATCATAGTATATACACCTTCCCGCTCTTTCAAAAAAGCTTGTGAATTTAAGTTGGAAAAAAGTTCAAACAAAGTGTTTTTTTCTTTGACACAACAATAATTTTTCTTATAATTATGTGTCAATTGATATTTATCATATTGAGTGGAACAAGTTAAAACAACTTGATTATATATTTCAAGTTCCCTCCTGTGTAGAAAAATGCCGACACGACCCCAAGTGTCGGCATTTTTCGTTTTACTCAACTATATATTGTACATTGATTTTTATTTAATTAAGTGTTAAAATTAACTATGATAAAAAAACGACTTCTTATCCTGATCTTAGCCTTATTTGCTTTGACTTCCTATGCTACTGCTGAAGTGTTCTTCAGTACAAGTGCAGATGTTTACACTCGTTATATTTTCAGAGGATTTACTCCTGCGGGAAATCAACCGTCTCTGGGGCTTAATTTCTCTGCTTTCTTTGCCGATGCAAATCTAAATGTATCTCAATGGTATATAAACTCGTTAAATGATATTTCAGCTTACCATGAATTGGGGACAATGGTCAGTTATTATCATTACTTTAGTGATCGATTGATCGGATCAAGCGGATTAACGATGTATCTCTTTCCGAACCTGCCTCAATCACCGCTTGCCGGACTGGAAATGAATATTACACTTGCAGATATAGATTTTATTATCCCCTACTTTGTTGAAACCTATTTTGATTTTGTATTAAAAAGTTGGTATTTTAAGTTAACTGCCGGTTATACAATTGATCTCTTCCTTCCTATCAACCTTACACTTTCCGGTGGTTTAAATCTCTTGAACTATACACGATACGGAAATTCGGTATCTGTCGGGATTTCTGATATTGCTGTTCATTTAAGTACATTTATGAGCTTGAAGAACTGGCAGATCACACCAAAATTCTCATATATAATTCCCAATAAGAATATTCACCCAAAACCAATGCTTCAAGCAAGTGTAAATCTTGCTTACAGCTTTTAGTTAAAGGAAAAACGATGAAAAAACTAATCAAAATTTTATTTATTCTCTGTGCATTTATCTTTCTTTTTGCACAGAATGAATCAAAAGTTGTTATTTATGAAGATGGTTTTAAAGGTGCCTTAACAGCAAGCGGCGAAATTTTTTCTCAAGATAAAATGACTGCCGCTCATGAGACTCTACCTTTGGGGACTCAGGTCGAAATTTTGAATATTCAAAACGGTAAAAAAGTTTCAGTTACTGTAAATGACAGGATAAAAAACTCTCCGGATTTATTCTGGATATCCCGGGCAGCAGCAAATAAACTGGATATCATATCTGTTTCTCCAATAGAGATCCTTTATATCATTCAAGGTGAAGTACCCGGTGTTGAGCCTTCTGAAACATATCAGAGCTTATTTAGCTCTCTGGGGCCAAATCTGGAGCTCCCGGAAGGTGACCCCCGTGTACCACGTTCATTTGGTGATGAAGTGCAAGCATATGGAGTACAGATTTATGCTTGTACAAAGCGAATGGATGCTGTAACCCTATCCAGACGGATACAGGAAGAGTTAGAGTACCTAAGTTACTTTGAAAAGGTTAAAACAGATAATGGCCAGCGTTTTCGAGTTATAATCGGTGATTTTATAAGTAAAAATGAAGCTCTGGATTGTTACTGGAAATTACAGCATGATCTCCCGGAGATTTTTCTAGTGGAAATATATTAATATGGTCAATATTCATTCCCTCCTCGATTCTGATAAACAAACTCGCGCAAGGGAATATGAGATCAAGAAAAGGAGAATTTCCTTTTCAAATCTGATCTTAGGTTTTATTCTTGCTTTGATCTTCATTTTATTTATTTCACAACCTTTACTTAATTTGCTGCCAAAATTTCCCGCTTTTCGTTTTGTGTTTTTCCTTTGGGTTTTGGCTTTATTTTCTTTGCCATTTGATCTGATCCTCTCTTTCCGCTCGGGATATAAACTTGAACACGAATTTGGATTTTCGAATCAAAATAAACGGCAGTTCTTTAAAGACGAATTTAAGGGACATGCCATTAATTTACTTATTAATCCATTACTTGCGCTTATCCTCTTTTTGGCTTTTCGGATATCATCTGAATTATGGTGGCTATGGGCAGCTTGTGCCATGATCTTTATATCGGTGATATTTGCAACTTTATATCCTGTTGTGATCATGCCGCTATTTAACAAGTATACACCCATTAAAGATGAAGAACTCACAACAAAATTAGGAGCTATTCTCAGCAAAGGCGGTTTAAAGATCAAAGGATTCTTTCTTCAAGATATGAGCAGACAAACAAAAAAAGAAAATGCCTTTCTTGGAGGTTTGGGAAAAACCCGCAGAGTTGTATTAAGCGATAATATTATTAGCAACATGTCTCTGCAGGAACTCGAAGCCGTTCTGGCTCACGAGGTAGGACATTATAAAAATAAACACATGTGGAAGAATATCCTTCTGGGTGCCGTTTACCAACTTATTATATTCTTCCTTTCACATCAGATCATGATCAAAATAAATCCTGATTTTTTTAAGTCATTGGATAATATGCTTTTGGCATATCCGGTTTTCCTGCTTTGTTTTGGTGTGTTCCATATGCTCATCATCGGCCCGCTTTCAAATGCCGTTTCAAGGTTTTTTGAAAGACAAGCGGATCGTTATGCCTTAGATATGACTCACAACCCCGATGCTTTTCAAAAAGCGATGGCAGGATTGGCAAATCGAAATCTTTCCAATGCTTACCCAACTCCATTTATAAAATTCATGTATTATTCTCATCCTCCGGTCGGTGAACGATTGGAAATGGGAGATGCTTGGAGATCACAGCATGAGCATCAAGAAACATAGTCATAAAGTAATAAAAGATTCCAGACCCTCCGAAGTTTCTCTTCTTGGACGTAAAAGACGTGAAATATACGTTATTGCCGATAATATACGTTCCCTGCATAATGTAGGATCTCTTTTCAGAACCTCAGAAGCAGCAGGAATTGAAAAATTGTATCTTGTTGGAATAAGCGGAACACCGCCGCGAAAAGAGATCAGCAAAACTGCTATCGGTGCAGAAAATAATGTTCCATGGGAATACCACGCTGATATTATCCCTCTCCTGAAATATTTCAAGTCAGAGAATATTCCAATTATTGTTCTGGAGCATACCAATAGTTCAAAAGATTTCCAAAATGTGGGCTATTCTTTTCCTCTATGTTTAGTTGTGGGAAACGAAGTTGATGGTATCTCTGAAGAAGTGATGGATTATGCTGATATGGCTGTTGAGATCCCAATGTTCGGAATGAAACAATCATTGAATGTTTCAGTTGCCTATGGGATCATGCTTTACGAATTGATAAGACAACTGTCAGAAAACGATCTTTCCTAGTACCGTCTGACGAGAAGCACCGGTAACGAAAGGAATATTTCCCGGTAATTGCCGTAAAAATAAATAACCCAAATATGCAAATCCGAAGGCTTCTTTGATCTCGGAATTGATTCCCGGCCGAGCAAATTTTTCAAACTTACAATTAGGTAATTCTTCCTTTAAACGTTCCATGATAAACATATTATTGGCACCGCCACCGCTAACTACAACTTTAACCGGATTATTTTCTTTTTCTATCAATTTGTGAATATCCTGAGTAATACTTTTAATCGTACATTCAGTGATGCTTCTGATAAATGACAACCAATTTAAATCGGTTTCAGGATTGGTATTAATTTTTAATTGCTCGTAGTATTCATTACCAAATTGCTCTTGTCCTGCGGATTTAGGGAAAGCTTTATTAAAATATTCATATTGCATCATAAACTCGAGCAGATCAGGCTCAATATCTCCTGCGCGTGCATATTTTCCATCCAGGTCGTAAGTTTCTCTTCCTTTGGTAAAATCGATAACAGCTTTATCGATCAGAGTATTTGCCGGACCGGTATCCCAGGCAAGTGTATGTCTATCTGAACCTCGTGGAGGTAAAAGTGTTAAATTCGCAATACCACCCATATTCAAAGCAATTACTGTTGTGTGACTCTCTCTTAACAAAAACTCATCAATAATAGGAATAAGGGGTGCTCCTTGTCCGCCCAGTAACACATCTGCAGTCCGGAAATCATAAATAACAGGTTTTCTGCATTTTTCGAGTATGCACTGTGCCTCACCTATCTGCAGTGTATAAAAAGGAGGATGATGAAGCAGTGTTTGTCCATGATTGGCAATAACATCATACTCTACTTCAATTTTTGAAATCACTTCAGCATACCATTTGCCCAGTTTCAAATCAAATTTTGCTATTTCAGATGCAGATAATTCCAAAGGTCGTTTAAATGCTTTAGAAAATTCATCCGGATATGGTATATAGTGAGAATAAAATACTTCATATTCTGGGTATTTATCATAGCCCTTGAATTTTACGCCTGCAATATCCAACCCATCGGCCGATGTACCTGTCATTAGACCAAGAATTTTCAGTTCTTCCTTATGATGCAATTCCATCAATTGTTTAATCATGATCAACCTCAGTATCCAAAGCAAAATACAATAAAATCCTTTTTAATAAAATAATTCATTTGTAAAATACTTGATAATTTCGAAAAGGTATTTTAATGAGCTATATTGAGACTATTCAGGCTGACCTTAAAGCGGCAATGCTTAATAAGGAAAGCGAAAAAGTTAAAACACTGCGCATGTTGCTTTCAAAACTTCGTGAGAAAAAGATCGCACTTATGAAAGATCTTGAAGAAAAAGACGAGCTTGCAATATTAAAAAAAGCCGCAAAGGAAAGACAAGATTCCATTTTAACCTTTTCCGGTGCCGGTCGTGAGGACTTGGCAAATATCGAAAAAGTTGAATTAAACTTAATTATGACCTATTTACCTCCGGAAATGGATGATACAGCTATCGAAGCAATAGTCAAGAAGGTCATTGCAGATATCGGGGCATCCTCCATGGCAGATATGGGACGTGTCATGGGCTTATCAATGAAGGAAGTCAACGGACAAGCGGACGGTAAGCGCGTTCAAAATATTGTTAGAAAACTTTTAGGAGCATAATATGTACTGGGTTGATATTATTACGATCCTTGTTGCTGTTATTTTGATCTATAAATCATATCAACAGGGACTACTAAATTCCGCATTCAGGTTAGCCGGACTTGTATTGGGAATAATTATTGCCGCAAATCTTGGTGCATGGGCAAGCGATATACTGATCATGCAATTTTCATGGACACAACAAGTAGCAGATATTGTCGGATATATTGCAATTTTCATTATTGTGATCCTTATCGCACAGATTATTGGATATTTTTTACGAACAATAATACATGCTATTAAACTGGGATGGCTAGATAAAATAGGCGGTCTCTTTTTAGGAGCATTGAAAGCAGCCATTATCATGAGTTTGATCTTTTGGGTATTAATGGCTATTCCTTCGGATTCACTTGGTGAAGATATAAAAGACAAATCCTTTTCATATAAATTGTTGGGTGGTTTTGCACCGGCATTATATGAAAAATTGGTTCAACCTAATCTGAATGAAGGTGGAATGCGTGAGCGCTTGGATTCATTATTATCTCCAAATTTAGATTCGTTGAATATTATCGGAGATTTCGAAGATGAGCTTGAAAACATCAAGGGAACAGATCAGGAATTTCTTAATGAAATGAAAGCGAGATTTATTGAAATACCACTTTCAAAAAAGATGGAAGTCATGAATAAGCTATCCGAAGAGAATCCTGACCTTCAAGAGATCATCAATATTCTATATACCGAGACTCCATGAAAAACAAAAACCTGCAACTTGCCCTTGCTATTATCATCTCCGCTGTTGGACTATTCTTTTCTTTCCGTGGAATTGAGTGGCAAAACTTTCTTCAAGAATTAAGCTCAGTAAATATCTACTGGTACATTGCCGGAATGCTGGGCATGATTGTAATACTTCTTATTCGAGCATTGCGATGGAGAATTTTCCTTTTGCCTATGGGTTCATTTTCTACCATTAAATTGTATAAAGGTACGATCGCCGGTTTTTTCACGAATTATATTCTTCCATTTCGTATTGGCGAAGTGGTCAGAGCTTATATTACCGGACAATTTATTAATAAAAAAGGAACAGTCTTACTACCTTCAATTGTGATCGAGCGCATGATCGATGGTTTATCATTTTTCCTTTTTGTTGTTATTTTTTCACTCTTTATTGATCTTCCTTTAACAGATAAGCAGATCACACTGGTAAGAGTATTATTGATAGCCATTCTATTGATATTTATCATAGCTATTTATCTCTATTATCGTTTAAGAGAAAAGATCACAAATTATCTGGAAAGCAAAGAAACTAAGATTGCCGGATTCTTTAAAGATCTTCATCATGGTATGCTGGCTCTTTTTAAGGTCAGGCATCCTTTTAAGATATTTCTTTACAGCTCCTCCATTTGGTTTGTAACGGGATTGACCTATTGGGCGGGGATCAAAGCATGCCATCTCGAACTGGGTTTCATTGAAGCGTATATTTTAATGGCCGCTGCCATGATCGCGATCGCAATTCCTGCTGCTCCCGGATTTGTAGGGACTTTTCATGCTGCCATGGTCGCAACACTGGTTGCCTTGAATATTGATAAAAGTGCCGCCGCTTCATATGCTTTTCTTCAGCACTTGATCGGCTTGATACCTATCTGTGTTTTCGGTTTTATACATTTCCTTGAAGCGAATATATCTTTGAAAGACATTAAAAAAATGCAGGAAGAATAAAAATAACCTTCTCGGCCAATAATAGAAGAGGGACGGTCACGACCGTCCCCTACTTTTATCTTTAAATTTTATTCTATGATCTATTTTTTTTGATCAAACAACCATTCAATAAATTCCGGATCAGCATAAGCGGGCTTCCAGGAACCATGACCTACTTCAGGATATTCGGTGTATTTGATCATCGTACCACCCGCTTTTTTAATGGCATTGACCATATTTCTGGACCGCTCAACAGGAACCGTTGTATCATCAGCTCCATGAAAAACCCAAATAGGCATACTAGTAAGCTTGGCGGCTTGGTTTTCATCCCCTCCTCCACAAATAGGTGCAGCTGCTGCGATCTTTTCCGGAATACGTGAGATTAGGTCCCATGTACCGAATCCCCCCATAGACAAACCGGTCACGTAGATCTTTCTTTGGTTGATCGGGTATTTATCTATGATCTTTTCCATCAATTCCATGACCAATGCCAATGATTCTGAAGGATCTTCCGGCATATTGTGTGTGGGTAAAGTCCAATGCTTTTCCAGCCAGCGTTTTTCAGCCGGACATTGTGGGGCAAGCACATAACATGGATAATCTTTTCGATTTTCTTCTTTTATAAAAGCTCCGGCTCCCCATATCAATTGCCGTTCATTATCGTTACCTCGTTCTCCGGAACCGTGTAAAAATATGACAAGTGGATACTTTTTAAAAAAACATTTATTTTGTGGTTCAAGCATTCGGTATAGAAGAGTATCGTTATTCCCATTTATAAATTCTTTTGCATTGAATGCGGCCAAAGCTTCCGGGGAAGCTTCAATTGCAAAGCTAAAAGCAATTAGCATAACGAGCAGGGAAATACGCAATATCCTCATTTTCATTCTCCTTAATTATTACAGAGATTATTTACAAAATAATTTTTACTATTTCTATCATTTTCAACTTCTTTTTGCTTTTTAGTTTTGCATAATATTTCATTTAATAGTAAATTTTTTAATTAACATAATAAACAGAAGGGTTATTGGAATGAACGTAGTAAAAATTCTACCTGAGATCAACGAGATCAAAGACGCAAACTTACGACAGAAAGTCATCGATATCTGGAATGAAGCAGCAGATTATCGTGGTTGGACCGATGAACTGCTCATGGCTATTCCGTTCACTCTGTTGGCGGAAAATGTCACTATCTCTTTTATCGATCATGTCCGTGCCGTTTGTCGTATGTGCATGGCCGTTGATGACGTACAAGAGGTCTTGCACGAAGATCGCCGCACACCTGTAAACCGGGATTATCTCATTGCCGGTGCTTTACTGGCTGATGTGGGTAAATTATTGGAATACGAGATCATTGACGGTAAATCTGTTAAATCAAGTTATGGCCGATATCTACGCCACCCTTTTAGTGGAGTTGGTTTGGCTTTTAAACATGATGTCCCTGAAGAAGTGATGCATGTTATTGCAACCCACTCTAAAGAAGGTGTGGGAGAAAAACGCTCTCCTGAATCAATTATTTTCCATCATGCAGACTTTATTGATTTTGAATTGGTAAAATAGAAACAATCTAAATAAATTGTGATCCGGGACACATTTTACCCTATACTTGAGTCAAGTATAGGGTATTTTTTGTGATATGGGACACAATTCCTTTAAAAACTTGAGTCAAGTTTTTCCGCTTATATTCAACAACTTTTATCCAATGAAAATTGTATTTTATTAAAATAATTTGTACATTACGCGTAAACGTCATTGTTGTTTTCTCAGCTTTAAATCTGGCACATTAATAGGCAATAAGAAAAGACAACCGACGCTCGTAAGAGCGGGGGTTGCACCTTATTATTGCCGGGATGCCAGATCCCTAAGCTGATAGGGTTGATAGCTCCCGCTTTTTATATGGTAACTGGTAACTGGTAACTGGTAACTGGTAACTGGTAACTGGTAACTGGTAACTGGAGGATACAAATTCTTATAAGCATTGTTAACAATTATTAATATAGTGTAAAGACGCAATGCATCGAGTCTCTACATCTACTCAAAAAAATTTCTCTTCCCCCGATTCTCCCATACTCCCCCCCCTCCTTTTCATCTTTTCGACTTATCGACTAATAGACTTATCGATTTTTTTAATGCATAAAAGAAACGGGCTCGATATATCGAGCCCCTACTGTTCGCTTTTTTCCACTTACTAGTTTTTAGTCACCAGTTACTACCTCAAAATCCGCTTTCCCTTTTTTCACATCGACTTTTACGACTCGAACATTCAATTTATCACCCATTCGATAGATCTGTTTACTCCGAAGGCCTGTTAATTTATGATGTCTCTTATCAAAATCCCAGATATCAGAGCTCAAACTATCCTTCCTGACAAATCCTTCAACAAAGATATTTTCAAGTTCAACCCAGAATCCATGCGGAGATACACCGGATATGATTCCCTGAAAAACATCACCAATATGATTAGTGATGTATCGCATCTGCTTGATCTTATGATACTCTCGTTCTGCTTGTAAAGCGCGCAATTCAGCTGCTGAAGATGTTTTGGCAATATGCTTGAGATTTTGCTTTAACTCTGAATTTAGGCTGGGGCCTTTAAGATATAATTTTATCAAGCGATGGACCATCAGATCCGGATAGCGGCGAATGGGCGAAGTAAAATGCGTATAATCTTGAAAAGCCAATCCGAAATGGCCAATAGGTTTTACACTATACTTTGCTTTTGTCATAGTTCTTAATGCCAAGCGCATGATATAGGAGCTATCATTTTGTTTCATAACCTTTTCTATGGTCTTTTGAAATTTCTTTGATGTAATAGGCATGCCAAAAAAGGATATATTCAATCCAAAGGCATCCATTAAGGCAAACCATTCGTAAATACTATCTGCCTCGGGAATATCATGAATACGGTATATGAAAGGAGCCGAAGTTCCTCTGGTCCTGGCAAAATTGGCAACAGTTTGGTTGGCTAAAAGCATAAATTCTTCGACAATATGATGTGACCATAAGCGTTCTCTTAATTCTATAGTCGCCGGCACACCCTTATTATCCAAGTTATATACCGGTTCAGGGAGATCAAAGTCTATACTGCCTTCATCTTTGCGTTTTTGTTTTAAGATCTTCGCAAGCTGGCTCATTAAACTTAATTCCCGGTAGTGATCACCGGATTTATCATCAAGGATATTTTGAACTTCTTTGTAGGTAAAACGCCTTTTACTGTGGATCAAGGAGGGAAATATCTCATATTTTAGCACTTTCCCTTCAGAAGTAACTGTCATCATGGCAGTCATTGCAAGACGATCGGTATTTGGTTTTAATGAACATAGTTCAGTACTGAGTTTTTCAGGAAGCATGTGCACAACATGATCGGTAAAATAAACTGAAGTACCCCGATGAAGGGCATCACGATCCAAGGGAGTTGATTCAGGGACATAATAACTGACATCGGCGATGTGAACACCCAGTATATAATTTCCTTCTTCCAATATTTCAATGGAAACAGCATCATCAAAATCTCTGGCATCATCCGGGTCTATTGTAAAACAAACTATATTACGCAGGTCTTTTCTGCCGGGGTCATCCGGGATCTCAAATTCTATTTCTTCTACCTGCTTTATGGTAAGATCTGAGAATTTATCGGGAATATTATATTTATTTGCGACTATGATGGCATCAAATTCAGGAACAGAATCTTTACCGATAATACTGATGATCTCTCCACGGTGACGTTCTCCGCCCTTTCGCCATTCACGGACCTTTGTCATAATATAATCACCTTCATTTGGCGATAATCCGTTCAAATCATCTATGACAATATCAGTTTGAAGATGATGAATAGCCGGAATAGCAAGATCGTAACCTCTTAATTGATGAAAAGTACAAACGAAAGCGTCTTTCCCCCTTGAAACGACCCTTTTTACATGGCCTTCCTGATTTTTATCACTTAATCTTTTACGATGTACTATCACTGCAACCGTATCACCATGACAGGCGGTTTCAATATTGTGCTCGGAAATAAATATTTTTCCACCATCAACGGTATGTACATAAGCAAAACCTCGTGGATGCATATCCAGAGTGCCAATCACTTCTCCACGCTGATCAATCAAACCATAAACATTTCCTTTATAACGATATAATTTTCCTTCATGTGCCAATTGTTTCATGGCATCACGAAAGTCCGGATAATCATTTTGTCCAACATTTAGGGTTTTAGCCAATTGCTTTATCTTCAGATGCGATTTGGGAAATTTTCTGAAATGTAAGAGAATTTTTTTACCGTGATCTTTCATTGATGGAAGATAAGCAATGAAGTTACTAATTGATAGGAGAAAATTTTACTCACTTTCAACTTTTTAACTTTTCGACTTTCTTTTGCCTTTTGCCTTTATACTTTGTTCTTGAATCATTATATTTAGCGTGTCTTCTTAACATAATTTAAAGGACTTCTATGGCTAGATATGCTTCAAAAATCGGACGGGTTATTGGAATTATTCTTATCGCTGCTATTGTAGGCGGTGCTTTGGGACATTTATTTGCAAATGTATTACCTGAAGGTCCGGTTAAAGACTTCTTTTCAGTGAATTTTCCCATTGGATTCAATAATTTCACTTTGAATCTCTATTTCATTGAATTTACTCTTGGATTCCGTATCCATGTTAATTTCCTAAGTGCAATCGGGGTTCTGATTGGCTACTATATTTTGCGCTTCACCCGCTAGTCAAGAGGATAAAATGACAACTTCCATTAAGAATTTTCTTAAAAGATATGAAGAAACCCTCGATTTGAATATTATGACCCAAGTTGATAAAACTTGGTTGAACGCTCATTCAACTGAGCAAGCTAATATTCAAGGCCCTCTTTCCGGCAAATTGATCGCTATCAAAGACAATATTAATGTAAAAGGTTTACCTAACAGTTGCGGTTCTGAATTTCTAAAAAACTATATTGCTCCTTACGATGCTACTGTGATAGAGCGGATAAAAAGAGCAGGTGGCACGATCGTTGGCAAAACGAATCTCGATGAATTCGCTATGGGCTCTTCAACTGAATATTCGGCATATGGCACAACAAAAAACCCTATTAATCCCAAGCGCGTACCCGGTGGATCAAGCGGTGGATCAGCAGCGGCTGTAGCAGCAAGGCTTGTTGACTATGCACTGGGGTCGGACACAGGTGGTTCAATTCGTCAACCGGCAGGATTCTGCGGTGTTGTAGGACTTAAACCCACTTATGGTCGTGTATCTCGCTACGGTATTACAGCATTTGCTTCTTCTTTTGATCAAATTGGTCCTATTACCCGGACGGTTGAGCAAGCAGCCGAATTATTGCAGATCATTGCCGGAAAAGATGAAAACGATGCTACTTCTACGGATATGGAAGTCGATAATTATCTTACTAAGATCAATAATGACGGAGTTAAGACCATCGGTGTTCCCTATCACCTTCTGGAAGAAGGTCTACACCCTGAAGTGAAGGAACGTGTGCTTGAAACGATCGAGAAACTGAAGAAAGCCGGTAAAGAGATCAAAGAGATCACATTGCCGCACCTCTCCTATTCCATTGCGGTTTACTATATTCTGGCAACTGCAGAAGCTTCAAGTAATCTTGCTCGCTTTGATGGTGTTCGCTATGGTGCCCGCGCATCAAAAGCTGCAAAAGACATTAATGATTTTTATGCCGAAAACCGTGAATATGGTTTTGGTGATGAAGTTAAACGCCGCATTATGTTGGGGACATACGTTCTATCTTCAGGATATTATGATGCATATTATGCAAGAGCTCAAAAAGTCCGCAGATTGATCTACGAAGATTTCCAAAAAGCATACAAGAAAGTCGATACTATTTTATTGCCCACTTGTCCAACACCGGCATTTAAGATCGGCGAGAATGTGAACAATCCCATGGCTATGTATTTGAGTGATATTTTTACGGTTTCCATCAATATTGCCGGCATCCCGGCTATCTCTGTTCCGGTTGGCAATACGAGTGATGGCTTACCTGTCGGACTCCAGGTTATTGGTAATCTATACGAAGAGACCAAAATATTACAGCTTGCAAAAACAATTGAATCTTTACAATAATTCATAAACTTTTAACTATGACATTGATCAGAAAAATCCTTTTTATTACTCTTTTGATCGCTTTTGCGCTCACTCCGGTATTTGCCAAACCTGCTGATCGTCAGGCGGTCAGAACTTTTCTGAAGCCTTTTCAAACTTTCACAACGACTTCCCGGCCAACTCGAGCAGAACAGTATCTTTCACCCGGTGGTCGCTTCCTTATTCATTATGATAATAGTGGCTATAATAAAGTTCCACAAGATTACACATATAATGATTCTATTCCCGATTTCGTGATCATGGCAGCAGTCTATCTGGATGAATCATATAAAGCATTAAAGGATACTTTGGGATTTAAGGCACCACCGACAGATAATATTGAATCTCCTGAAATAGATATATATTTTCGCTTTGATCTAACATATTATGGTGTCACTCAACCGGAAAATCAAGTTGAACCTTCGGGTTGGACTTCTTATCTTTATCTAAGCGCACAGTTGGAAGATTCTACTGTATTTTACACATATGGACTTGAAGGACTTCGTGTTACCTGTGCTCATGAGCTTTTTCATATTTTCCAGTTGGGGTATAAATATCGGATTCAGGATATCTTCTATTTCGAAATGTCCTCGGTATGGTTTGAAGAATACATGTATCCCGAAGTAAATGATTATCACTCTTATGTCAATGAGTATGCTCATCATTGGAATTATGCGATCAATAGCGGAGCATTGGATTACGATAATGTAGGATTCAATTTATACATTGATAAAAGATTCTCTCAACCCGGTAATAACATTATTCATAATATCTGGGATCGTATTTTAAATGTAAATGCTCTGTCTGCCATTCGTGTTGAACTTGAAGATCAGGGGTGCACATTTGAAGAAGCTCTCAGGGACTGGGGAACAGCGCAGGTTTTATGCGGTTCCTACTCGGCTGAAAATTTCCAATATCCATTCAACGATGCTTCCGATCTGCAAAATATTTTATTTGATAACAATACAGACAATATTTTAGCAGCATTATCCGCGAATATTTTACTCCAATCAACCCCAATGGTCTCTTATTACAAAATAACCGGATTACCTGATCAAATTCTAATCTTTGAAGCTCTGCTTGATGATGGCGGTTTGGCAAATCTTATATGTTTAGATGGCGATCAAAGCGAAGTTCGGCGGATAGGATCAACACCTATTGTTATTGATGGTACACAATTTGACAACTACATTCTTGCCGTAGGTGCCGATGTGAACGATATGAGCGGTTCATTTGCCTTCACTGCTCTTACCGCTGATCAAATGGCAGCCTTGTACCCTAACCCACTGCATACTGCTCAAACTTTAAATATTTCGTATGTACTGCTGGAAGATAATCTACAGGGACAACTTGCCATTTATGATCTGAAGGGCAGGAAGGTTTATTCACGTTCAATGGATGAAGATCTATTAAAAGCAGGACTTCATAATATCAGCCTTATCCCCCAAGAATTGAGCTCGGGTATTTATATTATCGCTTTTCATTTTGATAATACTGTCACCGCTGAAAAATTTACATATTTGAAATAAGGTGACCGGTAATTTATCGCAACATTTTCAAACCTCATACCCCATACCCCATACCCCAAACCAAATTAAAATAAATGAAATACAAAACAATCGCATCAAAATCAGAAAGTAAGATCACGATCAAAGGAAGTAAATTCCTGGGATATGCCTTTCCTGTTGAAAGTTTGGAGCAGATTGAATCCATTTTATACGATATTCGTAAAAAATATTATGATGCTACTCATCATTGTTACGCATGGCAATTGGGCAACGACAAAGATATGACATTTCGTTACAATGATGACGGTGAACCTTCGGGAACGGCCGGGAAACCTATTTATGGCGCGATCCAACGATTGGATCTGACAAATGTGCTGATAGTTTCTGTGCGGTATTATGGGGGGACCAAACTGGGCACAGGCGGACTCATACGGGCTTACGGCCAATCTGCAAGCGATACACTTGAAACAGCAAAGATCAAGATTGTAGTAGTTGGTGATACATTACAATTTATTTCCTCATATGAACACCACCCCATCATCATGCGTATTGTAAATAAATACCATCTTATTTCTTTCGATCAGGATTTTGCGGAGACTGTTAAAGTCACTCTTGAAGTTGAGGAAAACTTAACAGAAAAAATCCTTAACGAAGTCAAAGATGCGACGAACGGAGTGGTGCTAGGGGACGTTGTTAAAACTTAATTATCTTCTTCTATTTTTTTCTTCT
>JAYEJI010000128.1:42822-72444 GCA_034660515.1 Fidelibacterota bacterium
AAAGTCACTCTTGAAGTTGAGGAAAACTTAACAGAAAAAATCCTTAACGAAGTCAAAGATGCGACGAACGGAGTGGTGCTAGGGGACGTTGTTAAAACTTAATTATCTTCTTCTATTTTTTTCTTCTTTCTTTGACCTCGAACAACCAAATAACATAGTCCGCCGGATAGCACAAAGAAGAAAAGAGTTTTTAAAATATAATAAAAACTGAGTTGCTCAAAAAATTGCCCCCAATTTATTTCATTAATTAGAAGCATAATTATCGTAAATAAAATAGCATAACGTACTGATAACAGAATGTCTTTATTCATTTTTACTTTCTTTCATTAAATATTTGATAAGATATTTTCTATAATTTGCTTCATTGAACCTAGATGGGTAAGTGCTAAACATACTAGCAATGGCTGACCCGTAGAGAATCTCGGGATTAACTTCTTTATAGAATTGAAACATCACGACAAGAAAGGATATAGCAATTATTAAATACAAAATCTTCATACCAGTACTCGGTTTATTAAACTGATAAATGTTATTATATAATTGCAATACCGAAAATGATCTTAATTTTAAGTCTTTTTTTTGTGTAACACTTATTTTCACTTATACACCCATATATTCCATAAACAACATGTTTGTTATTGATCGTTATCCTCTTTTTCAGGCTCAAGATAGATATTCTGGTATGGTTCCGGTCCATAGACCCAAAGCCAAAATGGAAAAAGAAAAAAACCACCTACTAATGATCCGATTTTCACTTCTTTTTTTAGTCGACCTCTGTATGTCTGATAGCCATTTTTCATGATTTCAACATCATAATCTTCCCATATAGCGTCACCTAAGTTTATCTCAAGCGGTGTTTCCCCGGCAGGTTCTCCATTAATCTTTACTGATGCGTTAGGAACATCAGGTGTTTCAATCCTCACCATTGTTGAACAACTTGTGAATAAAACAGCAATAGCCAAAATTATACATGCGGTTTTTATTGATTTCATAAAATCCTCCTAATATTATATTTTCAATAACAACAGCCTTACATCGGCATAGCACATATGAGGATGAACTGACCCGAATCTCCGCATGACAGGAACAAGACCAGCCCTATTACCAGGACTGCCATAGGGATGAATAACTTTTTCATCTTTTTCTCCTTTTTTGTTTAACGATATTCTTAAATATCGGAAAACGTTGGGCCTTTTTACAGAAAGAAATTTACACTACCTGTTTTTCTTTTTGTATTGCCATATCGCAACAAGAGAGAATAGTAACCCATTGATTAGGAAAAATACTATTGCTAATAGTATATATTTTAAATCAATTTCTTTAATCACTTCTAAAGGTACTTCTCTTAGTAAGAGGATAATAATCGAACAAAGGGCACTTGCTGCAAGCGCTTGAATAATACATTTTTTCATGTTTTGTCTCTTTTTATTCTGAAACAATCATATCATATAGTTTAAGTGTTGAGGCTGATAATCCAACTACTGCTGCCAGAGGTATTGATGCAGTTCCACCTGTTGCTAAACCACCTAGTGCACCTACAACAGCTCCAAATGCATCAGCACCAGCAAGATCTCTTAAATCTCCCCAGAAATTGGTAGGTTTGGCTAATGATGAATCGTTTGATGTTAATATTGATTCCCACATGGAATAATTCTCTGTCCAGTATAAAATAGAGTATTTTGCTACATTAGTTGCTGAATAGAAAGGAGGTCTTTCTCTTTCGCTTAAAATCAACAAAGCTCTCTCTTCTAACTCTTCAATATTATACGATTTTGATGATAGATCCAGATCTTCAGATAATATTTGATCTAATTCATTTAATAAAGCTAACTGATTCTCTGATAAGGAATCTGTTATTTCGGGATCATTAAATAAATCTTCATCAAAACTACTTTTTGCAAAGAATATTTCTTTGTTTTTATATGTGTGAAATAAGTCTGATATTTGCTTACACAAAACTTCATTTATGCCAATGTCATATTTTGATGCAACAAATTCTTTATTTGCGTTTTCAATTAGCAACAATCCTTCATCATAACTTAAAGAACTGATATTTGGAGTAGAAGCTAGTTTTTCATAGACGTACTTCAAACCCTCATTATGTTCAATTCCAACAACCGAGTATTGATCTCTTAGTTGATCAATACTGCTTCGTTCTTCCATCCCCGCCTCTCCGCACGCCAGGAATAATACAAGTCCTATAACCAGGACTGCCATGGGGATGAATAACTTTTTCATTTTTTTCTCCTTTGTTTTGTTAAATACATCACATTATGCACGTTCGTACATTTATTTCTTGCCAATTACGCGTAACCGTTGTAATTTTTCTCTGTATCGTTTATGCAGATCTTCGAAATAAGAAAGAACACGGGCTGAATTGTCTTTACGGAGAATGACCCTGTTCACTATGGTCTTTTTGACACCTAATGCTCGTGCTACGTCGGTTTGTCTTAAACCGGCCACGATCAGCAGTTCTTTCATATATAAGGTATCAGCTTCAGGATTCCCGCTTAAAATAGGGGAATCAGGTGTGTTGACGGTTCTGGAATTCATGATCACCTTCTACTTTTTACGATACGATCTTGTTTGATGGCTCTTTGGAATTTTGGGCAGGTTACTGATGTTTACTTATCCGTATCATTCAATTTATAATTTCCTGCCGTATTGGGTACCTAACAATCATGCACATTATTACATACCTATGTAATTATATGTATTATCGTGCTTGTTGTCAAGTATTATTGTACACTATTTGAATATTTTACTTTTATGGTGACTTATGTCTATTGGAAAACGTTTAAAATTGATCAGAAAAGATCTTGGCCTAAGCCAGGAGAAATTCGCAGCCGAATTATCCATTCATTTGCGCTCTTATGTCTCTTATGAGCATGAACAACGAACGCTTCCACAAAACGTCTTACGAACATTAAAAGAATTAGGTTATAGCCTGGATTGGTTAATTGGAGGCGAAGGAAGTATGAAAACGATGGGGGTGGCAAATGATGTCAGCCATCCTCTTTACGTTATTAATAAACATATTCCTCTCATTGATCTAAATCACATAGGGGATCTGGATTATTTGACCGAGAAAAATGAGTTTTCAGATAAAGTTTTATGGCCTATGTTGAATAAGGATCCTTATGCTTATGCATTAAAGGTCAAAATCCTTAATGATAGTAGTATGATACCCTTCTTCTCCCCTGAGGAGATCATTATCGTTTCCCCCATTGAAACGGTCATGAATAACGATAAGGCCATTCTCAAACTAAAAGACGGCCGAATATTGTTCAAAGTCCTTCAATTCAAGGGTGACGATATCGAACTTGTCAGTGCAAATCCTAAATATCAAGGAACAAAGATATCATCAAGTGAGTTACTATTTGCGCATAAAGTAATAGGAAGCCTGAAAACATAATTAAATCAGCGAGATGTTATATGAATTGCAAGTATAAATCGTTAATAGTAATTATTCTTACGGGAATATTGTTGCTGGGATGTTTTGAACCCGAACCGGTGAATGTCAGTGAACTGATCGAAGAAAATATTGAAAAGATCACCATATCACAGGGGATTGCCGGAAGTGTTATCTATAAAGAAGGCAATTTCATGCCTCCTGTCAGTGAGAACAGTGGAATTCAATATCCGTTATCAAGAAAAGTATTTCTCTATGATTATACTGAAATTGTTCATTTCCCATATGGACATTTTATCGAAAGAGATAGTGTACATTCAACACTAATTGCTCAAACAATTTCAGATAGAAATGGCTTTTATCAGTTTAGTATTTCAGAAGTAGGTATTTATTCTATATTTGTATTGGAAGATGGAAAATTCTACATGGATTATGCTGATGGAGGGTACGGTATAAATCCAGTTACAATATATCAGGATTCTGTTCTAATTTATAATATCTACTTAGACTATAACGCATCATATTAACAATAAGATAAAATGCAAAACGCCCCGATCAGGGGCGTTATCATTTCTTATATATTTTTTATAAATCTGCGAAATCTGTGGTTACTTTATTGTCAACTGTCAATTGTCCTTTTTCAATTGTATATGAAGTTCATCCAATTGTTTGCTATCCACTCCACTTGGAGCACCATCCATGGGTGATTGTGCTGTTGTAGTCTTGGGAAACGCGATCACGTCGCGGATTGAGCTTTCACCTGTCAAAACCATGATCAGACGATCAAACCCAAATGCTATTCCGCCATGAGGAGGTGCACCGTATTCAAAAGCACTCAAGAGGAACCCGAATTTTTCTTTGGCTTCTTCTTCGGAAATCCCTAATGCTTTGAACATTCTCGTCTGTAATTCTTTCTCATAGATCCTGATAGAGCCACCACCAATTTCATAACCGTTCAGTGCCATATCGTAGGCGCGGGCTTTAACGGACATCGGATCGCTTTCAAGTTTATCGATATCTTCCAGTTTCGGTGAAGTAAATGGATGATGACGGGCAAGCAGACGGCCGGTTTCCGCATCCTTTTCGAAAAGTGGGAAATCCACAATCCAGATTGCTTTGTATTCATCTTTTTTAACTAAACCAAACTCGTTGGCAAGGAAAATTCGAACCGCACCCAAAGCAGTTAATGCCGTTTCCCATTCATCTGCCATGAAAAGAATAAGATCACCTTCTTTGGCTTCAGTGATTTCCAGCAATATGCTGCCGGCCTTTTCATTGATGAACTTAGAGATGCCAGCTTGAAATCCTTCTTCGGTCACTTTCACAAAAGCCAAACCCTTGGCACCATATTTCTTAGCAAGCTCGGTTAGTTCATCTGTCTTCTTGCGTGAGAACACAGCCGCTTCAGGTACTTTTAGGGCACGAATAACTCCACCATTATCCATAGCGTTATGGAATACGGAGAATTCAGTTTCTTTTGCAAAAACTTCAACATTTTTGATCTCCAGATCGAAACGAATATCCGGTTTATCGGACCCGTAGCGTTCCATGGCTTCTTCAAAAGTAATAATAGGTAAGGGTGTTGGAATCTTAACACCTGCCGCTTCTTTAAAAACCGTTACGATCATGTCTTCCATGACCGTTCGTACATCGTTCTCATCAACAAAGGACATTTCGCAGTCGATCTGGGTAAATTCAGGCTGACGGTCTGCACGAAGATCTTCATCACGAAAACATTTTACGATTTGATAATACTTATCATAACCTGCAATCATTAGTAACTGTTTATAAGTCTGCGGTGATTGAGGCAATGCATAGAATCTTCCGGGGTTAATTCGTGAAGGCACAAGGAAATCACGAGCACCTTCCGGAGTTGATTTCATCAATACCGGTGTTTCAATTTCCATAAAGTTATGATCGTTCAGATAGCGACGAACCGCCTGTGATGCTTTATGCCTCATGTGCATATTCTTCTTGAGAGTTTCTGTGCGAAGATCAAGATAACGGTATTTCAAACGCAGATCTTCTGAGCCGGTCTCGCGCTTAGTGATCTCAAAGGGTGTGGTAATTGCTTTATTCAGTAGTTCTAAATCAATAGCTTCGATCTCAATCTCACCGGATGCGATCTTTTGATTGACTGAATCGTTTGGTCTTTCGACTACAATTCCTGAAACAGCTATCACATCTTCATTATTTAAATGTTTGACCACATCAAGGATCGTTGATGGAAGATCATTATTAAAGCGAACTTGGACTAAACCGTAACGGTCCCGGACATCCACAAAAAATATCCCACCCAGATCACGCCGGGTATTGACCCAACCATTGATCCGGACTTCTTTTCCAACTGAAGCTTTCGCTAATTCGCCACAGGTATGATCACGTTTTAAACGCATATAACTCCCTTATATTTCGGGCATAAATTACACGAAAATGATGACAATTCAAATTCTTTCTTTTCAGGAGATATTATCCAAAAATCAACTGCATTAAATAGGCAAAACCAATACCGGCATAATTACCGATGATCCATCCGGTGATACCGACCAGCATACCGGTCATGATCACCTGTTTATTCTTTAAAACAGCGGCAACAACCGGGACAAAAGGTGGTGAATAAACTAATGCTGTCATCGCAACCAAATGCGTATCTCTATCTACTTTTGTTAGTTTTGAAACGATAGTGTGAATTACAAAGGATAGAGCCAAGAGAACCGCAACATAAAGGATTACATTGGGAGCTGTATCAACCAATTTGGTAATATCCGCCATTGAACTGACCACCAATGCAAAAACCAATAGAAAATAATGCCCCAGTTGAAAGGTCATTCGGATATTCCTGATTTTAGGAATAAAAGAGGCAAGAATACCAAGTGTTGTGATAATCAGAATAGCCACTACTGATGAAATACCCTCCGGAACAAGAAAACTTGCACCACCGCCGATACCAAATATCAGGATAGCCAAGCCAAAAGCTCCTAGAAGAGGGAAAAAATTCTTTTTCCGGAACCCTTTGAAATAGGGTTCAAAACTTTCATGTTTTAATGAATTTTCATGGGTATCTTCAATTTCTTCAACATTTTTAAAAGGACGAAGGATCTTTTTTAATGCGCGAGGAATAACGGTTAGGATAAGAAGCAGGAGCACTCCCCCAACAAACACATCAGCTGTATGAACTGAAATATAATTTACCGAGGATATCTCCAAACCGGTACCGATAGCAGCAAGATTAGGGGTACCGCCACTGTAACAGCCGATCAGCATCCCTGCCATTTTCCAGGCTTCACCACCGAGGTTTGGTGAAAAGATAACATAAGCAATGAAAGAAGCTAAGATCACAGAGACTAATGCTCCACCAAAAGATTTAGCTGCCATTCCTGCTTGCTTACCCCAACCACGCAGATCCATTGAAAAAAAGATCAGTGGTAAAGCAATTGGAATAACCAGCATATTGAAAGTATCCTGAACATCAAATATATTCTCCGGAAAAATACCAATATTCCCGATCAGTAAACCAACGCCATAACATAGAACAATGGCACCGACACTGTCGAGAAATTTGTTTTTTGAACAGATCCATAAAATGAAAGCCGGGCAAGCAAGAAAAAATACCGACCAAAGAATGGTTGATAACATAAAGACTCCTGTGTATTTGTTTAGTCCACGTACAATGAAATTTAATAAATTATGCTCTTATGTGAAATAGATTTTTAAATTGAGGAGTTTAGAGTTTAAGAATTGGATTAAAGTCAATAAGTTTTGTAGATTTCACTATGAAAATCGCTTTAATTCAAGCTCCGGTAGAAGATTTTTATTATACCCCTCAGCGGAGTTATCCTCTTGGTTTGAGCTATCTTGCCGGTTCTGTAAAAGATCTCCCGGTAGAAATAGAGATATTGGATCTCATAACAGGTTATGGACGACAGACGATTCCTGTTCCAAATTCATTCAAATCCATAATGTGCCATCTCCCTTATGACCGCTCCCCCATTTCAGCTTTTCACACTTATTATCACTGGGGCGCAAGTTGGGATACAATTGAAAATTACTTTAATGAAAACCAATTTGACCTATACGCGATCTCATCAAACTTTTACACATATTCTGAGGAAGTGTTAAAACTTGCCAAAATCATTAAATCAATAGCTCCCGATTCCATCGTTTTGACAGGTGGCCAAAATACAGGTCCGGAACACACATTATTTACAGACTGCGAAGACATTGATCACTGCATCATGGGAGAAGGGGAAATTGCTTTTCGTGAATTTGTTTCGATCCTTTTAGAAAATAAAAAAGATTTTGATTATATCCCGGGAATATGGAATCCCAAAAATAAAAATTGGAATAAGCCTACAAAAACTTCTGACTTCATAATAAGTCCTGCTACGGAACTTCTACCGGTTGAAAAATACTTGATCGCACGAGAATCTTCTATCATGATCTCAACCTCCCGTGGTTGCCCTATGGGGTGCCGTTTTTGTTCAATTTCCCGAACTTTTGGACAAAAACTTAGACTAAAACCGGTTGAAACGATCCTGGAAGAAATGCAAAGCGCTTTTAATCGCGGGATTTGCGTTTTTGATGTCGAGGATGATAATTTTACATTTGTGAAGGCACATTGCATTGAATTACTTGAGCAAATCTCAAGGAAGTTTGGAGGAAAGATCACTCTTTATGCCATGAACGGACTTTCAGCTGAACATCTTGATGAAGAGATCATTGATCTTCTGGTTAAATGTGGTATGAAATTACTCAACCTTTCCATTGCTACCAGTTCAGAAGAACAGCTAAAAGTTCTGCATAGAAATACAAATATTGAACATTTTAAAAAGATCACACACTATGCAGCTCAAAAAGGCTTGAAGATCATGGGACATTTTATAGCGGGTTTACCCGGTCAAGCACTTGAGGAGATCCTTGAAACAATGAAAGTGCTAAGCGAATTACCCATAATTTTAGGTATTTCACCTTTTTATTATATTCCGGGCATGGATATGAAAGTCTACAATATTCCTCATAATTGCAAAGAAGCACGTTTATCACGTTTTTGGCCGGCCGGGAACGATCTCAATGAAATTGATCTAATCACTCTTTTTCGTTTATCACGATGGCTCAACTATCTTAAGGATATATTATCGAAAAATAATATTCGGAAGATTCATTTCAAGGAAGTATCTGATATGTTTTCCGAAGATATCTTTATCCGGGACCTGATGATAAATCAGGAATTAACCGGAATGAGCGCTGATAATACACCTTATTCACATCAAATATCTCGTCAGGTCATTGATGCTTTTGTTAAGGTATTCAGTAACTCATATATACATTGCGCTTAGATATCTCTAAATTTAGACACTAATATTCATGGCGGAGATTTCCTTTCATTATTAATCCATAATTTTCATTCTACCACCTTTAACTTAACACCTTAAAATTTCCTTTTTCCTTTACATTTTATTCAGAATTACCTTAACTTTTACGATGCCTGAACGTACAAGCCAAAAACGCAAGGAGATGTACATGGATGGAGCAAATTGGAACTACTCTGATAAGGTTAAAGAACATTTTTTTCACCCTAAAAATATACTTGAAATAGATGAAAAAGAATATAACGCTGATGGTATGGGCTATGTTGGCTCACCTGCCTGCGGCGATATGATGAAAATCTTCATTAAAGTTAAAGATGATCGTATTGCAGACCTTAAATGGCAGACCTTTGGTTGTGCCTCAGCTATTGGATCCACTTCAATGCTTTCGGTAATGGTTACTCGTGATGGCGGTATGTCCCTGGATGAAGCATGGGAATTAACACCGGAAATGATCATCAACGAATTAGGTGGACTTCCTGCGAACAAAATTCATTGTTCAGTGCTGGGTGATAAAGCTTTGCGGGAAGCTATTAAAGATCATTTTAAACGTACAGGACAAGAAGATCGTATCCCCGATAATGACAAATCACGGATCATCTGTGAATGCATGAATGTTACAGAAGATGACATCCGTATGGAAGTTCTTGAAGGAGTAAAAGACCTTAAGACACTTCAGGAAAGGACCAAACTGGGTACCTCCTGTGGTAAATGTATCGATACTGCAAAAACACTGGTAGATTTCTATGTCGGAAAATACTACACCGAAGAGATCTACACCGGTAATAAGAAGTAAGGTAGTCTATGATCTATTTGGATAACTCTGCAACCACTCCCTTGCACCCAAAAGTCAAAGAAGCGATCAGAAACGTACTTGATCTTTTTGGTAATCCAAGCTCAATGCACAGTAGTGGGCGTCAGGTCCGTGCAATGCTCGAAGAGAGTCGAAAAGATATTGCCGATTTTTTAAATTGCAGTCCGGATGAAATCATATTTACAGCCGGTGCATCGGAAGCGAATAATACCGTATTGAAAAGCGCAACCACTTGTTGTGCCTTTTGCAGTGATAGTCGCGGACATATCATCACATCCAACATTGAGCATCCTTCCGTACTTAACACACTCAAGTGTTTAGAAAATCAGCATGTTGAAGTTACACATATCAAGGTTAATAATAAGGGATTGATCGATCCTGCGGATATTGAAGCTGCTATTCGACCTGATACTATGATGATCTCCATTATGTATGTCAATAACGAGATCGGTACTATCCAGCCTATACAGGAAATTGCAGAAATAGCAAAGAAGCATAATATCCCAATGCATACGGATGCCGTACAAGCCATTGGGAAGATACCTATTGATCTGCAAAAACTGCCTGTGGATTTCCTTTCCATGTCCGGTCACAAGATCTATGCACCTAAAGGGATCGGAATTTTATTTAAACGTAAAACAGCCAAAAATATTTGTCCATTGATCACCGGCGGACATCAGGAAAACTCCATGAGAGCCGGAACTGAGAACACATTGGGTATTGTTGCTTTGGGTGAAGCTATCCGCCAATGCAAATTGGAAATGAAAGATAATAAATTGCGTATAGGTCAATTAAGAGACAGGCTTGAAAATGGTATTATTAAGAATCTGGATCATATTATCGTAAATGGTGATCCTGCTAAACGAGTATATAATATCACAAATCTTTCATTTATGAACATTGAAGGTGAATCAATTTTACTTCGCCTGGATATGCACGGTATTGCAGTTTCGACAGGATCTGCCTGCTCGACCGGTTCACTTGAGCCAAGTTATGTAATTACTGCATTGGAAGTTGACCCTGAGATCGCGCACAGTTCCATTAGATTTTCATTAAGTCGGGAAACTACAGAAGAAGAGATTGATAAAACCATTGAAGCGGTGACTGAAACCGTTAAATTCTTTCGAAAAATGAGTCCCATTTTATAGTTAAATAATATGAAAGGAATGCTATGCATAATGTTCAACTGATCGACCATCCACTCGCCAAGCATTCTCTGACAATCCTCCGGGATAAAAATACAGATACAGAAACTTTCCGTCGACATACCGCGATCGTATCCCAGATCATCATCATGGAAGCCAGTAAGGCGTGTAAGCTCAATAAAATAGAGATCGAAACACCTATTAAAAAAATGCAAGGATATGAGATCTACCGATCCATGGTCTTTGTTCCGGTACTTCGCGCAGGAATTTCAATGCTGGTTCCTGCTCGTGATTTTCTACCATGGACACCTGTTGGCTTTATTGGCCTTGAACGTGATGAAAAAACAGCGATCGCACGTGAATACTATCAAAAATTCCCGGATAATATTGATAAAAAATTAGTCCTGATTCTTGATCCGATGCTGGCATCGGGTGGTTCTGTTATTGATACCATTTCCCGTTTGAAAGAGAAGGGTGCAAAACGAATATCCATTGCCTGTATTGTAACATCTCCTGAGGGTATCAAACGCATCAACAAAGAACATCCGGACGTAATAATTTACACCACGGCTATTGATGATTATTTGAACGATAAAAAATATATTGTTCCAGGATTGGGTGATTTCGGTGATCGGTACTTCGGCACGTAATTATCAGTAAGCAGTAAGCACTAGGCAGTAAACAGTCTGGCTGTCAGCATTCAGCTTTCAGCTACTTCCTAACTCTTGATTCTTAAATATTCCTGACCTTATAACTTACGTATCACGAGTCACAAGTCATGACTCCCTTTTACGATTTGACAATAAGATCACATCTTTTAATTCTTCCGTATTCCTTGCAGACATCCATCGTTTGTTAAAATCACTTTCCTGAACCAGATTTGCAATGGCCATTAATGCCCTTAAGTGATAGGAACGCTCATCCAGTGTTCCAACCAATACGAACATGGTATGTACAGGTTCTGAAGAAATTGAAAAACGAATTCCACCCTTGCAACGAACCGGAATAATATCAAAACACTTCTCACCGGGAATAATAATATGTGGGATAGCAAGTCCCGGCCGGATGATAGTACTAGACTGTTTTTCCCTCTCGCAAAATTTCTTTTTCAATAATTCCTTTGATATTTTGCATTGTTTTTCAAATTTCCTTGAGATATCGTTGATAAGATCATCCATTTTAAGACTACCCTCAATATCCAGAATTTCACAATCCTTTATCAGGCAGTCGAAACGATCCTCAATAATCTTATCGCGACGTATCACAATCTCGCGCAACTCACTTTCAAGACTTGTGCTTTTCAATTCCTTGGCAGTAATTCGTTCAATGATATGCATAAGCGCCGATGTTCTATGAATTTTTTTACGGGCGTAAAGAAAATAAATGATAATCCCTAATACAAAGAATAACGCTGATATTACGATCGGTATCCAGCCCATATTAACCAATAGGAATATATAAGCAATGATCGCCAACACAGGCAAGAAGGGATATAATGGAACTTTAAATTTTGGTCTGTAATTCTGGATCTTACTTTCTCTCATAATGATCACGGAAATATTATTCATCATAAAGAGGATGATTTTCAATGTTGAGGCAGTTTTTATGAGATTTTCAATATTCAGAAAAACGATCACAATGATCATGAATACGGTTGTAAACAGGATAGAAATTACAGGAGTTTTAAATTTTGGATCCGTTTTGGCAAAGATCTTTGGCAGTAGTTGATCACGACTCATGGCCATCGGGGTTCGTGATGCTGCCAGAATACCTGCGTTTGCAGTAGTAATGAAGGCTATCAAGGCCGCAATACTTAGCGCTATAACACCCGGTTTACCCATAAGATGACCGGCACCTATTGATAAGGGGATAATAGAATTTCTCAATTCATCTGCAGGAACGATGCCAATGGTAATTCCCACGGCCAACAGGTAGAACAGCGTGACAACGGAAAATGATAAAAACATTCCCAGGGGTATATTTCTTCCAGGATTTTCAATTTCTTCGGCAATACTGGCAATCTTAGTCAATCCGCCAAAAGAGACAAATACCAAGCCCGTCGTGGCAACAATAGACGAGAAGCCCATAGGTATAAAGGGTTGGTAATAATCCGGATTTGTCGAAATAAAACCTCGTCCGATATAAATCGTCAGTATAGTAAGTAGAATAAAAACAAGAATGACTTGAATTCTCCCTGTTACTTTTACACTCAGAATATTTGTAAGAGCAAATATCAGGCAGATAATAACTGCAATGATCTTGATCTCAACAATATTAATATTCGGAAAGATCAAAACAGCAAAGGCTCCTATCCCTATGAGAGCAAAAGCAGATTTAAAACTCAAAGAGAACCAATTCGCAAATCCCCCAAAGATCCCAAGCCAGGGACCCAAACTTCGATCAATAAAGAAATAGATCCCACCTGCTTTAGGCATTGCAGTTGCAAGCTCGGCCTTAGCAAACATACTGGGGATAATCAAAATAGCCGCCAATAAATATGCTAAGATCATTGCGGGTCCGGATTTTGCAAAAGCAATTCCCGGCAATACGAATATTCCCGAGGAGATCATTGCTCCGGTTGAGATCGAGAACACAGCCAACAAATTCAGTTGTTGTTTACTCATTGATTCACTCTAAAATAATTGAGTAAAAAATATTACACACACAATATGTGCGTTTTTCCATAATTGGTTTCAGTTATTTATTTCTTTTTTTTCTCTATAATTCCGGCTTCTTCAATACTACTCTGCACTTCATTTAGCTGACGAGAGAGATTATTGATGCGAAATTCGATGGAATTGAGGATCCAAAATTGAAAATGATCGACTTTAGACTGTCGGCTGATCATCCAGATGATCTTGATCGAAACAAGAAGAATACCAATTTCAATTGAAAATAAAGGAGGAAGTGGGATATTTTCCCAATGTAAGAAATGTCTTGCGATATCAAATGCAAATAAGAAAATTATCATTACAATAAATACCCAGTTCACGATCTTATCGCGTTGAATATCACTTGAACTGCCTATTTGCCCCATTAACTGCTTAATGCGCTCTCGTTCTTCCTGATAAGCTTTCAGCTGAGCTTCAAGTTCTTCAATATTATGAGTTTCCATTTCCATATGATTATCCTTGTTTTCTGTTATAATGTAATCATTTTGTTATAAATAAGAAATTTTTTTATCAATATTTGCTCTAAAGCTTTTACTGACAATAAATTAGAGTTATTTATTATTATTATTCTGTTTTTAAATTTTTCTTTTCGCCTGCACGATTTCTTATATACAAGGCTACATCCAAGGCAACCATGAAAAAATTCAAGCCATAAAGATAGATAACAAGATCATGGTCAAAAAATAATTTATGAAAAACTCCGGCTATGTATCCACTCATAACAATGATCATAAATAGAAGGCTTTTCCCCTTAGTAGAACGGGATACCCAAGAACGGTAGATCGAGAACGGCCATGCCGCACCGAAACATATTAGCATGATAATTTCAAAATGACTCATTAGTCTCCATGATAGTATAGATCTTTAATGGGTGTTTCGTCCACCCAGGTTCCTTGATTTATTTTAATCCAACCTGTTAATCCCAATTTGGATCGGATCAGATAATAAACATATTTATTTTTAAATTCAGCAATTAGAACTGAGATTTCATCTCCTTTTTTAACATTACCGATCACTTTTTTCATACGCTTTGTCATAAATATGTTAAAATTTCTATTTGCTTCACTTTGAATATCAACGGCATAGAAAGGTTGCTTTAATTCTATAATTTTATTCTCACTGATCTTGAATTTTCTGCTTCGCATGAACATTTCATTCATCGAACCACGGGCTACTACGATCCCATTTCCAAGAAAATCAAGATGATCTGCATAAATTATGAACGCCGGTGTAACGAATTCCCCTTCCAGGTAAAATTCATAGCGTGAGTTCCCGCCTTCTCCTATTGAGAATAGAATTGAATAAAAATCCGTACTTGATTCGTCAGGAAAAATCTCCAATACTTTAACATAAGAAGAAGTATCTCCTTGGGCATGATAAAATGGATCATCATAATCGAGTTTTTCACAGGTAGTATTAAAAATTTTTGCTTCATTCTCATAGTTTACTTTCAACCAGGGATATGGTGCAAGTTCTATCGTCCCTTTTGCAAAAAGTGTATTTGAAACAAGCAGAAGAATGAACAGTATTTTAATCCATTTATTCATTTATACTCCGGGCTTACCCAGCAATTTGAACATATTTTTCTTATAAGTCTCTACCCCGGGTTGATCAAATGGATTCACCCCAAGCATATAACCGGATAGAGCAACAGAAACCTCAAAGATCACACAAAGTTTTGCCAAATGTTCTTCATCCAAATAATCCAAATGTATAACCATGGTAGGAACTCCCCCCTCTTCATGAGCATGCTTCGTTCCTTTGTATGCCTTATAATTTACCTCACTGAGTTTTTTTCCTGCAAGATAATTTAGTTTATCGAGATCCATATCATCACCCGGGATCTCAATGTCCTTTTGATAATGATCCACAACAAGAAAGGTCTCAAAAATATTGCGTACTCCGTCCTGGATCCATTGTCCCATACTATGAAGATCGGTCGTTAAATTTACTGACGCAGGGAATATCCCTTTACCCTCTTTTCCTTCACTTTCACCAAAAAGTTGTTTCCACCATTCAGACAAATAATGAAGTCGTGGTTCCATTGATGCCATGATCTCAATAGCTTTATCATTGCGATAACATAGATTCCGACTTGTAACATAATTCAAAGCCGGATTTAGGTCATCCTCGCTTAAAGCAACTTTAAATCCCGACACTGCACCACGGATGATCTGATCAGGATCGGCTCCCGCAGCCAGAATGGGCAGTAAACCCACGGGAGTCAGTACAGAAAAGCGTCCGCCGACATCATCAGGAATAACAAATGTACGATATCCTTTTTGTTTTGCCAGCTCTTTCAAGGCTCCTTTTTTAGCATCCGTTGTAGCAATAATGCGTTTATTAGCTTCGGTACCATACTTCTTTTCAGCAAAATCACGCATAATCCGGAATGCGATACCCGGCTCGGTAGTTGTGCCTGATTTTGAGATCACATTGATATAAAAATCATTTTCTTCAAGTTCCTCCAGTAAATCTTTAAGTTCCAGAGGTGATAAATGATGTCCAATGAAGCGTATGCGGTGTTTTTCGCCGTATAGAGCGTGTATAAAGGCTTTTGAGCCCAAATAGGACCCACCGATACCAATACAGACAAGAAGGTCTCCAGAACCTTTTATCTCGTTTGCTATATCTTTTAAATTTTTAAGTTGTTTTGGGTCTCTGTTGGGAAGGTCCAACCATCCCAAAAAGTCATTCCCTTTGCCATTTCGGGCAATCAGGGTCTTTAAAGCTGATTTGGCCTCATCTCTAACTTTATCATATTTATCCGCATAGCATTCTCGAATATATTTATCAATGATTTGGATCATCTTGTTTTACTCCGAAAAATGTTTTAAAATTTCAAGGGCTCTGTCCATATCTGCTTTAGTGTGATCGGCATTTATTTGGAAACGGATCTCCTCTTCACCTTTGGGAACAACAGGAAAATTCAAACCGGTCGCTAAAACACCCTTATCTAATAAATATTTGACAATGTTAGCTGTTTTTTGCGTATTGCGTACCATAAGAGGTACAACGGGATGTTCACCCGGAATGGTTTCCATGCCCAGATCTATCAAACCGTTCCTGAAACGATTCGTCATCTCTTTAAGATGCTTCAGTCTTTCTTTTCCTTCCTCGCTGTTACATATCTGTATACTTTTTCTCGCAGCTGCGGATTCGGAAACCGTTATGGGATTTGAATATATATAGGTCGGAGCAGATTCGCGCAAGAAATTGATCAATTCGTTTGATCCAGTTACATAACCGCCATTCACACCAAATGCTTTACCCAATGTCCCTATCAACACATCTGCTTTTGCATCGGTCAATTCCTCGGTTCCCCTGCCGCTCGTACCACAGGCACCCACACCGTGTGAATCATCAACGATCAGGGCTACACCTTCTTCAAAATCCAGATCAGCTTTTTCGCATAACGTTTTAATCTTATTTAAAGGGGCATGATCACCACGCATAGAAAAAATACCATCTGTGATCACCAAACAGCGTTTACCTTTGCCTTTAGCTTCTATAAGTTTTTGTTTTAAGTCTTCAACATCATTATGTGCATAGATCATTTTTTCAGCCGGCCTGGACATGCGCATGGCATTGATGATACAATTGTGGTTCAAGGCATCTGATATGATTACTGTTTCAGATGTTGCCAAAGATGAGATCACACCTAGACTCGTCACATAAGCCGAACTGAATATCATAGCTGCTTCTCTTCCATGAAACTTGGCTAATGTCTCTTCCAGATCTGTGTGAACTTTATAACTTCCACTGATAAAACGAACAGCACCGGGACCTACTCCAAATTCATGAGTAGCCTCTTCTTCTGCTTTTACAACATCCGGATGCATGCTCAATCCCAAATAAGAGTTACTGTTCATTTTTATATACTTTAAATCCGAACCTTCCAATAGATATCGTGGTCCTTTTCCTTCGCTTGGTTTTAATACTTTTATTATGATCTGTTCTTTACCTTTGGCCCTACCTGATGCTATTAGGTCTTTAGAATATGCTGCCAAAGCTTTATTCAGTTTTATCATATTTCGTTTCTCCGTTTAAATCTTTTCGTCAGGACTTCGATCATATCTTTACTCATTGCATCAAGATCATAGTTGGGTTTCCAACCCCAATCCTGACGTGCAGCAGAATCATCCATGGAGTTTGGCCATGTGTCTGCTATTCCTTGTCTTACGGGATCAACTTGATAATTGATCTTAAATTCCGGAATGATCTTTTTGATCGCATCCGCTTGAACCTTTGGTGAAAAACTCATTGAAGTTACATTATATGAGTTATGGAATCTTAATTTATCGTGATCCACTTCCATTAGAGTGACGGCTGCTTTTACTGCATCCGGCATATACATCATATCAAGATAAGTATTTTCATTAAGATAACATGTGAATTCTTTATGTTTTATTGCTTTATGATATATATCCACCGCATAATCAGTTGTGCCACCTCCCGGAGGTACAACGTTAGAAATAATTCCCGGGAAACGCACACCTCTTACATCAATTCCAAATCTATCATGATAGTAATCACAGAGTAACTCACCCGCTACCTTCGTAACTCCATAGATACTATTGGGTCGCTGGATCGTTAATTGTTCAGTTTTATTTTTAGGCGTTGTTCTGCCAAAGGCACCAATTGATGAGGGAACGAACATTTTAAATTTCAATTCATGAGCCACGCGTAAAACCGAATTCATTGTACCCATGTTGATATCCCAGGCCATTTCGGGATTTTTTTCACATACAGCCGAAAGAATTGCTGCAAGAAAGTATACCTGCTCTACTTTTTCTTTTTGTATCACCTGATATACCTGACGACTATCCATTGCATCCATACGGATGAAAGGACCACTTTGCATGAGATCATCATGTAAGGTTGCCCTAATATCAGAAGCTATTACATTTTTATCTCCATATTCTTTACGCAGATATGTCGTTAGCTCGGTCCCAATCTGTCCACCGGCACCAATAATTAATATCTTTTCCATTATAAATCTCCGATCGGATAGAAATTATAGAATAATAAAAGGATTATGGTCTATTTCTTCTTTAATAGTTGTTGAATTCATATGTCCGGGATATACCTTCGTATCTTTAGGCAACACAAAAAGTTTTTCTACAATGGATCTTCTCAAGAGATTTCCATCAGATCTTGGCAGGTCAGTTCTTCCTACTGAACGATAAAAGAGTGTATCACCACTAAAAAGGATATCATCAAATAAATAACAAACGCTTCCGGGCGTATGTCCCGGAGTATGAATAATTTTCAGATCAAAATCACCGATTTTTAATTCGGTATCTTTTAAGATATTTTTATCTATCTTTGCAGTGCCGATATAATCAATATTGAATTGATGGCACATTGGCTCCACTGCATCAAGCCACGCCTGGTCTTGTCCATTCATAATAAACGGAACTGAATAGTATTCACATAGCTTTGCAGCTCCATACACATGATCAATATGCCCATGTGTAGCAAGGATAGCCAATAATGTCAATCCTTTTTTCTTCAGTTTAGATTTGAATATTTCCGGGGCATCACCCGGATCAATAATAAGCGCTTCCCCATTTTTCGACAAGATATAGCCATTTTGACGAAAATCGAATCTCGATATATGTTTAACAACTTCCAAGCTCATTATATATACCTTCTTACTTTTTTCTTTCTTTTCTTTATTTTGTTCCCTATTCCCAAAACATCATGCAAAAAATAGAAACGACGCCAAAGTTTATATTGCTTATTCTTATCAAAGTTATAACATGGATCTTCATCAATGTAAAGAGGTTCACCCTGAATTATTTTTAAAGGATTTTCAGAGATCAGTTTGTTAAAATCAATTTTTGGGTATTTTTCCTTAAAAACTTCAGCAGCTTTCGGCATATTAAAACCGATCGCCCGCCTTGCGCGATGAGCATCACTGGCAATAATGTGTGCCAAACCTTCACGTAAAAGCATTTCAGATAAGAAACGAGCCTGAGTTCCTTGGTAACCTAATAAACTGCCCGCATTTATCTGAAGGATCGTTCCCATTTTAATGAGGTCGATAATATCTTCAATGATCTCCCAGAAATAGCTGTACCGTTCAGGATGTGCCAAAACGGGAGTCACATTATTCTGTATCAGATCATAAAATATTTCTTTATATCCTTCCGGATGCCAATTCAAGGAAAATTCGATAAGGGCGTATTTCTTTTCGTTCTCATAGGTAAAATATGGAATCTCGGGAGCATGAACCACATAGGTCGTATAATAAAGCTCACCCCCCAAATATAAATTCAATGGTAATCCTTCTTCTTTCACCGCTTTTTGAAGTATCTTAAAATTCTCTATAACCTTATTTTGACGTTCATGATGTTCGGAAACCTGATCATTTTCCAGCTGGTGAGGTGTTGCAACAATATCTGTAATATTATTTTTTACAGCCTGACGCATCATTTCCATTGATTGCTCGATCGTCCCCGGTCCATCATCCACATCAAAAATAATATGGTTATGAATATCAACTAATCGCTGCATAGCTATCCTTTAACCCAATACTGCCAATAGGATACCCGCACCGACTGCAGATCCGATCACACCTGCCACATTCGGACCCATGGCATGCATCAGCAGATAATTTGTTTTATCGTATTGCAAGCCGACATGTTGGACAACACGAGCGGAATCCGGTACTGCACTTACTCCGGCTGCACCGCAAAGAGGATTTATTTTATTCCCTTCTTTCAGAAATAGATTCATTAGTTTTGCAAAAAGGACACCACCGGCAGTAGCTATAACAAAAGCTACAGCACCTAAACAGAATATACTTAAAGATCGCAATGTCAGAAAAGCAGTCGCTTGCGTAGACGCTCCTACTGTCAACCCCAATAAAATTGTTACAATATTGACCAACGAATTACGAGCGGTATCAGCCAAGCGCTCTGTAACACCAGACTCCTTAAGGAGATTACCAAAAAACAACATTCCCAGCAAGGGCAATGCCGTGGGAGCAATAAAGGACGTTAATAAGAAACCAATTATTGGAAACAATATTTTTTCAATCTTTGGTACATTGCGCACCGATTTCATTTTGATAACGCGTTCTTTTTTCGTCGTTAACAATTTCATAACAGGTGGCTGAATAATTGGCACTAAAGCCATGTAGGAATAAGCTGAAATGGCAATAATACCCATTAAATGTGGAGCTAAGCGAGAGGATAGGAAAATAGCTGTTGGTCCATCAGCTCCACCAATGATGCCAATTGCTCCTGCTTCTGCCAGTGAAAAGCCCAACCAACTAGCACCGAAAAAAGTCAGAAAAATACCGATTTGAGCTGCCGCCCCCAGAAGGATCATCTTGGGATTAGAAAGCAAAGCCGAAAAATCGGTCATCGCCCCGATCCCCAGAAAGATAAGTGGCGGATAAATTCCTTTTATAACTCCAAAATATAAATAATTCAAGACTGAACCGTCCTCATAGATCCCAAGTTGAAGACCGGCATCCTGTAAAAAGGGGATATTACCGAATAAAATACCAAAACCAATGGGAACAAGAAGAAGGGGTTCATATTTTTTTGCTATTCCCAAGAACATCAGGACGCATCCGATAATGATCATTACCAGGTGCTGCCAAGTTGCATTGGCGAATCCGGAATAAGATATGAATTCATTTAAGATATTCATGCCTCCTCCATATCCATCAATACATCGCCCTCAAGGACCGAATTACCTATTTTAATATGAATAGCTTTGATCTTACTATCTAAAGAAGCCAATATATTATTCTCCATCTTCATAGCTTCCATTTTGGCAACTATATCACCACTTTTTACAGTATCTCCTACTTTGACCAAAATATCAATGATCAGACCGGGTATCGGCGCTTTAATAGCATTTAAGCCTACTCCATCTGGTTTGTGTGTTTTACTTACGTCAGCAACGGGTACTGCAGCTTTTCTTGCGATCATAGGTGTTTTGGTTGGAACGGATGATTCTTCAAAGATCACTTCGTAGCGTTTGTCATTACATAATACATCAGCTTTATTGTCAGTGACTGATTCAATCTCAATTCTATAATCTTTATTATTTACTTTTATTTTATACGATTTCATTCTGCACCTATAATTTAGCTTAACTTGGGATTGCGCATTCCGAACGCTTTATTATTCCAACCCGAAAAGGGTTTAATGACCTTTTGGATCGTCAAGATCGCTTTCTCTTCTTCATCAAGGGAAATTTTTTCCAAATGTAATGCAAGCGCGATAGCAATTGTTCTATCATCGTCATCCGACATGATAGCTTCTTTGATTTTTTTAACTTTCTTACTGTCTTTGTTCTCAGAAGCATGTATAGTTTTTGACATAATTGCAACTGAGATCGAAACAATGCTCAATGCCAATAGAACAATAATGATCCCCACAACTGTCACGATCAGGATCATCCTTTTATTTTCATCAGGAATACCCATTGCAAATATCAGCATAGGAGACACCATTAACAGGAGGGCAATAAAATATTTCTTCATTGATACTTCCTTTATAAAGGTATATTCCCGTGTTTCTTCATGGGATTACTCGAACGCTTTGTTGCAAGCATTTCAAATGCTCTTATCACCCTGAAGCGGGTATTTTTCGGCTCGATCACATCATCAATATATCCATGTTCAGCCGCAACGAAAGGATTAGCAAATTTATCCCGAAATTCTTTCAAACGTTCTTCTTTACGTTTACCGTCCTTATCGTCTTTCAATTCTCTTCTATAGAGTACATTCACAGCACCATCAGCACCCATAACGGCAATTTCACCTTTAGGCCAAGCATAATTGATATCTCCTTTGAGATGTTTACTGCTCATAACAATGTACGCGCCACCGTAGGATTTTCTTGTAATAACCGTAACTTTGGGTACAGTTGCTTCAGCATAGGCATAAATGAGTTTTGCACCATGGTTGATAATACCACCGTACTCCTGAGAAGTACCCGGCAGGAAACCAGGAACATCAACAAGGGTAAGCAATGGGATATTGAATGCATCACAGAAACGCACAAAGCGTGCAGCTTTGATACTTGCTTTAATATCAAGAACACCAGCCAGGTAGTTGGGTTGATTTGCAACGACACCTACTGAACGCCCATTTAAGCGTCCATAACCAATAATGATATTAGGTGCATAATGTCGCTGAACTTCAAGGAATTCCTGATCATCTACTATCTCATAGATAATCTCCTTCATATCATAGGGTAAATTTGGAGATTCAGGGATGAACTCATTCAAGACATCAGAATGCCTGTTGATCTTATCTTTCGTTAAATGAAGAGGTGTCTCTTCCATATTATTAGAGGGAATAAATGAGATCAACTTTCGGATCAATAAAATAGCTTCTTTTTCATCTTCAGCTGCAAAATGCGCAACTCCCGATTTGGCCGCATGGACCATAGCACCGCCTAATTGTTCCTCATTTACCTTTTCGTTCGTTACAGCTTCAACCACTTTGGGTCCTGTAATGAACATATAAGATGTATGCTCAGCCATCACCACAAAATCAGTAATAGCAGGGCTATATACGGCACCACCGGCACAGGGACCAAGAATCCCTGATATTTGTGGAATCACACCGGAAGCTTCAACATTCTTTTGAAAAATATCTCCATAACCACCCAGTGCAAGCACACCTTCCTGAATTCTGGCTCCTCCTGAATCGTTCAATCCAATAATGGGTGCTCCCATTTTCATGGCCATTTCCTGAATTTTAACGATCTTTGCCGCAACTGTTTCACTCAAACTTCCACCAAAAACAGTAAAATCCTGAGCAAACACATAAACTAAACGTCCATCGATGGTACCACAACCCGTTACAACACCATCACCCAGAAAGTGTTTTTTATCCATAGCAAAATCGGTACAACGATGTTTCACAAATGTATCAAATTCTTCAAATGAATCATTATCAAGGAGTTCATGAATACGCTCGCGAGCAGTCATTTTTCCTTTTTCATGTTGTTTGTCAATTCGTTCTCTGCCGCCACCCATGTGAGCTTCATGGCGCATTTCCTGTAGATGCTTTAACTCATCCATTGTTTCTCCTATACCCCTCTATTTATGTTCTTCTGTGAGTTCAGTTAATATTCCAAATGTCGATCTTGGGTGCAAGAAAGCTATTTTATGCCCCCCGGCCCCTTTTCTTGGTTCCGTATCGATCAATCTTAAACCATTTTCATCCATCCGGTTTATTGCTATTTTACAATCATCTACCTGATAAGCCAAATGATGAATACCCTGTCCTTTTTTTGTAATAAATTTAGCTATTGGACTTTCTTCATCGGTAGCTTCAAGTAATTCGATTCGGGTATCACCCACATCAAAAAAAGCTACTTTGACTTTTTGATCTTCTACAATTTCCGTTCCTGAGAATTTCAATCCCAGAATATCACGATAGTAAGGTATTTGCTCTTCTAATGATTCAACTGCAATTCCGATATGTGAAATCTTTTTAACCATTTCCATCTCTCCCCTAAACTACAATATTCTCTTTATATTCGCCAAAAACATCACGCATAACATTGCATATCTCACCGTGAGTAGCATAAACTCTAACTGCTGAAACAATGTAAGGCATAAGATTATCTTCACCTTTGCATACTTCTTTTAAATCTGCCAATGCTTTTGTAACAGCTTCATTGTCACGTCGGGTTTTTAAATTTTTGATACGTTTGATCTGTTCATGTTGAATCCGGCGATCAACTCTCAGAAGGTTCTTGGGAGGATCTTCTTTAATTGTGAATTTATTTAAACCAACAATGACATATTCATCATTTTCAATTTCCTTTTGAGCACGATATGCCTCACGTTGGATCTCTCGCTGAACATAGCCTTGTTCAATGGCAGCCGACATACCTCCCAGTTCATCAATTTTCTTGATATATGCTTCTGCTTCTGCTTCTAATTTATCAGTCAATGCTTCAATAAAATATGATCCTGCCAAAGGATCGATGGTTTGAGTTACACCGCTTTCATGCGCAACAATTTGTTGAGTCCTCAAGGCAATGCGAACCGCATCCTCTGTGGGCAAAGCCAATGCTTCATCTTTACTGTTCGTATGTAAACTCTGTGTACCTCCCATAACGGCTGCCAAAGCTTGAATTGTGACTCGAACAATATTATTATCCGGTTGTTGAGCTGTCAAGGTTGAACCACCTGTCTGAGTATGAAAACGCAGCATCATGGATTTAGCCTTTTTCGCATCAAAACGATCTTTCATGATCTTTGCCCAAAGACGACGAGCTGCTCGAAATTTTGCAACTTCTTCCAGGAGATTGTTATGTGCATTGAAAAAGAAAGACAAACGACCTGCAAATACATCAACATCCATACCAACTTTAAGAGCCGCTTCCGTATAGGCGATACCATCAGCCAGAGTAAATCCTATTTCTTGCGCGGCGGTTGAGCCCGCTTCACGAATATGATAACCGGAAATAGAGATCATATTCCACTTGGGAATATGTTTTGAACAATATTCGAATGTATCTGTAACTAAACGCATAGATTCTTTAGGTGGAAAAATATAGGTTCCGCGGGCAATGTATTCTTTAAGAATATCATTTTGGATGGTACCTGTAAGTTTCTCTGAGATGACCCCTTGTTTTTCGGCTACGACCATATACATGGCCAGAAGAACAGCTGCCGGGGAATTGATGGTCATACTGGTTGACACTTTATCAAGCGGGATCTGATCAAAGAGAACTTCCATATCTTCAAGAGAATCAATGGCAACACCAACTTTGCCTACTTCACCGTCACAGATCGGATCATCTGAATCATATCCTATCTGTGTGGGAAGATCAAAAGCTACAGATAGACCTGTCTGACCGTTTTCAAGAAGATATTTATAACGCTCATTTGATTGTTTTGCATCACCGAAACCCGCGTACTGACGCATAGTCCAATAGCGACCGCGATACATGGTCGGATATACACCCCGTGTGAAAGGATATTCTCCAGGGTACCCGATCTTATTATTATAATTAGTCCCAACATCTTCCGGAGTATAAAGTGGATCGATCTCCACACCTGACATTGTTATAAATTTTTCGTCACGCTCGCCACCTTTTTTGCAAAATGCCTCATAGGTTGTGCCAAGCCATTCTTTCTTTGTTTTGGATGTTGACATAGTTCCCTATCCCTGTCATACTTAATCAATTATAAAGAATTCAGCCCAGTTCTAAGAACTGGGCTGAAAGTGTTCAATACCTTATTTTGTATTTTCTCCGTAGTATTTGTCAAAGTAGTATCTCTGATAATAATAGTAGTAACCACTTGAGGTATTCTTCGGATTCACATCATTCAATACAGTACCTGCGATATTGATCTGAGTATTTTTCATTTCCTGTTGTAAGTGGACCATCACTTCTTTCTGTGCTTCACCGGCACGAGCTACTAAAAGAACACCATCTGTCAGTGAACCGAGTAGTGCAGCATCCGTAACTGCCATCAAGGGTGGTGCATCAAAGAAAACCTTATCAAATTGTTTTCTTAACTGAGTGAATAATTCCTTCATTGCCTTTGACCCCAGCAATTCGGAAGGATTGGGCGGAAGGCTTCCTGCCGGCATTACATATAAGTTATCAATCTCAGTTTTGAAAATTGATTCATCCATTTTTGAACGTTTGGTGATCATGTTTGCCAGACCCGGTTTCTTCGGGGTTGAGAACATTTTGTGTATGGTCGGTTTTCTCATATCCCCATCCACTAAAAGAACTTTCATTCCAAATTGCGCATAGGCGATCGCAAGGTTTGCGATGACAGTAGATTTACCTTCTGATGCACCCGCGGAAGTTACTACTAAGGAAGTAACTGAGTTATCAGGAACAGATAACTCAAGATTTGTTCTTAAGGAACGGAAAGATTCCGAGATAGGTGAACGTGGCTTAAAGTGAGATATCAAGCGATTTCTAAAGTCATCATTGCTCGAATATTTTTTATCAAGGACTTTCTTGGCTTTATCAATGGACATTGAGGGAACAATGCCAAGTACCGTTAGTCCCAGTTTTTCAAGATCTTCCTTACTCCGGATGGAGTTATCCATAAATTCACGAAGCAGGATCACACCAATACCGGCTGCAAGTCCAAATACAAAACCAAGTAGAATGTTCAGATTTGTTTTGGGTTTGATCGGAGCATATTTTGGTATGGCTTGATCAATGACATAGACATTCGAAATTTGAGAGGCTTCCTGTATCCTGGCTTCTTCATATCGTTCTTTCATTAACAGATAGATACGTTCATGTGTTTGCCGTTCTCTTTCTAAACGTATATAGGAAATACTGGTAGAAGGAATTTCTTCGATCAAACCTTTATAATAATTATTCAGTTTACCATATTCACTGACTTTAGTTTCCAGGCTGACTTTCTGACTCTGAAGATCTACGATCTGATTCAGGATTGTTTGATTTATGGCCATAGGGTCAGTATTACCGGGTAAATAACCAGATTGTATCAAGAGTGATGTTTCATCCTCTAATCGTTGTTTCTTCTTTTCAATATCCAGAAGTATTCCCTGGATCTTTATTGAGTGCAAGTCTTCACTTATCAATGATTTTTCAAGTGATGCAATATCTTCTCTTAAGCGAAGAATAAGCGGATTTGCAACTTGCAGACGATAATCGAGAACTTGTTTTTGTTTCTTTTCAAGTTGATCTGTAAGATAATTTAACTGATCTAATACGATATTAAGTTCAGCTCCTGCTGTAAAAAGCTGTGCTTCAAATTCTGCTGATTTTTGAATCAGCTGCTTTGCGTTTTCATCCAGATCAATTACACCCTCTTTTTCAAGAAAATCACTAAGCTGTTTTTCGATTATTGCAAGTTTCGGTTCAACATCATTTATCTGAATTTCAAGAAAGTTTCTAACTTTCCCTGCAGCATTACTAACTCTTTCTAAATCATTTGCATAATACTGGATCACTAATTCATTAAGGATTATTGCTGCCTCATCAGGATTAAGACTTTCAATAGCGATATTAATAGTTTGTGTTTCACGGACAGGTTCGACTTCCAATAGGTTCAATAATCGATTAATATAATTTTTCTTTTTTTCATTGAGAGTTAAAACTCTTTCTTCCTCACGACTGAACATTTTTTTCAATTGTTTTCTGAACTTTGTAGAAAACGACTGATTTTCAAGAAGTTGCCCTCGATCAAAGATATATAAAGAATCAAGAGGATAGCTGATTAACAGGCTATTAATGGTTCGTTCTGCAATCGTTCGTGAGGTAATGATCTGTATTTCATTATTTATAACCATATCATTATTAATAAAGGGAGTCATCTGCTCAAATACACCACCGGCAGCAACACCATTTTCAATAAGTATTTGTGTTTCTGATTTGTAGACTTTAGACTGATTTATTGTATAAAGGATAGTGCCAATAAAGATCAGTAAAAACATAATGATCACAACATGGATACGTTGCATGACCACTTGAACTAAATATCTAAGATTTAACTCATTCTCATCTTTCATTGAGAAGTTCTGAGCAATATTCCTATTCATATTCTCGTTTGTATTATCCATAGAGTTCCCTTCTTATTAATAATTTACAATTTAATGCTTTCTTAGATATAAGTCTATGAGTTTTTCTTTATTTTTTTCAACAAATTCAGTAGCCGCAGCATGTGTATTTTCAATTTCACCTTCTAAAATCGCTTCTTCAATAAAATGCTTGATCTTTCCAACTTGCGGCCCCGGCTCCAGATCGAACATTTTCATGATCTCTTTTCCATCAAAAGGTGATTGAAATGCTCTTAAAGAATCTTTTTCTTCCACTTCTGAAATACGTTTTTCGACTAATTCAAAGTTAGAGAGATATTTTTGAATGCGTTCTTTGTTTTTAGACGTAATATCAGCCCTGCATAGTGTCATTAAAGCGTCAATATTATCACCTGCCTCTACAATAAGGCGTCTGATAGCACTATCTGTAACTTCTTCTTTTGCAACTGCGATCGGTCTTAAATGAAGTCTGATTAATTTTGAAATAGTTTTAATCTCTTTGACTGAAAGTCTTAACTTGCGACCAAAGCGGTCAAACATGCGTGCACCCAATTCTTCATGTCCGTGAAATGTCCAACCTATCCCCTTAACAAAGCGTTTTGTTTTAGGTTTTGCTATATCGTGATATAAAGCTGCCAATCTCAGTTCTATATTAGCATCAAATTTTACAACATTATCAAGAACTTTCAGTGTATGTAAAAATACGTCTTTATGTTTAAGTCCGTCCTGAGTTTCAATCCCTCTGAGAGCAAGTAATTCCGGAAATATATACTGCATTAAACCGGAGTGAAAAAGTAAATTCAATCCTTTGGATGGTTTAGGACACATAATTATTTTTAAGAACTCATCTCTTATGCGTTCTTTTGAAATGATCTTAATGCGTTCAGCATAGGTTTTTATAGCTAAAAAAGTATTTTCTTCAATATCAAAATCCAATTGGGATGTAAAGCGAATTGCTCTAAGCATACGAAGGGGATCTTCAAAAAATGTTTCTTTGGGATTGAGTGGTGTAATGACCTTTTTTGCTTTTAGATCCACTAATCCCTCAAATGGATCTTTAAATTCACCAAAAGAGTCTTGATTGATACTCAGAGCCATGGTATTGATGGTAAAATCCCTGCGTCTCAGATCTTCATCCAGATCCGTGAATTTTACTTTGGGATTACGCGAATTCACCTGGTAGACCTCCTGTCGAGCCGAAACAATCTCCAACTCCATATTATCCAGGCGAATCATCGCCGTACCAAATTCTTTGAATTTCACAACCGGGAAGGCATTAAGTGCAAGTGATACTTTATCTGCAAAAGCAAGGCCATCACCCACAACAACGATATCAATATCTTTATTTTTTCTAACAAGCAGAAGATCGCGAACAAAACCGCCCACAAGGTAAGCTTGAATACCGGATGTATCAGCAAGCGTTCCAATGATTTTTATCAATTCATAGATTGGCTTCTGTTCATCAAGTAATTGTTTAATATCCAATTTCATAGGGGAATTTACACCTTTTACAGAAAGGACAAAATAAAATTTACTTAAAAAAGTAACCCCGCCAATGGCGGGGTTAAATGGTTTCCGGCGATGTCCTACTCTCCCACACCGTTGCCAGTGCAGTACCATCGGCTCTGCTGGGCTTAACTTCTCTGTTCGAAATGGGAAGAGGTGTCTCCCCAGCGATATTGT
>JAYEJI010000129.1:0-10578 GCA_034660515.1 Fidelibacterota bacterium
TTAGAATTTTCGGTAAAAAGTTCGGGATGAAAACATTTTGGGGAATTATTTGGATATCTCTGTTCACAGATTTGATCGGTGTTGTCCTTAAACTATCGCCTGTTACACATGATCCTTTACTTGCAACCGTATATGGTGGACTACTTTTAGGTGGTGGATTAGGTATAATCATGAAAGGTCGTGGTACAACAGGTGGATCGGATATCGTTGCCCGTATTCTGAATAAATATTTTAACTTCTCACTTGGAACCTCGTTCATGATTGTTGATACTGTCATCATTATCACCATGGGTCTCGTTTTTAAAAATATTGATCTTATTCTTTTTTGTTTGATCTCGTTGGCTATCTCATCAAAAGTTGTTGATATGTTCATTGAGGGTCTGACCTCTGAGCGCGCGATCACGATCATCTCTGAAAAATGGGAGATCATCTCTCATCGTATTATGAATGAAGTGAATCGAGGTGTGACCGGATTAAGTTCTGTTGGGATGTATGCAAAAAAAGAAAAGAAGACACTCTACTGTGTTGTAGCTACGAGACAAATAGAGCATATCCGCCGTATCGTCAAACGCGAGGATCCTCTTGCCTTTGTCACCATTGCAAATGTATCCATTATGCAAGGGGAAGGCTTTAGAGAGCGGACTACTCTTAATGAAGAGTAAATAGAAGATTCAAGATTCAAGAATCAAGAGACAAGAAATAAATAAGGGATGGTCGAGGCCATCCTTTTTTTATTGTCTGTTCAGATCACGGAGATATGTGGATCGTGTTTGCGACTCACTTCTTTGATTTTTTCTTATTGTAATTTTTTACTTCTTTAACCATTTTTGCAAATGATTTGCCTTTTGAGCGCCGTTCATATTCATCCATCTGAAAATAATCGGATTCGCGCTTGAGTCGAAGATAGTTTTCAAGTTTAGCTTCCTGGAGTTTCCCCTTATCACAGGCAGCTATAACCGCACAGCCGGGTTCACCGGTATGCGTGCAATCACGGAAGCGGCAATTCCCTGCAAGAGCAATAATATCCGAAAATGTTTCTTCCAACCCTATATCTGAAGCTGAGATACCCACCTCTCTCATGCCCGGGGTGTCTATCAGAAAACTTCCGTTCTCTAATTCGATCAGCTCTCTATAGGTTGTGATGTGGCGCCCCTTGGCGGTAGCTTCACTGATATGACCTACCTCTTGTCGTTCACCACCGGTCAATCTGTTGATCAGTGAGGATTTACCCACACCCGAAGACCCTACAAAGCAGTATGTTTTGCCCGGCGAGAGGTGCTCAACCACATATTTCAATCCTTTTTCGGTCAGTGCTGATGTCCAGATCAATTCTGCGTCGGGATGCCGGGTTTTGATTTCTTTAATAAATTCATTGATCTGTTCTTTAGTGAAAAGGTCTGTTTTATTTAATATGATGATCGGCTTGATATTTCCATCATAAATAATGGTTAGGTAGCGTTCAAGACGGTTAAGACTGAAATCCTCGTCGCCGGACATAACAACAAAAGCAATATCAATATTGGCGGCAATAACCTGTTCACCGGCTTTTCGTCCGCTGGCACGGCGTCTAAGAAGAGTTTTTCGTGGTAGTATCTGATGGATGATACCTTGTTCTTCATCCATTGGTGAGAGAACAACCCAATCGCCAACAGCCGGAAATTCATCTGTAGAACCCGATGTGAACATAATCTTTCCAGTAACACCGGCTTCAAATATGCCCTGCTCACACATGACGAAATAGCGCTCCCGATGTTCCTCGATCACGCGGCCCAGACAGGCATTATCTGAAGGTAATTCCGGAACAGGAAAGTCTTTATCGTTATATCCAAGAAAGTCGATCATACTTGAATTCCCGAGAAAAAATAAACCATACCATAAATAAGCGGGCCGATCAATTTTCCAAAGATCGAAAACCCCGTGATCCTGCCAAGAAAGACAATTGCCAGTAAGATGATGCCACCGTAGCGTTCCATATAATCAATGATATGGACATGTTTATCTTTAAGAAATCCTCTTAATATTTTTGAGCCATCAAGAGGGGGAATTGGGATAAGGTTAAATATTCCCAAGCCGACATTGATCAGCACGAAATAGAATAAATTTAATTTTAAAAAGAGTAAAATACCCGGATCATTTGTCATTGGGATGAGACCGGGAAAGATCCTGAAACATAATCCCGCAATTGCTGCCATAATAAAATTTGATGCCGGTCCGGCAGCAGCGGAAAGTGCCAGATCCCGTTTAGGTTTTTTAAAAGCATAAATATTAATAGGGACAGGTTTGGCCCATCCCATGCCGATAACAAAAAGCATGATCAATCCGATCGGATCGATATGGGAAATGGGGTTCAGGGTCAAACGACCCATATTTTTGGCAGTATTATCGCCAAGTCGGTAGGCGACATAACCATGAGAGTATTCATGAACGGTCAAAGCCAGTAAAATTGGAATGACCATGGAAACATAATTCATTATCTGTGGATTCATGTTGTCAGTTTTTTCCTTGGGTGAAAGGTTTTATGAACTTCTTTTAAATAGTTGCGGTCCAGGTGCGTATAGATCTGCGTAGTGGCGATATCCGAGTGTCCCAGCATTTCTTGGACAGCTCTAAGATCTGCGCCACCTTCCAGCAAATGCGTAGCAAAAGAATGCCGGAACACATGCGGAGAGACAGCTTTTTCTATCATAGCAAGATCAGCATATTTTTGAATGATCTTCCAGACGCCCATACGGGAGAGAGGCGATCCTCTCATATTCAAAAAGATCACATCTTCGGCTTGGATAGTAGTTGCCAACATAGGTCTTACATTTTTGATATATGATCGTAACCACATTTGTGCTTCATCACCAAAAGGGACAATTCGTTCTTTGTTACCTTTGCCAAAGACCCTTACCCATCCTTCGTCCAGCATAAGTGCAGGCAAACGCAGTGAGAGCAATTCTGAAATACGTAGGCCGGATCCGTATAATAATTCCAACATAGCCCGGTCTCTTACACCGGCGTCCAAAGTGGTATCTATTTCCGCAAAGATCGCTTCTATATCAGGAATATCAAGGATCTTAGGCAGGCGTTTGGGTAGTTTGGGTGAATCGATATTTTCGCTTACATCTTTTGAACAGTAACCTTCATTGACCATGAAACGATGGAACATGCGAATAGAAGAGAGGTTTCGTGCCAGAGAGGTGGGTGCCAAGGGAACCTCAGCCAATTCTTCGAGATATGCTATGACATGATCGGTAGTGACCATGTTTTCATTTTCAATGTGATGTTCTTCCAAATAGGTAAGATAACGGGAAATATCTGTTCGATATGATTTCACCGTATTGGGTGACAATTGCCGTTCACCCTGCAGGTGATAAATAAAATCTTTAAAGGTTCTTTGCATAGTCCCTTATTTTACAAATGCATTTTCGATCTTTTCGCATAGTATATGACCGATAATGATATGCATTTCCTGAATGCGCTGTGTGTTCTCAGAGGGAACGATCAATTCCAGATCGCCATGTCTTTTCAGCTTTCCACCATCGTTACCACTAAGAATAATGCTTTTCATCCCCAGTATTTTTGCTTTTTTTACGGCTTCAATGATATTTATTGAATTTCCACTGGTGGATATAGCTACAAGGATATCGTCTTCTTCCCCTAAAGCTTCCACTTGACGGGAAAAGAGCTCATCGCTTTGATTGGTATCATTGATCCAGGCGGTTAAAAATGAGGTGTCTGTTGTTAGTGCAATAGAAGCAAGGGCGGGACGGACATAGTTTAGTTTAGCCATCAGTTCCGCGGACAGATGCTGGCAATCTGCTGCAGATCCGCCATTACCACACCAAAGGATCTTCTTACCTGCCTGAAGTGCTGAAGTCATTTTAGCGGCAGCGTCATTTATCTTTTGTTGAAAATCATGATCCTGCTCAAGTATACTGATCAAAGCTTGTGATTCGGAGAATGCATTCTTCATACGGCATATCCTTAAAAAGTGTTGGTATTATGTAAACAACAGCGAAGTTAATACAATTGCAATGATTAGTAAAGAAAATTGTTTCCGTAAGAACATGAGGCGTAAAACGTAAGATGTAAAACGTAAAACGTAAAACGTAAGATGTGAGATGTAAGATGTAAGATGTGAGACGTTCGAAAGTTGTAAGATGTAAGAAGCCTGTCATCCTGAACGAAGTGCCTGCCGGGCATAGCTCGAAGAGCGAAGACTGGAAGGATCTATTCATGTCACAGGATAACAAATAAATTCTAAAGTTCAGCCAGAAATTCCACAAATCTATCCATTTCTGCTTTTGTACGCTTTTCCGTGACAGCGATCAATAGTTGATTCTTCCGGTCGGGAAAATAAGTTCCAAGATCAATTCCCGCATAGATCGCCTGATCCACTGCTTTCTGAATGATCTCTTTAGCAGGGATTGGTGTTTCAATAACGAATTCTTTAAAGAAAGGTGCACTATTTGCCGTAGAGTATCCGGGTAACTCAGAGATCTTTTCTTGTAGATAATGAGCTTTTTGTACAGAAAGCTCAGCGACTTGTTTCAATCCGCTTCTGCCCATGAGAGCAAGATAGACTGTAGCGGCTAAAGCGCATAGAGCTTCATTGGAACAAATATTTGATGTGGCTTTTTCACGACGGATATGTTGCTCGCGTGTTTGTAGGGTCAATACATAACCGCGATTGCCATCTGTATCCTCCGTCATACCGGCAATACGACCGGGCATTTTACGAACATATTCTTGTTTAGCTGTGAAGAGTCCGAGATATGGACCGCCAAAGTTAAGATGATTACCTAAAGATTGTCCTTCGCCAAAAGCAATATCAGCATCCGCTTCACCGGGAGTTTTAAGGATGGCGAGAGAAATAGGATCAACACCTTGAATAAAAAGTGTATCGTGATCATGTGCGTTTATAGAGAAAGTGGCAGTATCCTCAATACAGCCAAAGAAATTTGGACTTTGAACGATCACGGCGGCTGTATTCTCTGTAAATAATGTTTCAAGTGCGTCTTTATCTGTCAGGTCATCTTTAATGGGACAATCTATCAGATTTACATTTAAAGATTCTGCATATGTTTCAAGAGTCATACGATATAATGGATGGATGGCTTGCGAAACGATGATCTCGTTCTTTTTTCTTTTAATACTTTTTGCCATCAGAACCGCTTCGGCCATAGCTGTAGCTGCATCGTACATTGATGCATTTGAAACATCCATTTCGGTGAGTTCGCAGATCAATGACTGGAATTCATACATGGCTTGTAGCGTCCCTTGGCTGACCTCTGCCTGATAGGGAGTATAGGCTGTGGCAAATTCCGGACGGGAAATGATGAAATCCACAACTTGAGGTATAAAATGGTCATAAGCACCGGCACCAAGGAATGAGATTGTTTGGTGGCAGGCGGTATTTTTAGCAAGCAAGGCTTGCATCTCTTGTTGGATTTCCAGTTCGGAGAGTGCTCCCGGTAGATCAAGAGAGACATCTCCTTTTAAAACTTCGGGAATATTTTTCAGCAGATCTTCAAATCGGTCCACACCGATCTTTTTTAGCATCTGTTTGATATCATCATTACCATGAGGCAAGTATGGCATCGCAGACCTCGTGTTACAAAGATTATAAAAATAGTTTAGCCGGCGAATTTTTCGTAGGCTTCGGCATCCATTAGTCCATCAAGTTCTGAAGCATTTTCAATTTTTACCTTGATGAGCCATCCGCTTTCATAACAGTCGGTATTTACTAAAGTAGGTTCATCTTCAAGGACTTCATTGACTTCAAGGATCTCACCACTTATAGGGGAATTTAAGTCCGAAACGGTCTTGACAGCTTCAATGGTTCCACATGATCCATCTTTAGCCACTTCATCACCTGCTTCGGGTAATTCTACAAAAACTATATCGCCCAGTTCACTTTGTGCGAAGTCACTGATACCTATGGTCGCAACATCGCCATCGATCTTTACCCATTCGTGGGATTCTGAATACTTGAGCTCTTTAGGAATATTCATTTATTTTCCCTTTCTATACATTTATAATTTATATTTTAATTCTTGTATCTTGAATTTTGGATATTATTTCTTCACACGTTCCAAATATTGGCCGTCGCGTGTATCGATCTTGATCATGTCACCTTCATTGATAAAAAGCGGAACCGACACTTCAAGTCCTGTTTCGACCTTTGCGGGTTTTTTAACATTGGTCTTTGCCGTATCACCGCGTTCCCCGGGTTCGGTATATGTAATTTCCATAACAACAGCCGTCGGTAATTCAATGGCAATGGGTGCCTCCTGATACATCAATACTTTTACATCATCATTCTCACGGAGATAATAATGATCCTCACCGATGATCTCCGACGAGACTGGGATCTGTTCAAAATTATTGGGATCCATCATATAATAATTATCACCATCATTATACAAATATTGTAAAACAGTAGCTTCCACACGGGCTTCATCGACTTTTTCGCCCGAACGGAATGTGTTTTCAAGAACTTTTCCATTCAGGAGGTTTTTTAATTTTGTTCTAACGACAGCACCGGCACGTCCCGTTTTACTGTGCTGGTAGGAGACGATCTTAAATAACTCACCATTATATACAATAATCATACCCGGTCTAAAATCAGCAGTTGAGGCCACAACAGGCTCCTTCTTTTTTCATTCAATATCTTAAAAAACATCAGGTAATTTACATCTTGTGAGGGTTTTAAGCAAGATGAAAGAAGTGAACAGAAAGCAGTAAACAGTAAATGATGAACAGTAAACGGTAAAAAGATCTGCCAGCTTGATCTGCCGGAGCTATACGTAAGCAGAATGCCGGCTGGTCGGGAAAGAATGGAAAAGAATTGAAAGACGTAAGACGCGAAGAAAAGTAGGGAGAATAGAGAAAAAACGAGTGAGTGCCACGAAGGGAATGGTTTGAAACCATTCCGTGCATTATGTGACCAAAAATGTTTTAAGCGATCACTTGATCTTGTTATTCCATCTCAGCTTTTCTGTCAAAAATGGTGCCAAATTGTCAATATGGCACAACAATTACCACAGAAACATATTATCTGCCAAAATAGCAGACATCTTGGCAGAAAAATACTTTTGGCACGATTTTGGCATCATTAAGGGTGACATTTGAAAAACACCCCGGCTGAGAGAGAGATAGTCGGGAAAAGAAAAAAATAAGCTCAGCACAGAGCTGAGTAAAAGGAGACATAAAATGATGCTGGTAAAAAGAAACTATTCAACCCCAAGTGTGGACCGCTATTACAATAACCTCTTCAACGATTTCTTCGCAGGATTTGAAAACGAATCATGTGAAACTGTCGACTGGAACCCTCGCATGGAAGTGGAAGAAAGCGAAAATGAGTTCTTCCTGAACATTGAAGCTCCCGGAATGAAGAAAAAAGATATTGATATCTCGGTAAAAGAAAATGTGATCATCATCTCCGGTGAGAAAAAAGCAAAGGATCGAAAAGAAGATTCAGCATACTATCTGAATGAGATCCGTTACGGTAAATTCTCACGCTCATTCAAACTGCCCGGCAACGTGGATATAGAAAAGATCAAAGGCAGCTGGAGCGAAGGCGTACTCACCATTGAGATCCCGAAGACCGAGTTGGCAAAACCCCGCAAAATTGAGATCAATTAACATTTCATAATCCCTTCTTTACCCCCGTAAGCCCCGCAATCACAAAGTGCGGGGCTTTTCTAAAAAACAGATTAAGCAATAAGGCAAGAAAATGACATATCACAAATCCGAAATGTATTACAACGATTATCAGTGGCTGGAGCCGGGTAAAGATACGCGTGTTGTACAGGCAACCGTATTTCAACCCGATAACGGTAATACAATTTTATATATGATCAATTCATTAACACAAAATCTATTGGATAGTAAGATCCTGGAGATCATCATCCACGAATTTGTTCCCAATACAATTAAAACCGTAAAACAGGCATTTGAATGGATTAGAAAACAAGGTGACCATTACTACAAGGTCGTCTTAAGATCTATCGTTAAAAACAGCTGATGCGCATATTTTATTAATAGACACCAAAGTACAATAATTGACAATTCGTCAATTATTGTGCTTTTAGCATCCAAAATTCTTGAATTTCATCTAAATATTAACTAAACTCATGTTGTAAATTTTCATCAGAACCTTTTAAGAAGTAGGAGAAAAGACATGATCAATGCGCTCTATAAAATACCGCATGCGGAGAACGAACGCGTACTGACTTATGCGCCCGGAACCCCGGAACGTGCCAGCGTAAAAAAAGTATTAAACGAGTTATTGGAACAAAAGATCGAGATCCCGGTCATTATTGGCGGGAAAGAAATATATACAGGTAAAACAACTGATATAGTTTGTCCCCATGATCATCAACATGTGCTGGGCACTTTTCATATGGCAGGCGAAAAAGAGATCAAGATGGCAATTGAAGCTGCAATGGAAGCCAGAAAAGAATGGGCCTCTATGCCCGCTGAATCCCGAGCCGCTATTTTTAAAAAAATGGCCGTACTCCTTGCCAAACCCTATGGTGATCTTATAAATGCATCCACGATGTTAGGGCAGAGCAAGACGATCTATCAGGCAGAAATTGATGCGGCATGTGAATTGATAGATTTCTTCAATTTTAACGCCTACTATATGTCAGAGATATACAAAAATCAGCCGGACTACAGTCCAACCGGTACCTGGAATCAACTTGAATACCGGCCGCTGGAAGGCTTCGTCTTTGCTTTGACACCTTTTAACTTCACTTCCATTGCCGGTAACCTTCCAACAGCACCCGCTATTATGGGAAACACCGTGGTTTGGAAGCCTTCAAGAACTCAGATGTTCTCGGCATATTTTTTAATGAAACTTTTTAAAGAAGCCGGACTTCCGGATGGTGTGATAAACTTCCTGCCCGGTAGTGGCAAACAGATTGGTGATATTGTTTTAAAACATCCGGATTTTGCCGGAATACATTTTACCGGATCTACCGAAGTTTTTCAACATATTTGGAAAACTATCGGAACACATATCGCCGATTATAAAAGTTATCCACGTATTGTCGGTGAAACCGGTGGAAAAGATTTCATCTTTGTACATAAATCCGCCGAAGTGGATGCATTGGTCGTTGCTATGGTTCGTGGCGCTTTTGAGTTCCAGGGACAGAAATGCTCTGCAGCATCTCGCGTATATATGCCGGATAACCTATGGGCTGAAGTAAAAGAAAAATATACAAGCATGGTCAAAACTATCAAGATGGGTTCACCGCTTGATTTTACGAATTTTATGACTGCTGTGATCGATGAATCGGCTTTTGATAAGATCGCAGGTTATATTGATTACGCGAAAGAGCATAAAAATGCCGAGATCATTACAGGCGGCGATTACGATAAATCAAAAGGTTACTTTATTGAACCGACGACCATCGTAACGACTGATCCAAAATTCAAGACCATGGAAGAAGAGATCTTCGGCCCTGTTTTAACGATCTATATTTACAAAGCAGATGAATATGAAGCAACCCTGGAGCTTTGTGACCAGACAAGCCCCTATGCTCTGACCGGTGCGGTCTTTGCTCAAGATAGAAAAGCTGTTCTGGTTGCAAAAGATAAATTGGTAAACGCGGCCGGTAACTTCTACATCAACGATAAACCAACGGGTGCAGTTGTTGGTCAACAGCCATTCGGCGGTGCCAGAGCCAGTGGTACGAACGATAAAGCCGGTTCATCTATAAACCTGATGCGTTGGGTATCGGTTCGTACAATAAAGGAAACCTTTGATCCACCCAAGGACTATGAATATCCTTTTATGGAAGAAAAGTAAATTCGTGACGTGTAACTCATGCGTGAAACGTGAACCATAAAAAGTAAAAAAGGCTCGCCCCGAAATTTAGGGGCGAGCCTTTTCTTTTATTGAGTAATCTGTAATTGTCAATCGAACATTATTAATTAAATTGTCCTCTGTCAATTTTCAATTGTCAATTGTTATCATGGCGTGATCACAAGGTTCGCTCCCGCTTCAAGCCTCTTAATACTCTTCACCGCTTCAGCTTTGACTCCCGGAACATCAGATCCTGTCAGGACCTGTAATTCGGAAATAAGATCTTTATAGTTTGGATTCATCACAAACCATCCCAGAGCTTCAATACAACCTTTGCGAACGATAGGATCATCATTTTCATCCTGCGCGATCTCGATCAGTGTCTTGACTCCCGGAGTAAAATTGTAATTCCTGAAAGTTCTGACTTTGCTCATACGTTTTTTAGCCGTAAGGCCTGTGTCTGTAATTGTTGGAAGGATCTCTTCATAGAGCCATTTTTGCGAACGGCGATATTGATAATTGATCCTAGCTGTATCCAGATCGTTTGTTTCAGCGATCTCTGCAAGAAAGTCATCCGCACATGGATGGGCGAACAGGAGCTCCAATGAAGATTTGGCAGAGAATGAAACCCGCTCGGAAATATCTTTTGCTCTGCGATCTGCTAAGAAGGGAATATAACCTTTGTCACCGATATGTCCCATCCAATTGGCACTAATTCGACGGATCAATTCACTGGGATCATAAATACTGGTTTCCAATAGCTTGCGAAAAGCAGG
>JAYEJI010000130.1:0-2404 GCA_034660515.1 Fidelibacterota bacterium
TTCCCAACCTGCACCATCACCTCAGACTCCTGCTCCATATACTCTCGCCCAGCCCGCCACATCGCACCCCACACATCCGAATGCTCGACCAGATACCAAAGATGCTTTGCCAGCGTTTCCACATCCCTCTCAGGCGCAAGCAGCACACTTTTTCCATCAACCACCGCCGCAGGGATATCCGCATGATACGACGAGATCACCGGCAGTCCGGTCGCCTGCACTTCGAGTATTGCCACCGGAGCGCCGGCTTCTGTATCACCATCTTGGGCTGTGATGCTTGGTAGTAACATATTGATTGGCATGCAATGTATTGGTTATGATTACATTAAGGATTCCCCAATATTGTGTGGGTAACTACTAATCTTCTCAGGTTCCAGGCTTTGGGACTTGTTCACTTGGCATGTGTTATAAGGTTATGGCGGGTTTTGGGATGAGGTCACATTCATTTATAATTCATTCCGATTTTAATATATTTTGTTGATTTCGACAATCTTCATGTGCAATTATGGATTTTGAATTTTATATTTTTTTTATTTAAAAATATGAAGAATATCATAAAACAAATTAGATTTATATTTTATAAAAATTGATGGGATGATGCAAACAGTCAACGCAAGTTTTTGCATAAGAGTGATTGGTCCTTTCCATATGAGGTCAGTGTATTCATAACATAATCTCCAATATGGAAGTCTGAACTTGAATTTTTTATTAGTTGAAAAGCATCTCTCTATATATAGTTTTTTACTATCTGTTTTTCGATTAATTCTTCGGTACCATGTGGCTTTTTGGGCATGTGCAAAATCGCCAAACAATGAAAGTTCAGCCAGTAACAACTCATCGGAAGCAGCTGTTCGTCTCATTAATTTAGTTTTATCTAAAGATTCAGACCTTATGAGGCCATATATTGCATTTTTATTTGTCCATACTATAACAATAAATCTAGAAATAACCCATCCGCCTTGCGTATCAACGAATCCGCTTTTGATGTTCAATTCTTCAGCGTTTTCATCTATCCATATAGTCTTTGGATAAGCAACAATAACATTTGGATTCTTTTCCATGATCTCAAGGCAATCACTGATGTAGTTTCCACTCCACAAATCATGCCCTCCTGCCCACATAAAATACTTTCCCGATGACAATTTAAATACACGATTGAAATTTTCAATCGCACCAATGTTAGTATCATTCCGGTAGTAACGAATTCGGTTATCTCTTGAAGCATAATCTAAGCATATCTGTTGAGTGGAATCTAAAGAGGCGTTATCTGAAATAATCAATTCAAAATCTTTAAAATCTTGGGATATAAGAGAATCAAGTGCTTCTCGAATATATTGCTCTTCGTTATAAATAACCATCCCGATGCTAACTATGGGTGGTGTTTCAGTTTCCATCATTTTCGCCTCATTGATTGTATTTTATTTCAAAAGATACCATGCCCATATTTATACACCGTAAGTATTACAAAAAGACGTATTATCAAATTATCCTCATCTCACACGCCTCAAATAAGCCCCGGGCCAATGCGTAATATTCTCGGTCAATTCACACTCATTAAAAGGCCATTCTGGTTGTTCAACAACAAACTCCGGATTTTTAGCTGCAAATTCGAGAGCCGCCTCGGCAGGATTATCCCAAATCCACTCAGGATTGCCCCGCGGCACATCATGCAGATCTCTCATGGACCCATCGGTAGCCACAATATAGGAACCATTTGTCACGAGAGAAGAGTACGCATTCAACTCTCTTAATACATGCTGTTTTGTGTGATTTGAGTCAAGAATCACTAACACCGTCTCATTCGGTTTAACAAGTGCTTTAACTTGATTGACAATCGTAGCATCTGTAGAATCACCTTCGATTAGAGTTATGTACGATGCTAATTCGTGATTTTCAATCGCTGTGCGATTATGTGATCGGATTTCTATATCTATGCCAATGATTCTGCCTTTTTCCATAGCCTTGCACAAGCTTGCATAATAAATAAGTGAACCACCATGGGCTACACCTGTTTCAACAATCACATCAGGGTTTATTCGGTAAATTACTTCCTGAATGCGGATCATATCTTCAGGCAATTGAATAATTGGACGCCCCATCCAGCTGAATGTGTAAACATACTTTTCATTCCACCCCATTTTGAGCCACTGATGTGATATGACTTCAAATGCCTCTTTTGAATAAAGAGGCATAGTTCTTTTCACATTATCGATTTCAGTACTCAGGGTTTTTTGTGTGTCATCTATAATTATCTTCATTGTACCTCCGTGATGATTTTAATCAAGTTTATATCCAACGCATGAAGTCGAAATGATTTATCGATAGTAAATCGCTTGGCCTGTGGGGAGGGGCATAAGAATTCCAGGTTTATCGTCAAAGAAAGCTGTTGACAAATTCTTTGACG
>JAYEJI010000131.1:0-2403 GCA_034660515.1 Fidelibacterota bacterium
ACAAAAACATATTGCATTTTTCGATATGACGTATTAATATTGAATATTATGACGTACAGGTGAAACATGCAAACAAAGTTAACATTAAGGATGGATGACGAGCTCATCAACCTGGCAAAATCCTTTGCCGGAGAGCAGGGAAAATCCTTATCAAAAATGGTTGGCGATTATTTTTCACTTTTGATCATCAAAAGCGATAAAACAAAAAAACTGACTCCACATGTGAGGGCGCTTTCCGGTGCTTTAAAAGGGTCCACTCTTGATAAACAGGATTATAAAGATCATTTGGAGAAAAAATACTTGTGAAAATCTGTTTTGATACGAATGTGATCCTGGATGTTTTGCTTGAACGCGAACCTTGGTATTCTACCGCGGTCAGCCTATTGTCTAAAATTGAAAATGGTGATATTGATGGTTATATTTGTCCCACAACCATTACCACCATTGCCTATCTGATCCAAAAAGAAAAAAACTCAAGAATTGCAAAAGATCTAACAGGACATTTATTAAGTATTTTCAATCTCACACATATAAATAAAAGCATCTGTGAGTCTGCACTATCACTTCAGATCAGCGATTATGAAGATGCTGTTTTACATGAATCTGCGCGGATCAGCGATATAGATGCGATCATTACTCGTAATGCCCGTGACTTCAAACAAGCTTCTTTGAGAATTTATAGTCCTGAAGAACTTGAAGGCATTCTTAATAGCGATTGACAATGCCGAAATTGTGATGCCCCTTATATTTAAGTTTAAATGAAACGCTGCGCGTTTCGTTTAAGAGTTTAGAAGTTTAGCTTGAATACGCGGTAAAATCAAAAATTTAATAAAACTATTTGTATGCAATAAAAATACCTTCTATCTTGATTAAAAGAAAAATGAGGTAAAAAATGAACAGAAAATCTATTGTTTTAATCATCATTGCATTTATTCTTTCTCTTACATTTTTATCCGCAAGAAGCTACCGCGTGAGCATGGTGCCCTACGGGACGAATTGGAGCTGCAATACCTGTCATACTGACGGCGGCGGGACGCCCAGGAATCCTTTCGGTCAGTCCGTGGAGTCCATTACCGGCAGTTCTGAGGCAAGTTTTTGGGGAGCCCCTTTAGCGGTACTTGATTCGGACGGAGACGGCTTTATGAACGGCGAAGAACTTCAGGATTCCGCGGGGATCTGGACCTCCGGCTCGGCAAATCCCGGGACTGCCAGCCTTGTAACCCATCCGGGCGATGCAGCGGACTATCCGGCAACGACCGCCATCAATGATGGAACTCCTTTTATGTATGAGTTGGGCTACAATTATCCCAATCCCTTCAACCCCGGCACACTCATTTCTTACGCTTTACCCGTGAACGCCCATGTTGTGATAGATATCTACAATGTGCTTGGCGAAAAAGTCAGGACGCTTGTGAACGAGTCGTCAACACAAGGTGTTTATGTCACGATCTGGAACGGACAAGACGATCTCGGTAATCAGGTCAACTCCGGCATCTATTTTTATCGCATGACAGCAGGAAATTATTCTAACGTTAAGAGAATGGTGTTGATGAAATAATTTAACTGCGCATAGCCTCACTTTTTATCATCCGGCGATACAAACCCGTGGATATGTGGATTGCGATACTTTACATTTTATAATTGAAAATTTTAATACATCAATAGCCTTGGGTTTAAACCCAAGGCTATTGATGTTTGGTCCTGATCGTTACTGTTCACGGGTTCGACATCCAACTACGCTAAAGCTTCGTTGGATAAATTTTGAACCCCTATGTCTTACGTTTTACGATTCACGATCTTTGCCTTATCTTTTTGTTTTTAAACTTGTATTTTTTCTTTACTTTATTTGGATATCCAAATGAAAACGCACAAAAGGAATAATATGATCGTTACAAAAAAACTGTCCGAGACCGCCATAATGGAAACCGCGCATCGTGTTGATGTAAGAAACATCTACAACACAAAAGATGCGATGATCAACATTATTACACTTAAACCCGGTGAATTTTTAAAACAGCATATTACCCCGGTTGATGTTGCCTTTTATGTTTTGAAGGGTACGGGCGTGGTTGAAATTGGTGAAGAAAAAGAAACCGTTGAAAAAAATACGCTCATTGAGAGTCCCAAAGATATCATGCATTGCTGGTACAATGAAAGCAAGGAAGATCTTGCTGTTATGGTAATTAAAACCCCCAAACCTGTTACAAAATCAATATTTATTTAGTAATTATTAAATAATCTATTAAAGGAGTTAAAGATGAAAAAAGTATTTACCATGTTAAGAATGACAACATTTGTCGCACTTATTCTAACGTCAATACCCTTATTTGTTAATTATTTGCGTGACATTGAACCGGAACATCTATTGATCACACATCTTCATGTATGGATTGGTATTGCATT
>JAYEJI010000132.1:0-31951 GCA_034660515.1 Fidelibacterota bacterium
CAAGCATTTGGTTAATAAAACCACAATACTTGATAAGGTGATCTCAGAAAACAATGAACTTATTTCAATATTCGTAAAAAGTATTCAAACAGCTCAAAAAAACGACCTCAAAAGAAAAGAATAAATTTTTGTATATCAAACTTCTCACTTCAAATATACTTCGATTGTTCCCACCTTCACCAAGGTTATGGTGGGCAGGCTCCTGCTCGAATGTTCTATTGTTCTTAAATCAAATGGACTTCGCTTCTTTGATCAAGCGTTGTTTTACTTCTTCAATATTGATCTTCCTGCCAAGAACTGATGAAAGTGAACATACTCTCTTATTTTGTATGCCACATGGGACAATACCATTAAAATACGAAAGATCTGTTAAAACATTCAGAGCAAAACCGTGATAGGACACGCCTTCCTTGATGCGCATACCGATGGCACAGATTTTAGCGTCTCCGACCCACACACCCGGATGGTCAGGATTGGCATAAGATGCAATCCCATAGCTCGCCACCGTCCGGATGATCAAATTCTCTACCCATTCCACAAGACGACGAGGTAGCAGGTCGCGATCCTTTAGTTTGATAATGGGATAACCGACAAGCTGACCGGGACCATGATAGGTCACATCGCCGCCACGATCGACTTGATGAACTTTAACATGGTGTTGTTCGAGTTCATTTTCATTCCACACGACATTGCCTTCCTGTGCATGACGGCCAAGAGTGAACACATGAGGGTGTTCAAGTAAAAGTAATGTATCGGGGATTTTATTTTCTATGCGCCGGCTGTGCAATTTAAGTTGCAGATCGAAAGCTTCAGCGTAGTCAATAGTTCCCAGATCCTGTGTGTGGATATTTTTTCTCATTGAGATATATTACAGTTTCTGCTCTTCTTGTGCATCTTTTATTTAACAAAATTCAGCTTCTTTGAATTTATAAAAACTTGGCTCAAGATTTTAGTCATTTGTGAAGATCATATATGAAATTAATAATTTTAAAAGTCATGCTTAAAGGTTGATAATCTTGAGGATTCGTTATATTTTCGAATGAAAAGCAATTAATATCGCCCTAAAGACACCCGGCAGGTCCGGAGAATACATGGAACAACCGAATATTACTATTTTGATCGTAGATGATACGGCAGCAAATCTGCAGATCCTGACTACGATCGTTACAACGGAAGGCTATAATATCCTGCTTGCACAGTCCGGTGAAGAAGCCTTGCGTGTGGCAAATGAATATCATCCGGATATTATTCTTCTTGACGTGATGATGTCCAAGATGGATGGTTTTGATGTTTGTCGCCAATTAAAAGCCAATCCTGCGACCCAGTCGATCCCGGTGATCTTTGTGACCGCGCGTACAGATGTTGAAGCTGTGGAAAAGGGCTTTGATGTCGGCGGTGACGATTATGTATCCAAACCATTTAATGATCGCGTTCTTCTTGCACGTATAAAGAACCATGTTGAACGTTATCAGCGGAAACGAGAATTGGCGGTCAACCGGGAGCGCTTGGACACCGCACTTGACGCTGCGAAGATCGGTAGTTTTACGATTCGCGTTCCTGAAACAATATGGATCCCCGATGAGCAGTTAATGCGCTTGTTCGGGATAGAATCCGATGCTACTGAATTCGATCTTAATAAATGGTATGAGTATATCGTTCCCGAAGATCTTGAGAACACGATGAAGCAGATCAATTCCTGCGTGATAAATAATTCTTTCTGTAAATTTGAATTCCGGATCAATGATCTTAAGGAAGATATCAAATGGTTCCGCTGCTCTATGCAGGTGACAGAACGCAACGAAAAAAATGAGCCTATTTTGATCGTTGGCGTGAATGTTGATATCACCAAGGAACACAGTATGCTGAATACTATTCGTATCCAGGAAGAAACACTTGCTCAGTCCCGGAAACTCAAAGCTATGGGACAGTTGACCGGAGGTATTGCGCACGATTTTAATAATATGCTGGCTACTATTCTTGGTTTCGCCGAATTGTTATCTGAAGATCTTCAAGATGACGAAGAACACAGCTATTACTGTAAGAACATCACCGAGACGTGTGAGCGTGCGGCAACTTTCACAAATCAACTGCTTACTTTTTCACGTAAACAAAGTAAACAAATGACAGCCATCGATCTTCATGGACTTATTCTTGGTTCTGCGGATCTCTTGCAACTTTCACTTGGTAAAAATATCAGTATTAAACAAAAATTAAGTGCTAAAGAGCATTTTATTATGGGTGAATTCGTCCAGCTTCAAAATGTTCTCCTGAATATGGGTTTCAATGCAAGAGATGCCATGCCGGATGGTGGTATTTTAGAGCTAAGCACTGAAAATATCTCCATTTATGAGAAAGATCTCTTGCACTTACCTGTCGATCTTGAAGCCGGGAATTATGTCGTTTTACATGTACGTGATACCGGTATGGGTATGGAAAAAGAAGTTCTAGATAAGATCTTTGAACCGTTTTTTACTACAAAACAGGCCGGAAAAGGAACGGGTTTGGGTTTATCCACAACCTATGGTACCATTAATGCACATAACGGAAGTATTTTTGCCGACAGTATACCCGGCGAGGGAACGATTTTTCATATTTACTTTCCTATTTCCGATCTCAAACCAAAGAAGGCTGTTGTAAAAAAAGCAAAGACTTCACGCAATTCAGTTGAAGGCGGCACTATTTTAGTGATCGATGATGATGAAGCTATTCGTCGTATGCTCATAAAGACACTGAAATATGTGGGTTATGATGTGCTGGATACAGATTCCGGGCAAGTCGGTATTGAAATGTACAAAAAAGAAAAAAATAAAATTTCTGCTGTGATCCTTGATGTGATCATGCCGAAAATGGATGGTGTGCAAATATTTAAAGCCCTGAAGAAGATCAATCCGGATGTTGCCGTTTTGGTTTCTACCGGTTTTGCAAGCAATAAGCAAACCATTGCTCTTAAAGAATTGGGTGTTGAGGGTTTTCTTAAAAAGCCCTATCGACAAAGTGAACTGGTTGATGCCGTTAATAAGGTCGTCAATCTCCCATAGGAGCACTCTTGAAAAACAATTCCAACGAAAAAATGGCAATAAATGAGGGCCGCCTGTCGCTTGCCGGCAACCTGATCCTCTTTGGGCTAAAATTTTGGGCGGGATTGATCTCCGCTTCATCTGCTTTGATCGCGGATGCATGGCATACGCTTTCCGATTCTTTATCGTCACTCATTATTATTATCGCTGTAAAGATCTCCGGTAAAAAACCGGACGAGGAACATCCTTTCGGGCACGGGCGCGCAGAACTAATAGCTGCTTTGATCGTGGGGATCTTACTGGTTTTGATCGCTGTGGATTTTTTGATCGAGGGTATTCATCGTCTTGGCGATCATACTCAGGCAAAATACGGATTGCTTGCTGTTGTCATTACGATTGTTTCCATTATTGTAAAAGAGCTGATGGCGCAAGTTGCGTTCTCTGCATATCGCAAGACTGAATATCTTTCACTTAAAGCCGATGCCTGGCATCATCGTTCAGATGCTATTTCTTCTGTGGTTATTTTAGTGGGTATCGCTGTCGGACGCTTTGCCTGGTGGGTTGATGGTGTGCTGACCATTCTGGTTGCTCTGATGATCGGATGGACCGCCGCACAGATCATTTTTGAAGGGGTCAAACCTTTACTGGGCGAGTCTCCCGATAAGGAATTATTGACATATCTTACTACTCGTTGCGATGAACTTTTGAACATGAAAACAAATGTTCATCATGTTCATTTACACAGATATGGTAATCATATTGAACTGACATTTCATCTCGAATTACCTCCGAATATGTCTTTACAAGAAGCCCATGATCGTGTTAGTTTGATCGAGGAACATATCAAGGAAGAAAAAGATATTGAAGCGACGATACATGTGGAGCCCTTTTCGTTAAGCGATACGCTTAACGAAAAGTAGACGGTAGGCTGTATGTGCGGAATGATTTGAAACCATTCCGTACAGTTTATCTTAATTTTTAATGATTATTTTTCCCAGCTTCTCGATGTATGAAAGCTTTTATACTCTTCCTCATCTGCTCTAGGAATATTCAATCCCGGAAATTTCTTATTTAAATAATCGGCAAAAAGAAAATCAAGATGTGCATTGTTTTCCGGAGTAAAACCCATGACTTGTTGCCAGGTATCGGGATCTTCCATACAGAAATAAATAAATAGGTCTTCGCCTCCGTATTTGCGTAATGAGTGATAGATGTGTTTATATGCCTCAATGCGCAGAGGTTTGAAATATCGTTGTTTGTTATCGTTCCCGCGGATCATCTCACCGTCCAAAAGATCTGTTTTGGGAAATTTGGCTTTGACTTTTTCCTCCATTTCCGGAGGAAAGCGCAAACTGCCGATAGAGATCCATGCTATTCGGGATGGATCGGCATACCGGAATAATTCCCTGATCAGGTCTTCATATGTTTTTATCCAATCATCTTCGATCAAGATCGGGTCAAAATGAAAACCCGTCATATATCCGGCTTGCTGGACTTTTTTAAGAGCTTCCATACGCGCTTCAAATGTTGCGGCCCTGAATTCATGTTTACCAATGGTGGATGGCGGATTCAATGACCAGGAGATCACGGTTCGTCCATCGTGCCGAACATCCAGCAAATGATCTACTTTATCCGACTTTGTCTTTAGTTCCATGATCATGTTCTTTTGCTCTGCTGTAAAGCGTATTAGCTCGGGTCCTGCTTGTGCCACATCATCGATAGCCAGGCTATCTGCGAGCTCTCCCGTGCCTACCCGGAAGAAACGTTGTGGTTCTTCCGCAATTCGCTCGCGGATCATATCCAGGAGATCATCGAGATTTGAAAAAACGGTCAGTAATGGATTATTCAGGTAATATTGTAAAATGCAATAGGTGCAATCAAAAGGACAATTGGTCGCCTGATGCAAAGTCCAATAGTTGCAGCATATATACGGATCGCTTGTTCCGGGACATACTTTAAAGTGCTGCCCCTTGGCAGGCGTAATAAAAATATTATGTTTTCCGCTGTTGGTCTCTTGTTCGAAAAGGGCTTGGCGAGCTTCTTCGTTATCGGCTACGGTTTTGATCTCGGCATTTGGATAGGCCTCGCGAAAACGACGGGCCATTACGCTGTCCTCAGTCCCTGATGTAAGATAGATGATCATACTTAACTCAACCAGACATTTGCCTGCCCGACGATATCCCGCAATTGCTGGACCATTTCACGCGCACCGTTGATCCCGTGTCCAACCTTGATGATCTTTTCCTGCTCACCCGTTTGAATGTATGAAATGTGAATATACATGACTTTATTTCCGGGATAATGCTGAACAACTGTCTTCAATTTACCCAGGTTGAATTCAAAATTCTTATCATTGAGAATACGTAAGTTCACGGCGCGGATCTTGTTTTCACGGAGATCGGATAAGGGCATAGCAAAGTTCAAGAAAACTGTTGGTCGTTGATCTCTTTCGTTATCTACCTTCAAGGTTCCTTCAAGATAGATCTTGGAATCCTCTTGAAGCAAATCCTTGAACTGGTCGAAAGATTTAAATGCCAGAACAGTGAATTCATTTGTCAAGGACTCAAACTGGAATCTTGCGTATTGATTATTCTTCTTATCGTAATTTATGGCAAAATTGGTGATCAGTCCACCCACCCGCAGGGTCTCCGGCGGATGAGCTCCTTCTTCGTTCAGCAGGTATTCATTTGATACTGCTTCCAGTTCATCCCGGAACGGTTCAAGCGGATGTCCCGTTAAATAAAATCCGATGAATTCTTTTTCTTTCTCGAGCTTCATCTGTTTATTCCATTCGGGGATATCTTCAAGCTCCGGTTCGTTCATAACTACTTGTCCCGTACTGGCGCCGAATAAACTGACCTGAGAAGCCAATTTTTCATCTTGAAAACGTTGTCCGTATTTAAGTGCCATATCAATCGCTTTGAATTTCTGATTCCGGTTTCCCTCAAGAGAATCCATAGCGCCGGCATAGATCAAGGCTTCAAAGGTCTTTCGGTTCACAGTCCGCAGATCAACCCGGCTAGCCAAATCAAAGATCGTAGTAAATGCCTGGTCTTTATCTCGTACTCTCTTGATCTCAGCGGCAGCTTTTTCGCCAATGCTCTTCAGGGCGGAAAGTCCGTAGCTTATTTTTTCTTCCAAAACGGAAAAATAAGGCGTGCTGGTATTTACATCCGGCGGCATGACCTCAATATCCAGTTTCTTTGCCTCGGCGACCAGCTCAACTACGCGTTTGATCTCACCACGTTCCGAAGTCAGATTGGCTGCCATGAATTCAGCCGGATAATGTGCTTTAAGGTATCCTGTTTGATATGCAATATATGCATAGGCTACGGAGTGACTTTTATTGAAACCGTATTCTGCAAAGCGAATGAGCAGGTCATAAATATCATTGGCATTTTTTTCGCTAATGCCATTTTGCTTTGCGCCCTCAATAAATTCCGGGCGCATTTTTTCCATAACATCTTTTTGCTTTTTCCCCATCGCGCGGCGAAGAGTATCCGCTTTTGCCAGTGACAAGCCCGCAATACTGGATGCGATCTGCATGACCTGTTCCTGATAAACGATGATCCCGTAAGTTGGTCTCAGGATCTGCTCCATCTTAGGGTCAAGATATGTTACTTTTTTCCCATGTTTTCTTTTAATGTATTCCGGGATGTTCTCCATAGGTCCGGGGCGATAAAGTGCGTTCATTGCAACCAGATCGTTAATGCTGGTAGGACGGAGTTTTTTTAAGTGATCGCGCATACCGCCGGATTCAAACTGAAACAGCCCGAAAGTTCGGGCTTCAGAGAATAACTTGTAAACCTTTGCATCATCAATGGGAATTTTATCAATATCAATTTCAATGCCACGTTCCTTGAGAAGATCAAGTGTATGTTTTATTACCGTTAGAGTTCGCAAACCAAGGAAATCAACCTTGAGCATCCCAACCTGTTCAAGGCAGCCCATATCATATTGTGTAGTTATATCACCTTTGGTAGATTTAAAGAGTGGAATATAATTCAGGAGATCATCAGGTGCGATCACGACTCCGGCAGCATGGATGCCAACCTGTCGGTTCATACCTTCCAGGACTTTTGAGATCTCCCATAGTTTTTCGGTATCGGGACTCTCGTGAATATAGGTTTGAAGGTCCTTGCTGATCTCTTCCGCTTTGGTCAAGGGGGTCATCCCCTTTTCTTTTTCCTTTTTTGTTAACTTTATCCCATCAGGAATAGCTTTGGCAAAGCGATCTCCGGTGGCATAATCCATACCCATCACACGAGCTACATCCCGGACTACAGCCTTCGCATTCATCCGTCCAAATGTAATGATCTGGGTCACGGAATCTGCCCCATAGCGTTCTTTAATATAATCGATCACCTCGGGCCGGCGTTCATAGCAAAAATCAATATCAATATCCGGCATGGTAATACGATCGGGATTAAGAAAACGCTCAAAAAGAAGATCAAATTCCAGAGGATTGATATTGGTGATCTCCAGGGCGTAAGCGACCAAAGACCCGGCCGCAGAACCACGACCCGGTCCTACCGGAATATCATGTTCTTTTGCCCATTTCACAAAATCATGGGTAATAAGAAAATATCCCGAAAAACCCATTTTTTTGATCACGGACAATTCGTAATCAGCCCGTTCAATATGCTCCGGTGTTACTTCTCCGTTAAAACGCTTTTCCAGTCCTTGTTTTACTAAAATATCAAGATAAACATCGGGGTCATTTGTGCCTGATTCCTTGGGGATCGGGAAATTGGGAAGATGATATTTGTCGGTTTCGGGTATGAAATTACATTGCTCCGCGATCTTAACCGTGTTTTCAAGCGCTTCGGGCACATCATGGAAAAGTTGTGCCATTTCTTCGGGTGATTTATAATAAAACTGATCGTTGGCATATTTCATGCGATTAACATCGCTAATATTTGAAGCGGTCCCAATACAAAGCAGGGCATCGTGAGCTTCGAAATGTTCGCGCTTTGCATAATGCGCATCATTTGCACAAACAAGAGGAATACCGGTCTCTTTTGAGACTTTTATAAAAACATCGTTGACAATATCTTCTTCAGGCAGGCCATGGCGTTGGATCTCAAGATAAAAACGCCCGGGAAAAATATCGGTATATTCCAAAGCGGCTTTTTTGGCTTCGTCGTAGCCTTTTACTCTTGCTGCAACCGCCGCTTCGCCCCTGATACAAGCTGAGGTCGCAATAAGACCTTCATTGTATTTTCGGAGTAATTCTTTATCTACGCGAGGTTTGTAGTAGAAGCCCTCAAGAAAGCCTATAGAAGATAATTTCATCAGGTTTTTGTAGCCTGTTTCATTCATGGCCAAGAGGACCAAGTGAAAATATTTTCCCTCTTCCTCTTTGATGCTGATATGATCATGATGGGAGCCTCTGGCAATATACATTTCGCATCCGAAGATGGGTTTTATCCCTGCCCGCTGGGCTTCATTGGCTAACTCAATAGCACCAAACATATTTCCATGATCGGTAAGGGCAACGGCGGGCAGTTCCATTTCTTTTGCCATTTTTACAATGGTCTTGATCTTCTGTGCGCCATCCAGCGTACTATAATCACTATGCGTATGTAAGTGGACAAAATTTGCCATGTTTTCCAATAATATTTGAGGTTCACATTATCAGGATCAAAGGTAAATGTACACAACGAGAATGAAAAGGAAAAGGACAAATGTCCAAGACAAAAGATTAAAGTAAAAAGATCAAAAAATACAAGGCAATACGATGCGTTACACGTTGCGAGTCACGAGTTGCGTCTTAACATTTCCTTGGATTTCCTGCTTCAAACAGGTATTTTTCTTTTTCTGAACAATTGCTTATTACAATACGTCATTAAATGGAAAATCCACAAGGGAGGGAAATTCCAATGAAACGCTTTGCAAGTATAGACTTTTTACGCGGCTTCGCGATCTTTATGATGTTGATCCTGCATATGGTTATGCACACCATTGATATCGATACGCTGATGGCAGATATGTCTAAGGTAAGCTTCATAGAGTATATCCTGCTGATCATTCTGCCCTTCGGGGGTGGTTTGGCCGGCTTTTTTCTTATGGTCTCGGCTATGGGAAATACGGTTAGCATGGAACACGAACTACGCCGCAATACCTCGGCCTTTGAAATTGGTAAACGACAGGTCATGGGCGGATTTATCCTTCTGTTGTTCGCGATGTTGGTCGAAGGGTTGATCGGATATCATGGTGATGTGGGTTTAAATATTCACCTTGCTTTGAAAGCGACATCCAACCCTGATCTCGGTCCGGTAAAATGGGTGTGGGATCATGCTCTCTGGCGCTTCAATCATTTTGAGACTATTCACACCATTGCCTGGTGTATTATTATAAATGGTGCTATACACAGTTTCCTTGTCTCAAAGGAAAAGTATCGTGACAAGAGTAAGCTGATCAAAACTTATATATTACTGGCTATTGGTGTATTGATCCTTACTCCTCTTGCGTGGGGCCTGGCAAAAATTATCAGTCCGGGGTTCCCATCACATCTTGAAACCTATTATCTCTCCTATCCCCGCTTAGGCGTAGATTCATTCTGGCGTTTTTTGCTGGTCTTTTTTATTGAGCCCATTGCCGGCTATCCGGAACCTATCTTCCCTTATCTGGCCGCATCATTTGTTGGTACGATCTTCGGGTTATTCCTGACAATGCCCAAAGAAGAACGCAAGGTAAAATTCTTCACAAAGACTACCTTGAGTGTTGGTGTGGTTATGTATCTGATCGGTCTTGCGGGTGTGATCGCTAATATTATTTATGTTATTAGTACTAAGGGATTTGATTCGGGATTAAACGTATACATGCATATTTGGGATCATCGCGGCTGGGTACCTGAAATACTCGGTACACCTTTGCTTGGATGGTACTTTCAATTCATATTACTTAACGGTTTTGGCATTTTGATGATCATGAGCATGCTTAGGCTTGTGGAATTGCGCGGTAAGGCAAAGTCCTTTGGTCAAAAAACACGCTTTATCCGGCGCTTTGGTTTTGTTGCATTCACGAACTATACCATGCAGTTTATGTACTTTGTTGCCATGTTCATTACCATTGACTGGATCTTTGGAAATACTTATGACAGAAATGTCGGCCTATGGGGCGAGACACTTGTAACCCTTGTGGTCGGTATCGGGATCATAGCTTTGATCAATATTCTTTGGGAGAAAATACGTTTTGTCGGGTCGTTGGAATGGATGGTCAAACAAACAAATTATTTCCTTAATCCTGTCCGTCGCAAAATCCTAAAAGAACGCGGTGTAAAATGGTATCAGGCGGGATTGCTGAATGTACAAAGCGGTCTGTATAATGCAAATTGGTTGAATGTGGTTGAACCTGAAGAAATAGATCACAGCAATAAAGAAGAGTCTCTGCTTGCCAAAAAATTGGCTTGGGTTGGTTTTGTATTCCCAATCTTTTCATTTGTGGGTTTTTTCATTGCCCGCAAGGCTCGTGCCATCGAAGGTGAAAGCAAGGAAAATAAGAAAGCAAGAGTATGGAGTACCGTTTCGGTGGTTTTCTTTTTTGTCTGGCTGATCGCATTCTTTATTCTTTCTCCTTCAAGTTTTGGGATCAGTATGTAATTGAGTTTATTATATAAAAGAAAAACCGGACATAATTGTCCGGTTTTTTATTGTTGCTTTTAATATCTGATCTTTATTGAGCTTGTTCAGTAAAAAGAAGACCATCCTCACCATCAATACATAAATCTCCTAGAATTTCAAAGATATAGGGTTGATTGCGATCTGCGCCGAAGAAAATGATATTACCATGTTCGCTATCATCACCACCTGTAAAATATTGTGATCCTCGGACGATACCGCTGATATCTATATTTTCCCCAGCTAATATCAGGGTGTCTAAAATCGGTTCACCACCGTGAGTATATAAATACTGATTTACAATGCGCATAGGCAGAGGTGCGTTTCCGTTATTATATACGATCATCGTATCCATATCGCTAGAAGCAACCACCAGATCATAGAAAGGATCAGAAAAGCCTGCCAAATCATATCTGGATATAGTTCCTTGCAAGGCATCTTGTAAGCTCTGTCCTGAAACCTGAATATCTATTAAAGCGCCTTTGTTTATGCCCGCGACTGTATATTCATCTGTTATATCAAAACTATCAATGCCTGTTGTATCTTCAATATCGTAATTGTATGACAGGGAAACCATATCTGTAAATGCGCCTACTTCCATGTCTAAGAGTGAACCAACTCCCGAAAGGGGAATAACATGTGCTTTTGTCATAGAAATGATCGGTAAGGCAATTAAATCTCCACCTTCATCGGGTGTGGGAACCAGGGCAATGTTACTGGGGTAAATTGTGATGTCATCTGCCGCAAATGTGATATCATACACATCCGTATTCCCGACATTCATCAAAACATATTGCAGGGTTTTTGTGGCCTCTACGCTGCCAAAATCAATATCGGCCGAAGCGGTTTTTGCCATGATAGCCGGTATTTCAGATGCAGACAGGTACAAATTGCCGTCTTCATCTGTCGTAGCTTTTGCAAGGTCTCCAGTCGTTAGCGGTACTAGTCTAAGCTCTGCCATCAGTGGGTCATTACCCGCGGGATCACAAGAGGTAAAGAACGTAATCGACAACAGCAAGAGAAACAGAACAGAAGTAAATTTCTTCATCATATCACCTTTTAGTTATACATGTTTTTTAATTAATTGGTTACCAATGTTTTATTTTACTATATACTATATTAAAACACAAGAAAATATTGAAAGGGGACGTAATCGGTTGCTGGTTACGAATTACTGATCACCGGTTATCGGTCACTATGAATTTCTATCTACTGATTTCTTGCTTCTATCTTCTATCTTCAGTATTTTATTAAATGAGATCAATCATCCCTTTATTAATTTTACTAGTCTTAGGCGCTTTTCTTTGTATGCAGTGCGCTTCCGAAGCCCCCCCGGGGGGCGGTCCTCCCGATACAACAGCACCTTTCTTAATATCCGCTTCGCTGGAAAATGGTGCAACGATGGTTCCATTGGATCATGAATTGGAATTTATTTTCTCGGAAAATCTGAATCCCGACATTGCAGAAAGAAGCATTACTGTTTTTCCGCTCGTCAATGATCTTACAAAGATCAGCGTAAGGGGCAAATATATAACTATTTCCCCCACTACCCGTTGGGATAGCTCCGTTGTCTATTCTGTTATTCTGGATAAGATCATATCTGACTATAGGGGCAATTCTCTTGAACAACCCTTGCAGTTCAGTTTTACAAGCGGAAATTATATGCCCAAAAATAAGATCACCGGAAAAGTGAATGGATTAAATACAGGTAGTACGGCAGTGATCTGTATCAGTCGGAAAACAAGCTATCCCGATTCTATCATTCTTTCCCCGGAATACTATACTCAAAGCGGGCCCAAAGGTGAATTTCTTTTTGAATACTTGCCGGCAAAAAACTTTTATATCGCAGGCTATGTCGATATTGATAACAGCAATAATTATAAGGCTAAGTTCGATGGCTCTTGTGTTCCATCTAAGCCTGCTTTAATTCCCGACACCACTAATACAAAATTGACCCTTGAGGCAGTCTATGATAATTTCATGCCGGGACGTCTCCTTCGGGCAGAAAGCATAGATCCGACGAAAACAAAACTGACCTTTCAAAAAAACATGGCAAAATGGAATAAGCCGGTTAATTTTTTAGTCAATTCCATGTCTGTAGATACTGTTTTTTATAACAAAAAAACCTGCACGCTTTATCATGCGTCCGTTGAGGGAGATAGCTTGGATATTTCTCTGCTTCATCTTTTTGATCAGCTAAGTGTTCCAATGCCCGACTCGAGTTTGCGTATCTCGGTTGAAGCATGGGCTGATAGTTTTTATCATTTTGAGACGCTGAGTGAATACCTTCTGATCTCACCGCCTCCTTCTGCAGAAAAACTTGGGGGTGTTTATCGGTCATCTGCTGACACAACAGATCTAACTCTTGATAAGGCTCTCCCGGGATTTTATAAATTACCCTATGTAAAAACGAGAAGCCGGGGAACATGGCAAATAAATATTTCGTTCGAAGATGAGCTTGAGTGGCTAGAAAAAGATTCGCTTTATGACGTGCCACTTGAGTTAAGGGCAGAACCCGATCATGGTGCGGTTTTGGGTCATCTTGAAATTGAAGCTTTTCAATATATGCACCTGTTACTTCACAATGATCAGCAGAATTACGATATCACGATCGATGGAACGGCCTTCACTTTTAATAATGTCCTTCCGGGTACTTATACCCTATCGTATTATATTGACATGAATGACAATCAGCGTCGGGATTTTGGGCGCCCTTATCCTTATCAGAAGCCGGAAATACTTTTTGATCTTGATGACGGCATTGATGTAAGGGCTCGATGGGATACGGAACTTTCGGAAGCGTATAAGATTGTCATTGAAAACGAATAATGAACAAACTATATTACACGGAAGTAAATTAAAGAGGAAAATATGGAACACTATTACAGTGTCATTTTGGCCGGTGGAGTTGGCAAACGATTTTGGCCCTTAAGCAGAAAAAAACATCCTAAACAACTTTTAGATATCATCGGCAACAAAAGTATGGTGAATCTTACTATCGACCGCCTGAGTGCGCTTAGTGGGCTTGACCATATATTCATCATGACCAATAAAGAGCAGGCGAAAATGATCCTGGCTCAGAATGATGCTTTGACAGAAGATAATTTTATTATAGAACCCTCCGGCAAAAATACAGCTCCCGCTATTGGCCTTGCCGCAATGCATTTATTAAAGAAAGATCCCCATGCCGTGATGGGTTTATTCCCTGCAGATCATCTCATTACCGATCTTGATAAATTTTCAATGACCGTAAAGGGTGCCATTGAAGCGGCAAAAGCCACGAAGTCTTTATTCACCTTCGGTATCAAGCCTACTTACCCTGCAACCGGATACGGGTATATTCAAGTAGATAAAGATGTTGAGTACTCCGGTGCTGCTGTCCCTGAAAACACACAGATATATAATTCGAAAACTTTTGCAGAAAAACCGGATCTCAATACAGCAAAACTTTTTCTTAAGTCCGGTGAGTTCTTCTGGAACAGCGGCATGTTCATTTGGCAAGCTCAGGTGATCATTGATAAGATCAATCGTTTCCTGCCTGAGATCGGCATTGTTCTTCAAAAGATCGGTAATAGTATTGGCACACCTCAATATGAACGTCAGATCAGTCGGCAATGGAAAACAATTACGCCAATTTCCATTGATTACGGCGTGTTAGAACAATCTTCACGTATTAGTGTTATAAAAGCTGACTTTGATTGGAATGACGTGGGAAGCTGGGATACGGTCTACAAGATCGAAGATAAAGACAAAAATAAAAATGTTTTTCGTTCCAAGGGAATGATGTTACGCTCCAGTGGAAATTATATTTACAGCAAGAATCTTAAAGTTTTCGGATTGGGAGTTAAAAACCTGATCATTGTTGAAAGTGAAGGTGCTTTGCTGATACTTCCCCGTTCAGAGTCTGAAAACATTAAAGAGATCGTTGATTCTTTGCCTTTTGTGGGTGAAGAGGAGCTTCTCTAAATGATGAAACCAAAAAAGATTCAGGAATTATTGACTTCTTTTTTACGTGATAAAGAACTTGATGTTGTATATGGTATCGGTACCTTTTCCGGCGGACATTGCGTGATCAATGAAAATCGTGTTGTTGTGGTAAACAAGCGTATGCCTGTTGAAGAACAACTTCGTATTTTTGTTTCGGTGATCCTGGAACTTGAATTGGATTATTCGGATCTTAAAAAAGAAGTTAAAGATTATATCGAGCGATATATTAAACCTTAAAGCTTGCTCGTCGTTTTATCAGCCGATCAGGATAATTGGTAAAAAAACCATCTACACCCTCCGAGAACAAAATACCGGCGACATCGGGATCATTCACCGTCCATACATAGACCTTTAAACCATGATCATGGGCAAGGTGGATCCATTTTTCTTTTATATGTTTAACACTCAAATGTACTGCAACGGGATCAAATAATTTTATGCGTTTTTTTAGTTTCCCGGGTCTTCTTCTATATAGCAGTCCAACCGGGATCTCCGGGCAAATTTCATGAAAACGGCGCAACTCACGATGAAAGAATGACGATACGAAAAAATTCTCATTTTTCCAGTGTCCCGTGCGGATACTATTCCGCATGACCATAGCTGTTGCAAGTGCAGACCGGCGACTTTTTAATTCAATATTAATATTGATCTTTGCATCGCACAAGTCAAGAATTTCTTTCAATGTGGGAATATGTTCGCCATTACCGGCATCAAATTTTCGCAATCCGGCCAGCTTTTTTCTTTTGATCTTTCCTCTGACACCCGTTATACGCTTTAAGCGTTTGTCATGGAAGGCCACAATTTCTCCGGACTTGCAAATTTGCACATCCAGTTCAATAGCATCCGCCTGCATAGTCAAAGCGGATCTAAAAGCCGCCAGCGTGTTCTCGGGCTCATACCCCGATGCGCCGCGGTGAGCTATGATGGGAATTTTATGCATATCCTTCCGGGTTCTTCTTTTGCCAGTTCCAGGCATCTTTGACCATATCTTTAAGGCTGAGTTGTGCCTGCCAGTTCAAATATGTTTTTGCTTTTGATGGATCGGCATAAGAACTTGCAACATCTCCGGAGCGGCGGGCAACAATTTGATAAGGAATTGATATCCCGTTGACCTTTTCAAAGGCTTTGACAACCTCAAGAACACTGTTCCCTTTTCCTGTGCCAAGATTATAGATCATTGGTCCCTTTTCATTCTTGGGGCCTTGCAATGCCTTTACATGTCCTTCAGCAAGATCCATGACATGTATATAATCGCGCACACCCGTACCATCAGATGTGGAATAGTCATCTCCCAATATCTGTAACTGTTTTAATCGCCCTACGGCAACCTGGGAAATATAAGGCATGAGATTATTGGGGATACCATTCGGGTCTTCCCCGATCAAACCGCTTTCATGCGCTCCAACCGGATTAAAATATCTTAGAAGAGTTACCGACCATTTATTATCGGCCACTTTAATATCGCTTAAGATCTCTTCGATAAATAATTTTGTTCTGCCGTAAGGGTTCGTGGCAGATGTGGGCATATTCTCTGTAAATGGAACAGCGTCGCTAAGGCCATAAACGGTTGCAGAAGATGAAAAAACGATATTTTTGACTCCTGCTTCCTCCATAGCCCGGCAAAGGACTAATGTGCCATATACATTGTTGTAATAGTAATCCATTGGCTTTTCAACCGATTCACCGACGGCTTTTAATCCGGCAAAATGAATAACCGCATTAATTTTATGCTCTAGAAATATTTTTTGCAAAGCGGGCTTGTCACAAATATCAGCTTCGTAAAGATCAAGCTTTTTCCCTGTGATCTTTTTTACACGTTCTAGTGATTCGGGTTTACTGTTAGAAAAATTATCAATAACGACCACCTCATATCCGCTTTCCATCAAACGCAGACATGTATGTGATCCGATATACCCGGCACCGCCGGTCACAAGAATTTTTTGCATAGATACTACCTTTTTGACATAGTAAAAAATATCAGTTTCAATTTTGAAATACAAGCGATTAAAGTTTAGAATTTTGCGGCTGGTAGCCAGTAGTTAGAAGCAGAAAAACAATCATCACGCGTTACAAGTCACGAATTACGGAAAAGGTGACCTGCATCACAGATGAAAATATCCTGTTTCCTCAATCAATATTTCTGGATATTTTTGATGCGTATGAAAACAATATCACAATGTTATTCTGCAGCTTTACATGGTATAAATGCCTATGTGGTTACCATCGAGACCCGCTTGGATCGTGCTCAGCCCAAGTATTTTATCGTAGGTCTGGCTGAAAAAGCGGTCAAAGAGAGTTTCTCGCGTATGCTCTCCGCCATTAAATCCTGCGGTTTTAAAATGCCGGGCTGCAAGATCACTCAAAATCTGGCACCGGCGGATATTCCAAAGGAAGGTACGGGCTTTGATCTTTCTTTAGCTCTGGGTGTCCTAGCCGGAAATGAACTTGTGGACGCCAGCCGCTTACAGGATTTCATCTGTATCGGAGAGCTGGCTCTGGATGGAAACCTTCGTCCCTCAAAAGGGATACTCCCTATTGCGCTTGGCATGAAAGGATTCCGGCAAAAAAATCTGATCGTCCCTAAAGCTAATGCCCGTGAGGCAGCCATGCCGGGATATTGTACAGTTTGGGGAGCCGAAACACTCAGCGATGCCGTTGCCATTATAAATGGCTTTAGTAAGATCCAATCCGAAAAGGTCGACATTAAAAGTTTTTTCGAGGTAGAAGAAAAAACAAGAGTTGATTTTGCAGAAGTAAAGGGTCAGGCACATGTAAAAAGGGCGCTTGAAGTCGCAGCAGCCGGTGGACATAATATTGTCCTTATTGGTCCTCCGGGTTCGGGAAAATCCATGTTGGCCAAGCGCTTCCCCACTATTCTTCCCAGCCTTACACTTGAAGAAGCCATGGAGACGACGGCTGTCTACTCTGTCTATGAAGATATTTCCGAAACCAGTCTTATTACACGCCGCCCCTTTCGTTCACCTCATCATACCGTCAGTGATTCGGCATTGGTCGGCGGGGGGCGAATTCCCCGCCCCGGTGAGGTAAGTCTTGCCCATAATGGTGTCCTCTTTCTGGATGAATTTCCGGAATTTAAAAAGAATGTACTTGAAGTCTTGCGCCAGCCACTTGAGGACGGACGGGTAACCATTTCCCGAGCTCTTGCTTCACTGACCTATCCGGCATCTTTTATGCTGGTCGCGGCCATGAATCCTTGTCCTTGTGGTTACGCAAGTGATCCTCATCATGATTGTTCCTGCAGTATCGGACAGATCCACCACTATCTTTCAAGGATCTCCGGTCCTCTTTTGGATCGTATCGATCTGCATGTGGATGTGCCACCGGTATCGTACGAAGAGATCAGTGACCGGGAAGACAGTGAAAGCTCGACAAGTATTCGTAAAAGAGTATCTGCAGCACGAGATATTCAAACCAGGCGGTTTAATAAATTCAAACGCGTTCATTGCAATGCTCAAATGGCGACCCGGGATATTAAACGCTTTTGTGAATTGAATAATGAGAGCAGAGATCTGTTGAAAATAGCTATTCTTCGACTGGGATTAAGCGCACGTGCTTATACGCGGATCTTAAAAGTTGCCCGGACTATTGCCGATCTTGACAAAGTTGAAAATATTGGACCGGTCCATATCAGTGAGGCAATACATTATCGGAATTTAGACAGGCATGAAGGACTTTATTAAAATTAAGGACCAGAGAGTAGAGGGTCGAGAGCTGAGGGAAAAGATCTTTTTGCCATCGCTTATAGAAGTCTGATTGTTTATGGCCTCCGGCCTTCTTATACTTATTATTCTTGTGTTTATACTCATCCAAATGTAAATTTAAATTACCAAAATATATAAGTATTAAAAATATCCCAAACCCGGGAGGTGTTTAATGAAGGTTGCAATATTGGTATTGACTGTCTTGCTGTTGTTTTCATGTACCGGACAAGATCTGCTAGAAAAAGATCTTGGTTATTATGAGCTTAAAGGAAAAGTAAATCACCTGACTATCCTTCACTACTATGCTGTTGAAAAAGACGGTAAGATCGTAAAAGGGGAGTCAAATAAAGAAGGTGAAATTGATCAAACCGTCAGTTTTAATAAAAAAGGTTACATTACACAGGCTTATTTTTACGGTAAAACAGATTCTCTGGATGCGAAGTTAGTCCGTAATTATAACGACAAACAATTGTGTATTGGAGAAACAAGATACGATGCTCTGGGTAAAATACTTATGGATTGGATCTGGTTATATGATGAGAACAGCAATAACACAGAGCGTATTCAGATATTTGAAGACAGTTCATTGTTTTCTTCCTGGTTTTTGTATTATGACGAAGACAATGAATTGATCGCCCGTATGGCCTATCGCAGTCCGGAAAGCGTATTGTTCGATTCCTTGTATTGGGTATTGGATGAACGGGGAAGGCAAATTGAAGAAAAAAGTTACGGTTATTATGGTTATTATGGAATAACTAAAATTGAATACAATGGAAATAGCGATCTGCCCGCTAAAATCTATATTTATGATAGCATGGACTATTTGACGAATATTCTGGAAATGCAGTATAACGATCATGATCTTATGAGCACGGTACATCAATATAATGCTGATACTCTCTTGATAACAGCGGTTGCCTTTGATTACAAATATGACGATAAAGGTAACTGGATAACGCGCATCCAATATTTCGACGATGAGCCGGGAAATTACGAAGAACGCAAGATCATCTATTATTGACCTTAAGCCTTTACCGGGAAAGTAGAATAAAAGGGAAGATTCATATATTCTTATTGATCCTTGGATTTGCTTGCAAAGCGAAGGCTTGTCAATCATCAATTAATTTAGTATTATACCCTTTAATATTTTTGTAGGAGTTATAGAATGAAAAAGCATTTTGAGATCATAATTCTCATGGGACGCCCCGCTGCGGGAAAATCTGAAGTCATTGACTATTTAAAGAAAACACCCGTTAATGAACGCCTTGAACGCTTTTATATCAATCATTTTGAGGAAATTGATGATTTCCCTATGTTGTGGACTTGGTTCGAAGAAGACGCGATTCTTGAAAAAATCATGAATAAGCCGCGTATTCATTCCGATCCGGATGGCTATTTCCTCCATAATTATCAATGGAATTTACTCATTGAGCGTATTTCATTTGAATATGAGAAAAAACTGCGTGATGAAGGTTATGCCGAGAATACCAGTACTATTTTGGAATTCAGTCGTGGATCTGAACATGGAGGCTATGAAACCGCTTTTCGTTCACTCTCTGAAGACATCTTGAAAAAAGCCTGCGTGTTGTATATTGATGTCCCTTATGAAGAATCACTTCGCAAGAACCGTCGGCGCTTTAATCCCGATCGCCCGGATTCAATTCTTGAACACGGCCTTCCTGATGAAAAAGTTGAACGCTTGTATAAAGAAGTAGACTGGGAAACATTCAAGGGTGATGACCCCGACTTTATTTATTTTGACGATCATAAGATCCCTTATGTTGTGCTTAATAATATGCCTGAAGTTACGATCTATCCGGAAAAATTAGGGCCGGTTTTAGATACATGTTTTAATACGCTCTGGGATATTAAAAATAAAAAATAACGAGGTAATTTTGGGAAAACGATCATTTAAAGACTTCATCAGCAACAATAGTATCTGGGCCTTTGCCTTTGGTTACTTTGCATGTTATGTGCCTTACAGTCTCCTGACCAAGATCATGAGCAAAGGCTTACTGCCTTCTTTGAATGGTAGTAAACTTGCCGGATTCTCAATTCTTCCGGTCACTGCTCTTGCCACCTTGTTGACCATGATCATTGTGATCAGTCTCTTGGGTTGGTGGAAATATGCAACACATTCAAAAATACTGGGCATTAATATGCCACACCCAACAAAGTGGACCCTTCTTTCGGGTATTTTCACTTCTTTGATCATTGGTACCACAACATTGGCTTACACATTTGAAAATGTCAGTATTGTGCTGGCTATGTTGTTGATGCGGGGTGGTGTACTGATCATTGCTCCTATTGTGGATACTATCACAAGGCGTTCTGTACGTTGGTTTTCCTGGGTGGGACTTGTTGGTGCATTATCTGCGTTACTTATTCCCATATTTGATGCAAAAGGATTTCAAATCCCACTTTTATTGGGAATTGTTATCGCCGTATATTTATTCTCTTACTTCATGCGCTTCCAGTTCATGAGCCGGAATGCCAAATCAGATAAAAAAGAGGTGAATCTACGCTATTTTGTTGAAGAACAAATGGTCTCAACACCTGTGTTGGTTATTTTCCTTGTTCTCTTTACTCTATTACAAGGTGACATCGGTGCTAATGTGAGAATGGGTTGGACCATGCACTGGGGTCAACCTTACCTTTGGGCCTTGCTTCTAATTGGTATGTTTTCACAAGGAACCGGGTTTTTTGGAACTTTGGTTTTCCTCGACAAGAGCGAAAACACTTACTGTATCCCTGTCAACCGTTCTTCCAGTATCCTTGCCGGGGTGATTGCATCTTTCTTGCTTGCGCTCTTTCCAAATCAAATTTTACCAAGAACATCTCAGTTGATCGGAGCGGGGATCATTATTGTTTCTATTCTCTTCCTGACCATACCGCCGCTTCTGCAAAAGAAAAAACAAAAAGTATAGATCTAATTAATAATAAAGGCAGGAATTTTTCCTGCCTTTATTATGTTAAGTTAAATATATTTCAGCTTTTGCCTTGAAGAAATGCGAGGAAATCAGTTTCGCCCTTTATCCCTGAAATAATGGGTTGTGATTCCAAGTATCCCTTAATATATTCTTTTGGTTATTTAAAATATATTTTTTACACGTGGGAAATCAACTATAAAGAATTTTGAAGATCTATTGCGTTCTTATTTCCCAAATATCAAATACTATCCTGGGGAATTCGGGATAATAATCGGTACTTATGCCGATCCGAATATGATCGTATTTGTCGATTTTAAAGAAATAATACACAGGAGTTAACATGAATCTTATTAACGTACTTATCATAGTACTTGTCTATCTGATCGGGTCTTTCCCGTCAGCCTGGATATTGGGGAAGATCTTTGCAGGCAGGAAGTATGATATTCGAAAACATGGCAGTGGAAATGTGGGGACCACCAATGTGATCCGAAACCTTGGTTGGAAAGCAGGAGCTGCTACATTTATCCTTGATTCATTTAAAGGTTTCGCTGTCATCTTTTGGATGCCTTCGCTCATGATAGAGGGCTTGGAGTTTGAAACCGCACGGGTCATTCTAGCTGCAGTTGTACTGATCGGTCATACTTATCCCATCTATATTAATTTTCGCGGTGGTAAAGCGGTTGCAACAACTGCCGGTATTATCATGGCTTTTCGCCCTGAGATCGGATTGATTTGTTTGGGCGTTTTCGGTATTGTGGTTCTACTTTCGCGTCAGTCGGGCGTGGGTTCCATTTCAGCAGCATTTGCTTTTCCTGTTACCAGTCTGATCATGCGTTTTGTATTTAATGTCGATATTTCAAACCAAATGCTTTGGTTCAGCATTGCTCTTCCTTTTTTCATTGTGTTTACTCACAGAGAAAACCTGGCTAAGATATTTCGGGGAGAAAATAAAAAGGACTTCTAATGCTACATGTCGTCGCCGGCATTATCGAAATAGATGGGTACATTCTTTTGTGTCAAAGACATCGTGATTCTGCGCGATTTCCCCTGAAATGGGAATTCCCCGGAGGAAAGGTCGAAATGAGCGAAAGTCCTGAAGATGCTATCAAACGCGAGCTTAAAGAAGAACTCGGGATCTTCGTGAATACGGTTGAGAAGATAGAAGAATATAGTTTTTCATATGGAAACGAGCCTGATTTTCGCTTACATTTTTTTCGCATTCTCGAATTTGAGAACACTCCGCAAAACCTGCAGTTCGAAACAATTGCCTGGTTGCTTCATGATAACTTATTGAATTATGATCTTCTGGAAGGTGATCTGCCATTTGTTAAACGAAAGTACGAAGGCAAGAAAGCACGAGAGTAATAGAGCATTTCTCATAAATCTACAAAGCAGCACTAAGCCACTAATGATTGTAAGATTTTTCTTATAGTTAAAATTTGATACTTTACGAGTCACGAGTTACACGTCACGCGTCACGAATTAATTGATCGGTTTTAATTTACCCTTAAAGAACGAAATAAGCCTTACACCGCTGCTGTTACGGGGATGATCCGGTGTAAATTCAATTCTCCGGATAATACCATGGCGGCCTTTCAGTGTCTTTAATTTATTGCTGATCTCTGACGGCGAATTTCCGCCATTTTCAATGATCTCCATTAAAAGATCCATGCTTTCGTATCCGTAGATATGAATACGATTCGGTTGTTTGTCGGTCTTTTGCGTGAAGTATTTCGAGAATCTTCTCAAATTAATATCTTTTGAATTCCAGTAATAATCACTGGCAATGATCATGCTGTCAATATTTGATTTATATCGATTCAGCAGATTAGTCTGATACCAATTACCGTCACCCAGCAGACAAGCCGGGAAACGATGTTTCGCCCACTGAGGGGCAATATACTGGATATGAGTTTGGGGTACCGGGAAATAGATGGCTTCAATACCGAAATTCTCAAATGGGAATATATAAGGGAATAAGGTCGTATCCGTTTCATGCAGCAGCCACAAGGCGTCAATGGAATCCATTTCAGCGAGGGTGAGTTTAAGTGAATCGATCAACTCATGATTAATATAGGGTTCCAGTGCGACCGTATCTATGACCAGTCTTGAAAAATGGTAATCACCGATAAAATTTGAATCAATTTTAATGCTGTCCAGTTCAGATAACAGATAGATTATTTCCATTTTCCAGGGATCGTTATCCTGTTCATCGAGAAGGATGCAAATACTGTCAGTGATGAGTGTATTATACTTTTCTTCGATCGTAATGTCCGATGACAGCCAATTTTTTGCATGTTTTTTCAGGCGGGCAAATAGCGTATCGGTTGGTACGCGAGTCGTATCAAACCAATTTCCAAAAAGCAGAACTTCATAGATCGTAGGATCGTCCGGCCATAATTCTTCAAGTATAAAGGTCGTATCCGGGGGGGACAGTGTATCTTCAAAACTTATGGCATAAAGCGAATCGACCAGGAGACTGTCGAAAACCAGTGAATCCAGAAACATGCTGTCCAGCAGGGTGGTTTCCAGACTGTCGATCTCCAGGCTTGTTGTATCTATCTCAAAATACCCGCTTGTACGAGCTTCATGGAATCCATCAAGGTAATTAAAGTAAGGCGGCAGGTATTCGGCACCGTCTTTAAGTTCTGCCATTTTATCGTTGATATTGGTTGGTGTGTCGTTATACCACACATTATAAACGACTTCAGCTCCATTCTTTTCAACGCTTTTTATAAAGGCATTAGAGATATCAATACCATATGAAGTGGTTGGAGCAACCACGGCGAAGCGCTTATATCCCAATATGTCGGTTGCATAATTTGCCAAAGTTATGGCTCTTTGCTGTTGTTCGGGATTCAGCTGAAAGATCGAATTGCCCATATCGGTCAAGTCATCAGCCGTTGCTGTGGGAGCGATCAAAGGCACGCCGGCATATTCACACAAGGGAGCCATTGAAATCGCCATATCGCTGGTCAGCGGACCGATCACTGCGGAGATGTTCTGCATTTCCAACAGTTGTTTCAGGTTGTTCAGGCCACTGCGAATATTGCTTTCCGTATCCACAATAATAATATTAACGCGTTTTTTGCTTTTATTTCTTGACGATTCAAAAGCATATTTAATGCCTTCAAGCAATTGATTTCCGGTATCAGAGTAGCGGCCGGTCAGTGGCAGAACAACAGCAATATTGATCTCGGGATCTTCGTTTTTTCTGCTTTTGTTCAGGTATTTGTTCAGCTCTTTATATTTATTAACAAAACTCGCCGCATGTAAAGATGATTTAACTTCCTGTAAAAGTTGCTCGGCCATAGAGTAATTTCCAAGAATAATATTCCGTTCCGACCAGATCAGTTTTAGATAGGTCAACGATTCTTCGCCCACAACCAGTGAGGATAGCATTTCGATATCTTCCGGCAATAAATAGTATCGGGAAATATCAGATGTAAAAGTCATGACATCTTCTTTTAATTCATCATCCTGGGAGATCGATAGAATCCGTATCGCTGAAAGCATGGCGGGGAAATACTGTTGTTTCATGGCAAGGGCTTTACCCCGCTCAAACATAACATCAGCAAGATAGCGAGTATCTTTAAAAGTTCTCTCAAAAAGCCGGCTATCGTTTATTACCAGATCATAATTTCCCAGTTCATAGTCACATTTCACGATCATGAAAAGTGAGATCGCGGAAAAGACATTCGTGTTCAAAGGTTCGGAATCGAAGACATAGCGAAATGTTCCCAATGCTTTTTCATATGCTCCGCGTTGGAATTGCGCAATACCCTGATCCACATCAGCACGATCAGCCGCAAAGGCCAAACTAAAACCTGCGATCAGAAATAAAATACATAGATGTCTGAGAATTCTGCGTTTACTTTTTATAATTGAATCCCAATGCTTTGATCTTTTCCAATTTATCGTAAGCCGTCAGATTGAACTGTATCGGCGTTATCGAAATATAATTGTTTTTAATGGCAGTATCATCAATTGTTTCAGCTTCTTTTTTCTCTCGTTTTTTGCCGGTCATCCAATAGTAGGTGCGTCCTTTTGGGTCGATACGCTTATCAAAATTTTCCTGCCAATGTGCCATGCCCTGTTTCGTGATCATCACATCTTTGATGTCATCCGTGCTTTCGACATTGGGCATATTAACATTTAAAAGCACACCCTCGGGAATACCTTTTTCGATCACGGTCTTTACCATATCCCGCACAAATGGAATAATCGGTTCCCAGTGAGGATTGGTATAAGTATCCAGGCTCAGCGCTATGGCGGGAATACCGTTGAATACAGCTTCGGCAGCGCCACCGACAGTTCCCGAGTAGATCACATTCAACCCGGTATTGCAACCGAGATTTATCCCCGAAAGGACCAGATCCGGTGCTTCTTGCATGATCTCGATCAAGGCAAGCTTCACGCAATCCGCTGGTGTTCCCATTACTGCGGTTCCTTTGAAATTACCCGTATCCACTTGGTGGACAGGCATGGGTTTGTCCAGAGTAAGTGCATGAGAAACGGCGGAACGCTCACCATCCGGAGCAACCACAGTTATATTTCCAAGATCTTTAACCGCTTCATATAGTTTTTGAATACCTGGCGCGGAAATACCGTCATCGTTTACCAAAAGAATGTTCAATTCGTCTCCAGTTGTTTCGTTAGGATCAGCGCATCCGCTTGATCGTGCTCGTAATATTTTGGCCGGATACCGACTTGTTCAAATCCGTTCTTTTTATAGAAGTTCTGAGCTTTTTTATTATGTTCACTCACTTCAAGTGTCATCATGCTTGCCCGGTGCTTCTCTGCAAAGATCGTCAGTTTATCCAGCATCTTCTGTGCTACTCCCCGGCGTTGCTTACTTTCCTTAACGGCTATATTGTTAATATGCAGCTCGTCCTTGATCTTCCAGAAGCACAGATAACCGCAGAGTTCTTTATCTTCAACCACAACCCAATCGTATGAGGTTTTGGTATAAAGGTCAAAATAAAAATGTATTTCCGCCCAAGGCTCGTTGAAACTTGCCCGTTCGATCTTTATGACCTCCGGGACATCATCGGCATTCATCTCCCGGATCTTAATCATGATCCCGGCTTCCATTCTTTGGGCTTATAGTCCATGCCATATTCCAGTACAAGACTGTCGTAATCCGTTACGGCACTTTCGTTCACGTGCCGGATATAATAATTTCCTATCATAGATGGTAAAATATCTTTTTCAATGACCGGAATATTGCTGATCTCTTCCAATTTGTCATTACAGACGATCTGTGCACAATGAGGATACCAATCATTGATATCCTTGATCTGACCATATTGGATCTTGATCTCATCTATAGGATCCTTTAATTCCGCCATGTAAATATAGTCTTTGTGTGAACGAATGACCCAGAGAGGGTTTTTGCTCCGGTCTGCATTTTCAATCGTTCCTGCCATATATGCTTTCATGGTATTTACACCCGCTAGCGGAATTTGATGCGGATATACCAAGCCCTTGGCAAAACTCATTCCGATGCGAAGCCCTGTAAAAGAACCCGGTCCTGCAGATACCACCACTGCCGAGAGTCTTTGAACCCTGATCTTTTGTTCTTCGAATAGCTTCCCTACAAGCCCCACCAGTCTTTCTGCATGAACACGAGGTTCTTTCAAATATACTTCTGCGATACATTCTTCGTTTTCGTGGAGAGATACACCGCAAATGACCGAAGATGTTTCCATAGATAAGATCATTTATATCTCCATTCGCCGTGGTGTTCGAATTTCAATTTCTCTTGTTTTTTCATCAATATAACTGATATGTAATTCAATACTATCCTCAGGTATATGGCTGGCGATCTGTTCCGGCCATTCGATGAGTACCACGCCATCTTTTTCAAGATACTCATCAAAACCCAGCATGATGATCTCATCGGGATGTTTGATACGGTAACAGTCAAAATGGAAGATGGGCAAGTCGCCATTGTACTCGTTGATCAGTGTAAAGGTCGGCGAGGTGGCCGGTTGATCCGCATGAAGATATTCACATACACCTTTTGTAAAAGTGGTTTTACCTGTGGCAAGATCACCATAGAGTGTGACCAGATCATTGGGTTTTAATTGCGAAGCAAATATTCGGCCGAAATCAATGGTCTCTTCCGGAGATAATGTCTTGATATTATAGACGTGTTTGTTCATCGTTTTGGACTCAACTTTGCTACCGGGAGGATCATTTCATCCATAGAGATACCGCCATGCTGAAATGTCCCGGGAAATTGCTTTTCATATTTTTTCATATTATTCGGATATAAAAAGAAATAGTCATCTTTTGCAAAAATATAAGTTCCGGTCAGTTGTGTTTGAGGTAAGCGATAGCGGGCAGTATCTTTAACATAGATCGCGGATTTACCGGAGACGACCAGATTTCTGCCTGTCTTATACCGGGTGCTGTTCGTGGAATCCCGGTCAGCTTTGACCATAGCGCCTTTATTCACTCGAATACTACCATGATCTGAAGTGATCACTACTTCGAATCCGGATTCACCTGCCATTTCAATGATACGACGCAAATAAGATCCTTCCATCCAATTGCGAACAACATTGCGGTATCCGGATTCATCGGGAACGATCTCAAGGAGGACTTCAGAGACCGAGCGTTTGTGAGCAAGGATATCAACAAAATTCGCGACCAGAACAATCAGATCATTATTCCGAATATCAGAAAAACGCTTGGCAAGATTATCACCATATTTTGAATCGGAGACTTTATGAAAAGAATGGCCGTTCTTGAGACGTAAGCCTTCCTTCTTAAGGTAATCCGTTACCAATTCATCTTCATAGCGATTCATACTTTCCTCGCTATCGGGATTTGCATAGAGATCGGGGTATTTTACATTGATAGCGTCAGGGTACATTCCGGCAAAAATGGCATTACGGCTGTAAGGGGTTGCTGTAGGAAGAATACTTAAATGCGAATCAAGTTGAATATCAAATTGATTATAAAACAACGGGGCAACTGCCAGCCAATGGTCATAGCGCAGACAGTCGACCAATACAAAGAGCGTCTTCTTATTCTTTTTCAGCAAAGGGGTTACATACGCATCAAGCACCTGTGGAGACAAGGGGATATCATGTGAGTGATGTATCCAATTGATATAATCATCCGTAACCAGACGCTGGAATTCCTTATTGGCGGTTTCCTGCAATTCGCTTAAAAAATGTTCAAGGTCATATTGAGTATTGCGCGCAAATTCAATTTGCCAATAAGCTAAGCGATCGTGAATATAGGACCAGCGCCTCAGTAGTTTGACACCATCGAAAAGCTCCATGCTGATCTGCTGATAAAACGACATGAATTCTTTTGCTTTAACATCACGGGAAATATCAGCGGAATCAAGATTCTTTTTCAGTGAAAGAAGAACTTGTGACGGGTTGATAGGTTTGGTTAGATAATCGGAGATCTCTTTTCCGATGGCATCTTCCATTAATGCTTCTTCTTCATTCTTCGTGATCATGATCACCGGCATGCCCGGACGAAGTTCGCGGATCTTTTCCAGCACGGCAAGTCCGTCCAATCCATCCATCATTTCATCTAAAAGTGCGGCGGCAATATATTCGTGTTTGATGATCTCCAGAGCATCTACGCCGTTGGTCGCCGTTTTGACCTCATAACCTTTTTGTTCGAGGAACATGATATGCGGACGCAGCAGTTGGATCTCGTCATCAACCCATAAGATCGTGTGTTTACTTGTATTTTCAGCCATCTTATAATTTAATCCTAATTTTATTTGATACAAAGTGATTTGAGCTTATCACAATATTTATTACCGGGATGTCCGTAAGTTCCATTGTTTGAAAGAATATTGGTATTTTTCTTTATTTCACAGAGAATATTATTTATTTTAGGGCGGTTTATTGATGTGCTAAATATAACTGTACGGCATTAGAAGAAAGAGGAAACTCTATCGCGATATTTTATTATTTGTTGCAGGCAAAATAAAATTATTATTCGGAGAAATGGATCATAATGAACTTATCGAAAACAGTGAAAGAAAAATTTAACAAGGGTGAACGTATTGTAGCTCCCTTACTTGGTTTCCCGGCAGTAAAAGCTGCGGGGACCACGATCAAGCTTGCACAACAAAATGCCGAAGAACATATGAAAGTTATACGCCGGATACAGAAATTATGGTCCCCGGATGTGATCTTCACTCTGATGGATCTTTCGGTAGAAGCAAGTGCCCTGGGAAGAGAAACACATTTCCCACCTTTTGAAGCCGCTACGGTTGTGGGAATGAATTATAAAATGGAGCGGGACCTTTCCATGCTTAAAAACATCAATATTCTTGATGATGGCCGTCTCCAATCTTATGCCGAAACACTGCGGCGTATGAAAAAAGAATTACCCGAAAACACCTTGCGTGGTGCTTACGTGAGCGGGCCTTACACACTGGCCGGCCTGATCATGGGTGCGGAGAATGCCGCGATACAGACCCTTGCGAATCCGGAAGATTTTCATAAACTCTGTCAAATGTGCAGTGAAAAGGTTCTGGATTATACCCGGCTTCTCATTGAATCCGGAGCGCAAATGGTTGCAGTTCTTGATCCCAGTGCCATGATGTTAAGCCCGGATTCGTTCAGAGAATTTGCTCTTGAACATGTAAATCCGATCACAGCGCTTTGTCATGAACATAATGTCGCTGCGATCCTGCATGTCTGCGGCAATACCGAACATCTTCTTGGAAAAATGAATGTTTCCGGTGTGGATGCCCTTAGTCTGGATTCTGATGTTGATTTCACCAAAGCCGCAAAGGTTCTTGATGAAAAAATTGCATTAATCGGTAATCTATGTCCTACCGGGAAGATCATGTCAGGTTCACCCGATGAAGTTCAGCAGGATGTCGAGAAGCTTTTGGATTCCATGAAGAACATACCGAACTTCATTTTGAGTACGGGATGTGACCTTCCTCCGGAAGTTCCTGAAGAAAATGTCAGCGCTTTCATGGAAACCGCCAGAAATAAAAAACACTGATAATTATTCTGTGAAAAATATTTATTATTGGGAATAAACGTTCTTGCCGAGCCCCATATTGAGGGCGTAAATTTCCTGAAAATCTTTCCGGATAGCTATTTCTTTATGCTCAGTTTTTGCTGCGATCTTTTGTATTCGTTCCGCGTATTTTCCGTTTTTTAACACCATTTCACAACCGGTCAGACTGCTGTTTCCGATGTAGATGAATTTTTCTTTATCCAGAGAAGGGAATATTTCCAGATCCATTCCAGCTTCCGGACGTATGTAATGACCAAAAGCTCCTGCCATGACCACATGATCTAAATCTTCTGCCTGAATCCCCAAAAGCGAGAATAAGTATTTCCATGATGAGGTGATAGCCGATTTTGCCATCTGGAAAGACCGGATATCTTTGGGAAACAATTTAATTTGTTCATTGAATGCAAATCCTTCTTCGGGATCGGCAAATGAAGATTGTGACGAAAACCGACCTTCCGGAAGGAGAATACCTTTGGACCATAGAAGATGAATACTGTGAATGAGTCCGCTTCCGCAAATCCCTTTTGTTGCTTTGTTTTGGACTGTGACAGGTTGAAAATGTTTTTGTTTATCAAAAATAAGATCGCTGATCGCGCCGGGTTCCGCAAGCATACCGTGTTCGATACCTGCACCTTCCATTACCGGACCGGCCGGCGCGGATGCGGCAACCATACCTTTGGGGGTCTTTAAAACCAACTCGCAATTTGTTCCAAGATCCATGAGCAATATATTCTTATCGTCGGCAAATAATTCTTCACTTACCAGCAGATCCGAAGCGATGTCTCCGCCAATAAAACTACCGATGACCGGCAGGATCGTGATCTTTCCCTCCGGATGAACATCGATCCCGAATGCTTTCGCTTCCAGGATCTGCATATCGGTAATAGATGCTTCAAACGGTGCCATGATCAGTTCGTTCAATGATTCGCCCATAAAAATATGGCTCATAACCGTATTCCCGGCCAGCACAATATGATGAATATATTTTGTATTGTTCGTTAATTTTCTCAGCAATTCATTGATCTTCTTCATGATCAACTGCTGCAGGTCCTTCATGATATTGGCAGAACCCACCGCAGCAGTGGCGCGGGTGATAATATCCGCTCCGTATACCGATTGCGGATTGGGGGCCGCTTCTTTTCCGAGACGCTCACCACTCTTTAAATCGATAAGCGAAACCGCGAGAGTGCTCGTACCAAGATCAATAGCTGCACCGTATACCGGTTCTGATGTTTCTTTCGTTATAATCCCGGGATCCATTGTGACATCCAATTGTATCCCGTCGGTCAATATATGCAAGCGCCCTTGTAATAATGCATTATCCAAAGAGAGTTCTATGTCGGCATGAAGAATATGCTGACAGGCAAGGCGAAAACCGTTTTTTAGTTCTTTTTCCGAGAATTGCTTTATATCTGCCGGCGACGGGGCCGGGGCCGGACTGTTGAACTTTATTTTACATTTTCCACAGGTACCGTAGCCGCCACAGGGAGTAGATAAAGAAATATTGTTCTTTTGAAGAATTTCAGAAATAAGCAAGCCTTTGCTGCAGGTCAATGCTTCCGTTGTACCATTGATGTGAAGAATGACATTTAATTTTTTCATAAAATCGCTGTATTATCTTTGTTGTAAAATCACCGCGTAAGTTAATTAATTAT
>JAYEJI010000133.1:0-2365 GCA_034660515.1 Fidelibacterota bacterium
CTCTGACATCCCAACCTCCATTTCCGCTTTACTGCCTGCTCAACAGGCTTTTTTCATGATACGCAGCAATAAGTCCATCAATCCAGCAATCAACAAGTTGAAAATAATTATTGACGCCTGCTTTACCGCCAACGTAAAGCGGAACAATCACTGCCTTGGCATTTACCCTATTGGCAATGGTTCGAATCTTTTGCTCATCGAAGTAATTTGCTGCCAGGATAATCTGAATATTTCTCTCTCCCATCATTTCAATAAGACTCGCCACATGTTTAGGTGAAGGGGGGATGCCCGGCTTTGGCTCTATAGTTCCGGCTTCTTTAAGACCGAATAGTTTTAAAAAATAGACCCAGTTCTTGTGATAAGTGACAATAGAAGTGCCTCGGATAGAAAGCGTTTTTTTCATCCAGCCGCCTAGATAATCAATAAGCGGTTTATCATGCAAGTTTTGCTTTTTGAGAAAGGGGATTAATGTTCCTTTTTCAGCCAGACTGCATAAAGTATCGCCCCCGAGAATCTGAACAAGCTCTTCACCAAAAAGACATTTGTCTATCTTATCCAGCAGATTTTTAAGGTTTGCCAGATAAGCTTCTTTCCCTTCGGGATCATTCTTAATCAACCCTGTTGCAATATTACGGGCAGCAATCTTCATATTAATGGGACTGCAGGTAACGTGTGGATTGCCGTAAATGTGAACACCCCCTTCTATCCTCGATATGGTCATTGGTTTTTCCAAAAGGTTCATACCATGTGCGGCTGAAACGTAGCCACGCTGTCCGCTGCGGATATGAGTATTACCTGATTTATTTATAATAGTGGGTAACCACAGCTCAAGATCTAAACCTGTGCTTATTAACACATCTGCGTCACGAACTTCAGTTACAAAAGAGGGTTTAGGGCGGATAAAATGTGCATCTTGATCCCCGTAAACTATATGAGTTACTGAAACACGTTCTTTTCCTATTTGTTTTGCAAGCACAGCATAATCAGTCAGTGTCGTGACAACTTTAAGAGGGGTTTTTGCTTCACAGAATGAGCAGCCCACAAAAAGAATTCCTGCAACTGTTAAATATATTAAAAACCATAACCTTTTCATGTCAAGTTTCCTCCTGTATTAATATCTTTCATGCTTGTGAGGCCCTATTGCAAAAATAACCTGGAGCATTATTCTATCTTCCGGTTTTTCAAGGTGCTTGTTCTCTAAATGGTTATATTCAAGCCGGAACTTCACAAAGGGACTCTGGTGCCAGGTAATATAAGGGCTGATTTGCCATTGATGTGTATCTTCGGTATAAGCCAGAGGTGATAAAGTACCGGCATAACTTTTTGTATCGGGTTTGTAAAAGTCAAAGCGCGTACCAATATCGAGTGTACGTGATACCTTGGCTTGAAGATAAGTATATGCACCCCAGGAATTTAATGTGTCTGCCCCTGAATCATCCGGTGCCAGTATATCCCTATTAAGCCAGTATAACTCGCTTCTCCATTCAAGGTTGCGATATCTCATATTGTCAGTAGGCTCCCAGAGAAAACTTAAATCAGCACCATAAACAGCTGTATATTTACTATCCTCCTTTGTAATTGTTGTACCATTTGAGTTTACATCCCATTCCCTATTCCATCCAACAAGGCTTGTCAAACCAAATTCCATGTACATGTCCTTGGAAAGATCACGGTAGTTTTTATAATGAGCTAATACACTTGGAATACCAATAATATTTCCTGAAAACAACCTGTCATTCTCGCCATTGGTTACCTGAAATACAAGTTCCTGCGATGAGTCACCAAGGGCAGGCATAGTCCAGTCCAGAGAAACACCTGTTTGATTCAACCCTCCATTTCCAAAAATCTGCCTTAGCGCCAGGGGAAAATCAACCTGGTCCAGAGCATGTTTGTGCCAGCGGTTAACAACGCCGAATTGCTGCCGGAATTTACCCATGGTAAGATTTATATCATCCATGACACCGTATCTGGTAAAATAAGCTTCGCCTATTTTAGCCGTACTTGTAGTAACCGGAACAGCGGCCTTAAAGCGCGTATAAGGATCCATATATGCTTCAAAATGAAGACCCAGGTTTCTGAAATTAGAATTGAACCGGTCAGTGTACTTATCCGCTGCGTAGGTATTTACAATATCTCCCGTAACACTTATTTCCGGATTAAGTTTCTGCAATGCAAGTCCGGCTTGTTTGAATATTGTTTCCTCCGGTTTTTTCTCATATTCTTCTTTCCCTGCTTCTACTTCCGCAAGATGCCGCAGCGACTCAACATCCGGCTCTTTTTCCGCTGTGACAGTTCCGGTTTTCTGAAGTTCTTCGATTTGCGTTGTCAGGGCTTTGATTTCTTTTTCATGCATTTGCCGCATCTC
>JAYEJI010000134.1:0-31728 GCA_034660515.1 Fidelibacterota bacterium
ATTATGCACGTAAAGAAAGTGAAGGAAAATGCTATTTTCTTATTATGAATAATGTCGGAAACAAGCTTCTTAAAATAATTTGCTCTATGATAAACTCAGGAAAACCCTACATACCTAATTATCGCTCTGTAAATCCGGTTTTAGTAAAATAATACTTGTTTTGGGCTTGGTAATCGGGGCGACCGTTCACTACATTTGTGAATAATGCAAAAAGGCATCCGTCAGCTGACAGATGCCTTAAAAACCCGAAAGGATGTTAAGTAAACAAATGTATACTATTTGAGTGTTAGTAATAATAATTAATGTGAAGTGTAAGGAACAGGCATGCCTGTTCCCTACAAATAAAAACGTCCGCCAAGTGGCGGACGTTTTCTATATAAACCCGAAAGGGGGAAGAAGGATTAGCGTACGGGAAGGAACCAGGTTGCGATCTCGACCGGTGCATCCTCTTCAATGAAGGTTGCAGTAGTGATCATGCGTACCCGGAGGCGGCTTTGGCCACGACCCTTTAATATAGTGCCACTGAAAATATTATCATCAGCTGTCAGATCCAAACCTTCACCATCATCAAGCAATTTAAAATAGCGACCGCTTGAACCGAGAACATTTACATCATCTAAACCATCAATGGCGACATAGACTTCAGTTTCCTGTGAGCCGGGACGACCACGATATGAGCCCCAGTTCCGGCGTCCGCGAATGACTTCATAAAGTGCTTCAGTGTCATCGAAAACCAACATTGTTGAATCATCATTTGCTTCAAGGGTTACGCTTTCAATTGTATTGGCAATACCTGCAGTTTCACCACTCCCAATACTTTTGGCGAATAATTTCCATCCATCGGTACTGTCTGATGCAAGGCTATCTGCTGCAGAACTGTCATTGGTGCATTGAATAAATTGCATATAGGAAGTGCTTGTATATTCATAGGATTTTTCCCAAACCTCCGGTGAGTCAACAATAGCAGTATCAGTTTGATTGATACGCATGGTGCCAAAGAGTGTTTTAGTAAAAGTGACCAAGGCAGTATCATCACTTGTGTATTCAATACTGTGCTGAACATCGACACTATCAATGCTTTGAAGAACTTTCAGGCGTAAGCGGCGTTTGTTGCGACCATTCGGTCCGGGTGCAGCTTTTGATAAAGAGCTTGGGATATCGATTTCAATATCTTCTTCAATGACCGCATCAACATCAACTTCAGCAAGAAGTTCTTCTTCGATCATGTCTTCAAGCGTAGCATTATCGGTGTTGGCGTTCCAACCGCCGGTCAGATCTCCGAAATCACACGAGCTTAGGATCAACATCGTACCGACCATAAGTCCAATAATTAGTTTTTTCATTTCTTTTTCCTTCGTTTTTTTTGTTTGAATCTTTAGCTTCCAATCTAAAGACACAAAGAGTTTAGAATAAGTTAATGAATTGATTTATAAATCCGAATTTTAATTGAAAAATATTACCCGTTGGTAATTATTATTGAGTCAATCTTAATTGTTTTCATTGACTCAATGGTAACATTGAAAAAATCCCCCGCACACATTTCTGCCTGCGAGGGATCATTAATTCATTCATTATAACTATCGTTGAGTTATTCCGGATTCACACTTTTCAGGTATTTATAAAAATCACTTTCTGTTGAAAGAATGATACTTGTACCCGAATCCAATGCTTTTTCGTAGGTTTCCATGGTCTTCATAAAAGTATAGAAATCCCGTGAAACAGCATTTTTATTGTATGCATCGTTATAGATCGCTGCGGCTTTGGCATCGGCCTTACCCATGATCTCCTGAGCGGTACGTTTTGCTTCCGACTGGATTCGTTTCAGTTCACGATCTTTTTCACCACTGATGCGAGAAGCTTCTCCCTGTCCCTCTGAACGGTATTTATCAGCGATCCGTTTTCGTTCGGTGATCATACGTTCAAAGACGGTTTTTTGTACTTCTTTAACATAATTAATGCGTTTGATCTTGAAATCCAGGATCTCAAGACCAAGATCCTGAACACGTCCGGCAGATGCTTTAAGGATCTTATTTGCGATCGTATTACGACCGTAAGTAATTTCCTGAAGCACACCGGAATCCATATCCATGACCGGGTCAGCCAGGGGTTTGCGGTTAGATGTGCGAACCAGTTCGATCAGATCGTGCTTTGCAAAAGCGGTACGGGTCTCACCATCGATGATGTCATCGATACGGGACATGGCACCACGTTCGTCGCGAAGACGTTTGTAGTACAATAAAGGATCTACAATATGCCAGCGGGCATAAGTGTCGACCCAAATATAGCGTTTATCTTTGGTCGTTACCTGATTGGAATCTCCACGCCATTCAAGAAAGCGTTTATCAAAAGTATGAACGGTTTCCACGAAAGGGATCTTGAAGTGTAAACCGGGATTCAGGATCGTACGCACCGGCTTACCTAAGCGGGTTATAACGACCTGCTCGGTTTCATCCATGATAAATAAGCCTGATCCTGCAATGATAAGGATAATAACGGCCACAACGGCGATGATAATAATACTTGTTCTTTTCATGATGGCCTCCTTAATTATCCAGGTTGAGGAGCGGTAAAACACCGCTGCCGGTTTCGTCAATGATGAATTTCTTTTTCATGACAGGTAAAACCTTACTCATGGTCTCAAGATAAATTCGTTGCCGTGTGATCTCGGGTGCTTTTTCATATTCTTTTAATACCGCGACGAATCTGGCAACATCACCTTTGGCACCGTTAACACGTTCGGATGCATAACCTTCGGCCTTTTGGATAGTTTGTAAAGCTTCACCCCTGGCTTTTGGAATGATCTTATTATATTCGGATCGTGCCTGATTGATGAGTTTTTCTTTATCCTGTTGCGCTTGGTTTACCTCGTTAAACGATGCTTTTACTGCATCCGGCGGGTTTACATTCTGTAGAACGACCTGCTTAATGCGGATACCCGTCTCGTACTGTTCGCACAGTTCTTGCAATTTGGCCTCAACCGTCTGAGATATCTCCTGACGACCGACTGTAAGCACTTCGTTCAAGGTACGGTCACCAACCACTTCACGCATAGAGGCTTCACTCATGTCACGCAGGGTCTGTCTGGAATTCCGGACCTTGAAGAGGAACTTATAGGGATCCTCAACCCGGTACTGGATGATCCATTCAACCACCACGACATTCAAGTCACCGGTCAACATGATCGATTCGTTGCTGTAATTGCGTGAATATTGTGAAGTAACACCTGCTCTCAATGTACGAAAACCAAACTCTTCTTTGAGCTGACGTTCAACAGCAACCTGATAAACCTTGTCGACCACAGGGATCTTCAGGTGAAGACCGGGTTCCGTGGTCTTTGTATATTTACCAAATCGCAGGATAACGCCTACATTCTCTGCCTGAACCACATAAAATCCGCTTAGGAATAAAATAACCACAAGCAGAATTATGACAATGTTCACAATTTTTTTGGCATTGACTGTAACGCTTCTTTTGATATCTTCTGCGTTTGTCATACTGTCCTCCGTTTTGAATTAGTTCGGTTGAATGTAAAAAAATATTTATCAATATGATATATATTTCGTAATTTTCCCAAGATGTAACTATTACCATGGCAAGGAGTTCCCTTGAGTAATCTTAAAAGCGCCCTTAATTGCGATCGATCAGTCTTTATTCAAGCATGTGCCGGAGCAGGTAAGACCTTTGCCCTGACCAAGCGCTATGCTGCTATTTTGGATCGTTTTGCCCAAGAAGCCGCAAGCGGTACGCCAATTAAAGAACTCGATCATAAAAAAATCCTGGTTATTACCTTTACAAAGAAAGCTGCCGGTGAGATGAGCGAACGCATTTATAAAGATGTGAATGTTCTGCTTTCGGGTGATAAACCGAAAGGAATGGAAAAGATAGATTTCTGTCCTACCCTCAGGACCTCTGATAATGAAGCGGTCAAAAAATTCACAAAGAACCTAAAAGAAACATTTTCACAGAACTCTATTTCTACGATTGATAGCTTTTGCGCGGGGATATTGCGGGAATTTGCGCATCGTATTGATCTGGATCCACAATTTATATCCCAAGATGAGGGAGAGTCTAAAAAACTGCTTGATGAAAGTTTGGAAAAATGGCTAAGAGGAAAGATCAAGAATAAACCGGATAGTTTTGATCTTTTACTTGAGGATCTAACATTTTACCATATTCGCCAAGCTATGAAAAACATGTATCACAGTCGGGAAGTGCTGGATACATATGTAGCTGGAATTGAAAATAAAGATGATGAAGATATTTGGCGGGATTGGTTGATCCATTATACGCCAAGTGGTGAAATTGAAAATTTAGTTGCTACTTTTAAAGCTCTTTGGAAAAGTGCAGATATTCTGTGTGAAGATCATAATGATGCGATGTTCAAGGGACTGCAGGACATGCAAGAGCAATTGCAAAAACTGGATAAAAATGATCCCATTGAATATCGCGCAGCTTTTTTAAGTGAAGTGGTTCGTAATAGTATGTTTGTGACCAGGAGTGGCGCTTATCTCCGCCAGAAAAAAGGCAGTAAAGGAAATTGGTCCGACGGAAAAGCACAAGCCGAAGGTTGGTTTGAACTTCTACAGCAAACCGTTCCAATTAATGAACTGCAGGGGACACCCGGGCAGGAAGATAAAAAAGTCATTCCCTTACTAAAACAATTGATCTCACATTACCGTGATTTTGATCAATATTATCTTGCTATACGCAAGAAACGCAATGTGCTTAATTTTTCGGACATTATTCTTTTTACACATCACCTGATCAGTAAATTCCCTGATATTCGCAAACAAATGGGGGCGCGTTATAGCCACATCATGCTGGATGAATTTCAGGATACCAATCCTTTGCGCTGGGAGATCATTAAAGCGATCTTTGAATCTGCGAATGATACCAAACTTTTTATAGTGGGTGACCGCAAACAGTCGATCTATCGTTTCAACAATGCGGATGTCACAGTCATGAATACAGCTCAAAAATTGATTGAAAATCTTAATGGTGAGTCCCTTGATTTCAACGACAACTATCGCTCAAGTAAAGAATTTGCCGAAAAGGGCATAAATGACCTGATCAAGATGATCATGCCAAGCAATAATAATGACATAGAAAAATACGAAGCGTCTTTTATACCAACAGAAGCAAAGACCGAAAAGAAAAATATTATTCCTGCCGTAGAAACACACTGGTGCTCAGAACCTGAGAATAGGGGAGATGAAAATATATCGGCACTTCATGCCGCTTATCAAGTTAAGCGCTTGCTTGAAAAATATCAGGGCAGTGAGATCGATGAAGAAGGCAAACCGCTGATCGGGGTTTTACTACGCAGATTTACTAAAATTGCTGATTACTTACAGGCTTTTCGGCAATTGGATATTCCAATCAGCATTATTGGTGGAAAAGGTTTTTACGAAACACCTGCGTGTAGGGATATTTTCCATTTTCTTTCAGTTATGGATAACCCTTACGATGATCATGCGCTTGTTGGACTACTGCGTTCTCCTTTTATCGCTATGTCTGATCCTGATATTCATTTATTGAGCAAACGGGAAAAAGACACCTCGCTTTATGAAGCCATGAATGATCATGCTGATTTGCAACCCACGCGAAAATTGATCGATTCATGGATTTTAGCAGCAGGTAAAACACCCCTTGATGAACTTTTAGGCAAAATCCTGGACAGTGATGATCGCGAATTAGCTTATGTATCTGAACTTCTGCCCGAACAGCAGTTAGCGAACCTTGATAAAGCTATTAATATTATTCGAGGTATGCAGCGTTCCGGTAGCAGTCTGAGGATGATCCGTGAATTTTTTGCCTATCAAATGACACAAAAGACCTCCGAAGCTCAAGCTATATATCCCGGAACGGCAAAGGTACATCTTTTAACTGTTCATAAAGCTAAGGGACTGGGATTTCCCATTGTTGTTTTGCCGGAAATGAATCATGGTGGAAAATCTTCAAACGACAATATTCGTTACGGACGAACACATGACCATGCGGAAATTTCATTATCACTACCCGATCAGGATAAGCCGGGAATTTTACGCCGACTAAAAGATATCACAGATAATGAAGAAACAGCTGAAGATAAACGGGTGTTTTATGTTGCCTTGACACGTTCTATCTACAAAGTATGCTTTTTAGGTGAAGGAAAAAAATCAACAAAAAATACATGGTGGGAAAAATACGTTCTTGAACCACAGGGCTTGATAGAAACCAGTGAACCTGAGGAATGGCCTCATGAACAGATCACTCAACATCTTGCTGAAGATATTATGCAGAAGAAGTTTAGTGATAAAATAGGAACATTGGATTGGATCGAAGCGCCAAAATTCGAAATGCCTGGAAAATACCTATATCGCACACCTCACGATTTGATGGGAAATAAGGATAAATTTAAGATATCTGCGAAAAATACAGGATTAGGTGCCGCACCGGGAAGCTTGTATCATTATTGCATGGAACAAGGTTGGTTTGAAAGCAAAAGTCATTATGAAGATATTAAAACATACATTCATCAACATTTTCCAACCCTGAAACAAAACGAATTAATAAATAAATTAGACAATTTATTAGAAATCACCCGCAAGAACTCCATTTTTAAAATTTTAAATGATCCGGATGTTGAAAAATATAACGAACTGTCATTAAAGGCTTGGTTGAGAAAAGATCAAGATATAGTTCAGGTCAATGGCACCATTGATCTTTTATATCGGGAAGACAACACTTGGACCATCGTTGATTTTAAAACAGACAGTACAAAAAATCAAAAAGAAGCATATAAAAAACAGATACAAAGTTATCAATGGATGCTTAAGCAGATCTATAATATTGATGCCAAAGGAAAGATATTTTTTGTTTCCCTAAATGAATATATCGATGTTAATTGGAATGACAATTATTTTGACACCTTGCCTATCGGTAGTGGGTACAGGCCGATACTTCCTGTGTCCGGGATGAAGATTGATCCCCTGATCAAGAAAATTGAAAAAGGGGAAAATCTATTATTTTGCGCATCTGCTCATCACGAAGAAAAAGTTTATCTCGCATTGGTAAATTCCGGCTGTATGCGTCCGGATATTCAGCTTACGACCATAAACAAATGGTTAAGATATTCAACATCGCGTACCATTTCCCAGGATCGTTTGCGCTTGATGTTACAAAATGAAGATAAAAATATAAAACAAGGCTCAGCTGACTATCTTGCATCAGCTTTTCGCGATATGGAACTTGAAAAATGTGAATTGCGCAAAGAATTTGAAGCAAGTTATCATAATATTTCATTAAAACCATCTTACATTGCTGCCAATGATCCATATAAAGATCCTATTCTTTTAGAAAAGATAAAAGATCAGCGCATTGGATTCATTGATCTTCCGCCTCTAGCACCCCTTGAGGATAAATTGCTCAGGGAAATGAGATCGATAGCAAGCTGTTTCGATTGTTCATTTGTTCCCGAAAAGCTTTCATCGGAAGTAAAATATATAGAAGCATTCTCACCCCGGGAAGAGGTGTTAGCTGTTGCAAAACATATTCAAAGTAATACAAGCCCGGAGGATGATATTCTTATTACCGTATCCAGTATGGATAAATATGCTCCTCACTTACAGCGCATTTTTCCACAACTTGGTTTGCAGGTACGGTTCACAGATCCACGATCTTTACTTGAGTCGCCTTATACGAGTTTGCTTCTTAACGTTCTGCAAATTTGCAATAAACCGCAACCGGAGTGGAATGACCTTTCACCCATACTTTTTCATCCCCTATGTGAACCCGATATAAAACTTTTTCTTCATGATAAAGATATACGATCTAATCCCTTGAAAGAATTTGTACTTTTTCCAAAAGCGCAGGAATTTATTAAAGAATATCATTGTCATGATGCAGGAAAATTAAGCGATAAACTTGAAGCGTTTATTAAAAAATTGGAAATTGAACCGGGATCCGAAGCAGAGAAAGTTTGCGATAAATTTATGAGCTTACTTTTGGTTACTATCGCTGATCTCGAGTTAATATATGGTGATCATTATTTTTCAATGATCTATCAGGAAATGAGCACACGCATCCAAAAAGAAGGTATTCCGAGACGCGATCAACAAAATGGTATTCCTGTAGTGGGTTTTTTAGATAGTCTGGGAATGGTGCCCGATAAACTCTATATACTTGGTATGGTCGAGGGCGATATTCCACGACCCGAGAAAGATAATCCCTATTCTATACCTAAAGCTCATTTTTCTCTTGAGTTAAACCGATATTTCATGCAATACTGGTTGTCGCTGGGAGAACGGATTATATTTTCCGCATCCATGCATGGTGAAGATGGCAGTGAACAAAACCGCTCATCCTTTCTTGAGGGACTTGATTTGAGATATCTTAGAGCGGAAAAAACCTGCAGAAGAGATACATTACTTCAATTTGACGGACATGACATAAACGAACCGAAAATGGCGGTTATTCATCGTCATAATGAGATAATTTCAGGGAAAAAAGGAATATACTCCGGCTGGATTGATGAATTAAATAAAAAGTTTAAATTATATATAACGGATATTGATACTCTGCTTGCATGCCCAATGAAACTATATTTTAGTAAAATCCTCAATATCGATCTTATGGATCAAGATGAACAACTTTCTTGGGTATTTAAAAGAGGGAATGTGGTCCACAAAGCCTTAGAGTATTTTGCCAATGAAGGCGGATTTATACTTCCGATAGACAAAGCAATCACACTTCTTGAGAAAAATATTCAATCGGCTTTTAATAAGGAAAATATCGATCCCGGTGACCCTTTTCAACAAGATCGTTTTCGAAATTACATCCGTGATCTTAATATAAATTCAGAGACAAATTGTCTTGTGCTTTTACTGAAAAAAAATAAAGAAGTATTTGCGAACTATAAGCACATAGAAACGGAAAAGCCCTTTAATGATTTCAAATTATCCTATGATGGTGTAGAAGTTTATTTAAGTGGACGAATCGATAAATTGATGATTGATAAAAAAGAAAAACGTCTTATTATCAGTGATTACAAGACCGGAAATATAAAGACATCTAATATAAATAAGAAAATGCTTTCACAGCTTTATCTTTATTTACAGAAATGTAAAGAAGATTATCCTGATTATGAATTAATGGCGATCTACGAGCAGATAAAGGACACAAGAAATACTAAGATATTAAAATTTGTCGATAATGATGATAATTTTACTCAAATAGAGACTCGAGCCAGCAACTCATTTAACATTGAAGAATTTGAGTACTATCTGGGTGAACTTTTTTCACAGATAGCGGATGGAAAGTATTATATTACTGACAGACCGTATAAAGATACATGTGAATACTGTCCGCATGCAGGTTTATGCCGAAAAGATACCCGATTGAAATTAGGGACTGGTAACTAGTGACTAGTAACTGGTGCGAAAACCAAGGAGAATAAACATGAATGAATTTTTAGTCAAAGAACTCGAACGAGTGTTCGATGAGAATAAGCGAAAAGAATTAACTGTTGATGATATAAAAAAATGGGTACGACGGACACGATTGAAACAAATATTATTTATCTTCTTCGAAAGCGTTATTCTTCTTGGATTCGGACTTGGGAATCTTCTCAACAATCCACCCTTGTCATTCTCCTTTGCTCTTGGTGTACTTTGTCTGGTCGTTTGGCCTTTTCTTGCCATTAATATTCATCGTTACTTGAAGAAACTTGAGTATAAGGATGAAGAGTTGGAAGAAATTCTTAAACAATTGACAATTGAGAATTGACAAAGGACAATTAAATTATCAATGATCAATTGACAATTAATATTTACTCTATTTCCATTTTTTTAGTTGTTTCAACAATTGATTGAAAGATTTTATTAACTTCAATCATCTTTTTAAGCAGCAGTGTTTTATTTACTTCTAACAAGATATTCAAATTGTCAATTATCCTCTGTCAATTGTCAATTGATTAACTATTTCATTAAGATTAATTTCTGTACTTGTCTTACATTTCCAAAATTCAACTGGCAAAAATACACACCGGATGAAAGATTTGAGGCATTCCAAGTGTAAGAATATTTACCTGCTTCATAACGTTCATCAATAAGAACATCCACACATTTTCCGCAAATATCATATATGGAAAGATTGATATTGTCTGAATACGGCAGAGTGAATTTCAATGTGGTTCCCGGATTAAATGGGTTCGGATATGCGGGTTCCAATTCAAATACATCCGGAATGACACAAAAAATATCTTCAATTCCCACTTCAAAATCAGTTTCAAACAACTGAATAATTTGCTCCATCAGTATAATGCGTTTTGCGGGATTTTCGATAGTTTCGAAAGGGAAACCAAGTGAGACGACCTTACCGGTATCAGTAGATGTGCCAAAGGGTCCGATATATGCAACACCGGCGCGAGAATATTTTGAATAAAGCAAGATAAGTTTTGAGCCATTAATGCTATAGATCAGATCCGGATAGTCTTCTTCATAAACGGCAGAGGAGCCTCCGAAAGCAAAAGCAATACCCTCGAAACGGGTGTCGGTAACGCCGTAAACCCCAAGATCATTGGAATCATCACCCAGGTATTTTGTTTTTAAATAATTATTATAAAAAGCCCTGTCAGTTACTGTACCTTTTTCAAAAAGATCATAACCGATCTCAGATCCGCTGACGAATAATTTTCCGCCGCTTTCAAGATAAGTTTTTACTTTGTTTTGTTCACCATAACTGAAGGTTTCATTTGAGACCGATTCATCTCCGCAAAACCATAGAACGCAATCGTGATCTGACATCAAGATATCACCATCAATGACAGCCTGATTATCGCAGGTGGTATAGCCCCAAGTGCTATCAAGCGAATTCGCATAATATTTTGCTATATCATGATAGGACAGTTTCCATCCTTTATCACTCGAAATTCTATCATACCCATCGACAATAAGGGCGCTTTTGCCATGGGAGCTTTCTTTCATGTAATAAGTATCGGAAGTATCTCCGCTTACACCGTCGTGAAAAGGCACAAGCTTGATAGAACGCTGGCAAATACAATCGATCGCAGGAAGAGTGATCGTCAATGAGTCGGCCGGGTAAGTCAGTTGATTTCTACCGCTTACTCCATCATCAAATTCTTCGATCAGAATGACAGAATCAACATTATTCAAATAATCCCAGGTCAATTCCCAATCACCGTTTTCTTGATGAATAATAGAATGAAGTCGTGGCTGCCCCGGTAAATTATCAAAAGCACGGACAGCTGCATTTGCCACTGCCTGTCGGGTTGACGAAACGCTGGTGTTGTCATTGGGATAAACGCGGTTTGTAAGTAAAATCACAAAAAGTTTTCGTGTCGGGTCAAGAAAAGCAGATGTTCCGGTATATCCCGTATGCCCATAATTAAGGTCAGACATTAGCGAACCTGCAGAGCTGCCGTTTATTCCCCATCCATAAGCACGGCTGCCGCCTGACGATTGCAAGGTCGTAAAAGGGATCACTGTAGTAGAATCCACATATTTATGGCCATTCAGAGTTCCGTAATTCAGCATCATTTGGCAAAATTTAGCCAAATCCCCGGAAGTAGAGAACAAACCGGCATTCCCGGAATATCCGTCCAAGCCTTCAGCCAAAGGATCATGCACGCTTCCTTGAAGCGTCGGTGTTGTTGGTAAGCATTCCGCATGCAGGGAATCAGGGGGACAAAACATCGTACATTCCAAACCCATGGGATCGGTATATATCTGTTTGTAGAATTCCCACATCATCATGCCGGTGGCCTCTTCCACGACTCTCATGGTCATAATAAAGTTCAGGCAACTGTATGTATATGTTCCCAATGACTGAGACATGGTGATGTTGTAGATCTTGTTCAATGTTGCAGATCTGGTAGATAATGCCGAAGTGTAGGCAGGTAACCCGCTATTATGCATGAGTAAATGTTTTACCTTGATCACACCTTTACCATTATTGTTGAATTCGGGGACGTGGTCCTTTACATAATCTTCATCGGAGACCAGTCCCGAATCAATACACTTCATCATGCACATGGAGGTAGCAAATACTTTGGTAAGCGACGCCATATCAAAAATTGATAGTGTATCAACAACAGTAGATCCGGCATCATAAGTGAAAGTTCCGTAGGCCTTGTGATATAAAAGACTGTCAGCCGTCCCCACAGCAACCGATGCCCCCGGGAAGATTCGACTTTGTATTGCATTATTAATTATATCATCGATCTGAACATAGGAATTGGCACTTAGCAAAGTAATAATGCTTAACAGCACTATGACAAAACGTTTCATCGCGGAACCCTTTATTTTCTTAGTTTCGTTCTTGTTCTGTAATTTGCTCATTTTTTTCCGCTTCTTCGATTTTTTCCGTGAATAATATCCAACATAAATAAATTAGAAGTGTTCCCAGTCCAAGAAAAAACCAGAGCTCAAAAATACCCGTCTGTCCTTGTATTATCAGCGAGGTCATACTTCCGGTAAATATGAGCAGTTGCCAGTTCCTTAATAGTATTTTTAATCGAGGGATCTTTCTGCCCAACCAGATAAAGAAAGGGTGTAAAGCAGCTACCAAAGACATGACAAAAAAGAAGGTAGTCCACTTATGTAAAACATGCAGGAAGAACAATTCTTCTTTAATAGAAGGTATAATGGCAGTGATGATCAGAAAAAATGAAGCCATTGTCAAAGCCCAATACCCCCATTTTTTATTATAATGAGTGAGTTTGAATAATAGAAATGAAGCCGTATGCAGACAAAAACTGATGGTAATTGCCCAAATAATATACAAGCCCCGATAACCGTAATAATTTCCTACCTTGCTGAAAGTATTAGTGAAAGGATTTTTCAAAGTGCCGAAAATTCCGGTTGCCAGTACGGCTATCAAAATAAAAATGATCGCCCAAAAACGTTCACGACGCAGCTTTAGCGCGGTATCAAGAACTTCCCGAGTTCCCTCATCCTTGTAAATTGAAGTTATTTTACTTTGCTTATCCATCTTGCATCACCCATTTGAAAGTAATGCTTTAGCATATGAATTTCAAGTTTAACTTATGGACTCTGTTTTCTGGTTACTCTTTTTAATTCCATCACTAATCGCATAAGGTAAATATGCAATTACAAATAACAACAGTGCCACACCGACCAATGATATAATATACCAAGGCCACGGACCCAATAGATCAATAAGCGAACCACCTTTGGGTGCAAATTTCAAGAACATGTAATTTGCATCCGGGTGGATGTAATTGATCGGGAAAATGATCACGGCAAGACCGGCGCTTACTACCATCACTTTGGGGATGGATGACCACTGGGGACGCATTTTAAGGATAGTGACAGCATATAATACACCAACAATCTCGATAGTGTGTGCCGTAAAAAAAGTTACTGCCAAAGGGTGTGGAAAAATAAAGCTTAGATCCGGAGTAAGCAGGGATTGCGAGGCACCGCATAGTGCCCAAAAATACGCCAGATTAAATGCCCATTGTTTTCGGGTGATCAAAAGGATCCCTACCATGATCATGCCAAAGTTGCATAGATGTAGCGGTAGGCTTGTTGCGAGGGGCATTCCAAGTATCAATCGCAGAGTTGGAATTTCCAAAAACAAATGAACAATGGCAATAATTCCAAGAATTCTCCCTGCTTTATCTGCTTTTTCTGCAGTGAATTTCCTTTTTGCATAAATTAGAAATGCGGTGCTGACCAGCAATATTATAACAAGGTAGATCAGATGATCTCTGCCGAACATCGGAATGGTATTTTCATAGCTAAGTTGTTCGAGTCTTTCTCTCCACATGGGTCCCTCCGTGTGTTGAAATTTGTCTACTCGTAAAGACATGCCATGGCATGTCTTTACGATTTAATAGTGTTTTATTGTAGTAGAGCCACACCAAGGTGTGGGTCTACTACTCTACAAGTTTATTATTTATTTTTTTCAATTATAATTCAGCGAAGGCATCGAATTCGTATTCGCTGAACATGTTAATATCATTAATGGCCTTGTTCGGGATGCTGATCCCGTAAACGTCGCAAATACGTTCATGCGTAATTCTGTCCAGCAAAGCCTGAGATACACCTTTAGTTCTTAGTATTTGTAATAATCTTGGTAATATAGGGAAACCCGGGATACCTGAAGCATAAGGTGGTTCGAGTTTTTCCTGCTTTAGATGTGGAGCATGATCGGTCTCTATCCAGTCAATGCGTTCTTCCAACAACATTTGCAATAGTCTGTCGCGGGTATTTTTCGCCCGGAGCGGTGGATTCATTTTTAATAAAAGACCATCTTTTTGTTCCATCATAGTATCACATAACAATAGATGATGGGGTGTAACACCACAGGTGATCCGGAATTTAATTTGTTTGCGCGCTTCTTCCAGGACTTCTACGCTTTCAGGTAAAGAGATATGACAAACATGCAGAGTCCCGATAAAACCGGCGTCGTTGGCTAATGCGATCATTTTTACAATAGAATTGACTTCAGCTATGGGAGGTCTGGCAAGGGTATGTGAGATCGGTTTTTCCGGGTTCCATAATTCAGGTTTAAAATCTGCTTCGTTCTCACAATGAATGGCAAGAACACCGCTATATTTTTCCTCAGCTAATGTGTTGAAAACAATAGATTGTGAGACTGTATCCGGGATGGAAAGATCACCGGTTGATTTTCCGGCAAAGAGCTTTAGTCCGACAACCTGGTCAAATTCACGCGTACAAGCGACTGCTTCACGGATCTGTTCGGGGTCCGATGTAAGACCGCAGTACAAACCATAAAAAACCGGACTACCTGCACGATCTGCGCAATCAAGCCGTCGCATTATATGAGCGCGACGCAAGATCGGGGGAGAAGTATTAGGCATATCAAAAACGCCGGCAAGTCCAATACTCTCGGCAACTGCCAAGCCATGCTTAATGGTTTCTTTATGTTGTTGTTCTCCACCCCGTAGATGGACATGCGGGTCTATCATATCGTAACTCCCACCTTCGCTAAAGCTTCGGTGCGCAAGCGTAACTCGTGACGCGTGACGCGTCACGAAAAGTAAGCAGTATGCACCAGGAAGTAATCAGAAAGTAAGCAAAAATCAATAATCAACTTCGTGTTTTCTTACACTCGTATCCCTGTGCTCTCAGCGTTTAATTTCAACGGTCCAGCCGTATTTATCTTCAATTTTTCCGTACTGAATTCCGAGAAGTTGTTCATATATCTTTTTAGCAAAGGGGCCAACTTCATTATTATTGAGAATAATATCTTCACCATCATCGTATCCGATGCGTCCAACCGGGGCGATCGTAGCGGCAGTACCGGTGCCAAAACATTCTTGCAAACTACCATTTTTCGATGCGTCAATGACTTCCTGGAATGCAATCCGGCGTTCTTGGACTTTCCAGCCCATCTCGCGCGCAATAAAAAGGACGCTTTCCCGGGTAATACCGGCAAGAAGCGTACCCTGGTCAAGGGTGGGTGTAATCAGAGTATCATTAATTACAAACATAATGTTCATGACACCGACTTCATCTACATATTTGTGTTCATAACCATCCAACCATAGAATTTGCTTATATCCTTTATCCATTGCTCTCTTGGCGGCATACAGAGATTGAGCATAGTTCGCAGCAGCTTTCACATGTCCGGTTCCACCAAGAACCGCACGTGTAAATTCTTTGGTGGCATAAATACTTAAAGTCTGAAGTTCTCTCCCGTAATAGGCATCCACAGGAGTTGTGATAACCATATAGCGGTAAGTGTCACTGACCTTAACTCCCAAAGTGGGATCGGTTGCAAAAATAAAGGGACGAATATAAAGGGACGATCCTAAATGAGGAGGGGTAAACTCCTTATCAAGAGAGATAAGTTCCATAAGCTCTTTTAAGGTCTTTTTTTCATCCATTTGGGGCATGACCATCCGTTCGGCAGAACGATTTAATCGGGCAATATTCTTTTCCGGGCGAAAGAGACGAACGGTTCCGTCTTCACCGCGGAAAGCTTTCATACCCTCAAAGATACTTTGAGCGTAATGTAGAGTAATGTTTGCCGGCGAGATGAGGAAGTCCTCATAAGGGACGATCTCAGATTCATTCCAAGCCTTGTTTGCGTAAGTTTTAACGAGCATGTGATCGGAATAGTACTTCCCGAATGTCAGGTTGTTAAAATCAACTTGTGATAGTGTGCTAACAGGCCGTTTGGTCACTTTCATGATTCACCTCATTTATTAAGAAAATTGTAAATACGCTGGTAAATGTCTTCACAATAACGAGTATCCGTATGAAAATCTTTTCCATCCGTTTTAATGACCAGTACAGGGATCTCCTTACTGACAAGAAGCTCATTGATCCAGCGATCATAATATATATTCAAAAGATGTAGATATTCAAGATCAATACTTTGCTCATAATCGCGCCCCCGTTTTTTAATACGGGATATCAGGGAATCGGTTGAGGCTTGAAGATAGACGATCAGATCGGGAGGACGCAGATATGAGGTCATTTCCCCAAAGAGTTCCTGATAATTTTCCCAATCCCGGTCATCCATATTTTTTATATCGTGGATGCTTCTCGCAAAGATCTTAGCGTCTTCATAGATGGTACGATCCTGAACTATGGTATTGCTCAATTGTTGGATCTGTTTTTGCACCTGAAAACGCTTGGAAAGAAAATAGATCTGCAGATTAAAACTCCAGCGCAGCATATCACCATAGAAATCTTTTAGGTAGGGATTATCGACCACAACTTCATAATGTGGATCCCAACCAAAACGCTCACAAAGCATATTTGTGAAAGTTGTTTTTCCCACGCCGATATTGCCGGCTATTCCGATAAAATGATGTTTCATAATTACTGTCAAAAATTAACTGTAAAATGTAATGAAAATAAATATCGTTTGCAATAAATACAGTAGAGACACAAAATCTTGCGCCTCTACATTATAAGTAAGTATTTAAATTTAATAGTGCCTTATTAGTCCAACTGTTTCTTGAACTTAAACGCTCCCGTCAATCTCCAGATAACAAAGAGAATGATCGTGTAAACCAGAAGAATTGCCAAAGCAACCCACCAGCCTTTTAAAATGTTATCAGAAAAGAACATAGTGGGAATATTCATCATAAAAAGCATAGGAAATGCCAAGCCAATGGTAATGGCCGATCCCAGAATTGAGTCCTCTGCGATCTTTGTCTTGAAATGAGGATCCATAACGCGAATAAGGGTCAGCGAGGAATTGATCGTTCCTGTCATTTCTCCAAAGACTGACACAAAACGTTCAAAGGGATAATCGCTATAAACACGATAAGACAGCCAGTATAAAATACCTACTGTACCGAGTCCTCCCAGAACGGAAATGAGCAAGATCGATAACCAGTAATGTTGCAGGATCGGAATAGAAATAGCCGCAATGGCCGCTACGACCAGATAATCGATCGCTACACCGTTAATACGCATCATCAATCCTTCATCAAGCATATAGCTCTTTCCAATCTTATCCAGAAACCAGCGCGTACCAAGGGACAATAGAATTCCAACAATAAAGTGGAAAGACCAAAGCGTGTTGGCAAGATCGGGAGGCAAAAGACCCGCTAAAAGCCTTGTGACCCAATAGGTTGCCAGATAGACCAAGCCGATGACGGCAAGCTGGAAAGACATGGAATCAATGGCTTCATGTGCCATCGTCAGTTTTCCTGCACTTTTTTTGTCGTCATGGTCAAGGTGGATGATACCCGTACGAACATCGTGTGATACTTCATCCAGGCTTTTTATCGTGCGCATTCTTCCCCTTTTAATGCCCAGACGGATCAATCCGATCCCGCCAAAGAACGCAAAAAGATAACCGATTGCGGCAAAGGTCAGGCCGACCTGTCCGCCACCCATAAAACCGTATTGTTCCCAGCTATGTCCGATGGAATAGGCGAGTCCGGGCCCCATTCCGAACCCCATGGTCAGCAGTACGCCGATACCCGGAAATAGATCAGGTTTGATAGTATAGATCAATGCAAAAGCGATAAGGAGGCCTAAAGTAGCTTGAGTCATATAGCTTAAAATACATGACATGGCTTTGCTATAGGGGTTCTTGCCTGATTTGCGTTTTTCTTTTCTCAAGCCCATTGAGATAAAAGTGATCGCTAGCAAATGGTAAACATAAATTCCCAGTCTTGCACCGTCAAGCGGAATAACTGCAAAGCCCGGTAATCCTACAGCTCTCCAAATTGCACCCAGGATCTGGGGGCCAAAGATTAAGGCCAGGAAACCGGCGATGATGTTATTGGGAATTAAAAATTTTCTAAAGAAAGGAACATAACGCCGAAGCATAGTTCCCAATACAAGAAAGAAACTCAGATATGTAAAATCGAGTACAACTTCCTTTAAATCGATTGCAAAATTCCAAGGGGTCATAGCCTCCTCCTGTGATTTGATTAGCTATAATTGTTCTGTGCAACAAAATATAAGGAGGGTTGCATATAAAAAACAAGCGCTTTGTAAGAGCGAAAGGGTAAGGAGTTCGGAGTGTTAAAGAGGAGTATAGGGGGGTATTGGCATTTATAAGTAACCCCGTGCTTTAGCGCGGGGTTAGTAGAAATTAAAAAAGGGAGTTTTAACCCCAGTAGCGCTATAGTGGGTTAAAACCCGTTACACAGTATCAATAACCACGGCATAAATGCCCCGGTAACTTATAATGCTACTATAATAAACATCTTGTACTTTTAAAAATCCTTTTAAAACCTGCGTAAAAACTCTAAATTTACGGAAATACAGGAGGAAATATGAAAAACAAAACAGATCTTCGTTATAACACACCATGGCGCAAATCAGCAACTGCCATTTACAAAAAAGCGAACGACGGAAGGGTCTATGGAACCTTTGAGGTTGAAATGGATGCCGTTCTTGATTATATCAAAAAGAAAAAAGAAGAAGGGACCCGTATCACGATCACACAAATCGCTATGGCTGCCATCGGACGTGCCATTGCCATTGATATTCCGGATGTCAATGTTTATATCTCACGTGGAAAAGTCTATGCACGTAATAATGTGGGGATCTTTACGGCAGTGATGAAAGCCGACAGTAAGGAAATGGGTGGTTTTGTCCTTCGCAATATTGAGGATAAAAGCATTTTTAATATTACCAAAGAAATGGATGAACGAGTAAGCCAATCAAAAAAAGCGGAACACGAAGAAGGTACAGTAAAATCTAAGAACATTCTGGCTTCACTCGGCTGGCCGTTGCGTAATTGGGTATTTAATTTCGCACGCTGGTGGCACATTATTCTCGGTAAAGAATTAAAGGCTATGAATATTTCTCATGATGGTTTCGGCTCAGCCATGGTAACCAACATTGGTCACCATGATCTGCAGTATGGTTTTCCGGCAATGTTGCCTATCGCAAATATTCCCATTATTGTAGCTATGGGTAAGATCGAGGAAAGACCGGTTGTTCGTGATGGTGAGATCGTGATCCGTAAAATATTACCTGCTGCAGCAACTCTTGATCATCGTATTTTTGACGGTTCACAGGGTGGTGTTCTTGCAACATCAGTCCGGAGATATTTGCTTGATCCTGAATGCCTGGAAACACCGGCTTCAGAAATTCTTAAATCAATGGACAATTGACAAATCAATTGATAAAAGACAAAGGACAATTGACAATTAAATTTGTAATTATTAATTGAAAATATGATCTGTATCACACAATTTGATTCGGTGTTGATTAAGACTAAAAATACACATAAATTAGTACGAATTATCAATTAGTAACTGATAATTAATTGTCATTTATCAATTGTCAACTGTCAATTGGAGGTAAGATGGGGGACGAATCTTATTCTCGACAAAAGCATCCAATTTGCTATTAGAATTGTTAAGGCATATCAATTTCTTCAAAAAGAAAAGAAAGAATATGTTATGTCTAAACAATTATTGAAATCTGGTACAAGTATTGGTGCAAACATGAAGGAAGCAATCCAAGCTCAAAGTAAAAAGGATTTTCTTTCAAAAACCAATATTGCTTTAAAAGAAGCTAGTGAAACGGAATTCTGGATTGATATTTTGATAAAAACAAATTATTTCAATGAAAAACAAAGTTCTTTAATGACTGATTGTGTCGAAATAAATAAGATACTTCAAACTATTGTAAAAACGACAAAGAAAAATCTGAACATGATGTAAATATTCATTGTCAATTGAACATTGATCATTCAATTGTCCTTTGTCAATCGTCAATTATCAATTGTTATGACTTTTCTCGAAAAATTTTGGAAAAATATTAAGCAACAAAAGTGCCAAACCAATACCCAGGCAATTTGCAAACCAATCGCTAAGGTCGGATGCCCGGCCGGGTGAAAAGCCTTGGAGGATCTCTGAAACACCGGCATGAACGAGAGAAATGATCAGCGTCCAACGTCGATTATACCAGATCTGCCAATGCCCTTCTCTAAAAGAAAAGATCAGTCCTAATGCTAAAAGAAAATATGTGGCAAAATGCCAAACTTTATCAACTGAAAAAACTTTATGGACAGGAAGTGAATCACTGGGAAGTAAAAGAATGATCATCAAAAAGACAGCATAAACTGTTGTGAGAGTGAAGTAAATTAAAGATCGCCTGTCACTCATGAAAGAACCTCATCTTTTTTAAGTAACAAAGGTATATGTTCGAGAATATCTGAAGCAATAAGGGATCGATTTCCAAGCACTTCGGCCGCTGCTTGTCCGGCTGTACCGTGGTAATAAACGGCAATAAGGACAGCATCTTCCGGTTTATGACCCTGAGCGATAAATGAAGCGATCATGCCGGCAAGCAGATCACCGCTTCCGGCGGTGGCCATACCGGGTGCACCGGTAGAGTGGATATATACAATTCCGGAGGGCAGTGCTGTCAGACTTGTGCTACCTTTAAGATGTACGATCGTATTGGTGTCAACCGCGAGTTCCAGCGCGCGTTCAATGGGTGCATCAAGTACATCTTCGGTTTTTATTTTCATCAGCCGTGCAAATTCCCCGGTGTGAGGTGTAATGATCAGCTCTGTATTTTTATTTTTTAGTTCTTCTTTTGAAAGATGAAAAAGCGCGTCAGCATCCAGAACCGCAGGAATATTGATTTCTTTTAATAGCGCGCGGATAAGCTCACCCGTCGCGGGTTCTCTGCCCATTCCGGGTCCAATGATCATAGCACGACTTTTCTCCTGAAGCGCAAGGATCTCCGTAAGGTCTTTGTCCGTTAATATATCTTTATTTTCTCCTGTTGTCACAATGGCTTCTATCATTTGCTTCAGGAGAATAGGTTTTACTGTTTCCGGAACAAAGGACCGCACCATGCCCGCGCCGCTTTTCAGCACTGCCAGTGACGTTAACGTCACCGCACCCGGCATGGCGGCCGAACCACCTACACAGAGTACCTGTCCGGCAGAATATTTGTGACCTGTCACCGCGATCGGATTCAATTTCTCACGAACCAGTTCATGATCGCAGAGATACATTTCCGTTTCTGCTTTTGTAAAAGAATCAGCGGGATAATCCAATTTAACAAGTTCCAACTTTCCGGTGTAAGATTTTGCATCCTGTAAAAAATTACCGGATTTGTAAAAACCCATACTCAATGTTTTTGTCGCTTTTAAAGCAGTACCCAATAATTTTCCGCTGGTACCGCTAAGTCCGGAAGGAATATCAACGGCAATAATGGGTTGGTTTTTATGCAGATCATATAGGCATTGCAGAACATCCCTGTAAAATCCTTTGACCGATCGATCCAACCCGGTACCAAAAATAGCATCGATCCAACAACTATTCTCGCGCAGGGACGAACACAGTTCTTCGATGTCTTGAATATAATGGGTTTTGATACCTAAAGTCTGTATGGTATCGTAAAAGTATCGCGCGTCACCTTGAATTACTTTTTCTTCAGTAAAATAAAAGACATCAATATTTTCCAATCCGGCTTCATGCAACTTGATGGCCGCCACGTATCCGTCACCACCGTTATTGCCCTTCCCGCAAAAGATCTGGACATGTTTTAAGCCCTTTTCATTGCAAAGAGCAAACGCTGCTTCCGCAACAGCAGTTCCTGCTTTCAGCATAAGTCCGGTCCCGCTGACACCCTTCACTTTTATGGCATCATGGTCAATAGCTTGTGCGTCTTTGGCAGTCACAATACGTTTCATTTTTCTTCTCCGGACAATTGTTCAACAATACTTAGAATATCTTTAAAGCGAGCGATCTCAAAATCACCACCGTGATGCACAGTATTAAAAATATCCCCATAGCGGGCAAATACCGTGATCATGCCAATATTTTTTGCGCCGGTCATATCCCGTTCCGCCCAATCACCGACCATGATACTTTCCGGAGCTTCAACTCCCAATTTGTCTAAAGCCAAACGAAAGGGAACAGGGGAAGGTTTAAATTCACCCGTATCGCTGTGAGTCACGACCACATCAAAAAGATGATGAAAATTCAATTGGTATAATCGTAGCCAGGCCTCTCTGCCCGGAGCATCGGAGACCACGCCCAGCTTAATACCTTTTTTGATCAATGCGATCAATGTTGCATAAACTCCGGGATAGGGGACAAGCGAGGCTTCGCGGCTTCGTTTGTAGGCAATGATAGCTGCAGCCAGAAATTTGTGATTTCCCTTACCATAAAATTCCTTTATCACATCATCAAAAACGGTCTGGTACTCCCAGCCTTTTTCTTCATAGATCTCGAAGATACGATTATAAACGGATTCTTCATCCGCTTCAAGGCCGGCTTCCAACAGGCCTTTTACTCCACCGCGGATCGCCAGCTTTTTCAAGCTGGAGAAATCCACAAGGGTATTGTCTAGATCGAAAATAATTGATTTAACCATAGCTGAATATAAGCGAAAAGTTACGAAGTCGCTAAAAATGTTTTTCGAATTGACTCAATTGTTACAACTTCCATTGAGTCAATGATAACAATTTTAATTGACTCAATCAAATCAGCATCAAATAAAAATGTTTCATTCCCTTAAATATTGCTTATATTTAATTTAACAGATAAACATACACCATGAGAGAGATGAAAATGGGAGCCCGGCATGGGAAACTTCAGTAAAAGTTTATATCCGATTTTTCTGCTATTATTCACTCTGCTTGTTGCTTGTTCCAGTTGGAAAAATGAAGTTAAAGTTCACTATCTTGGTCACTCCGCTGTTTTTCTGGATTTTAATGAAAAAGTGACAGTTCTTTGCGATTACGGTAAAGAAAATGCATATCTTGAATGGGGTTGGGATAGTCCTATCTATGATGCCGGTATGCCCGGTCCCGATCTTCTTTGTTATTCCCATTTTCATGATGATCATTTTGATGAGGAACGGGCGAGCCATTATGATGCTGTCAGGATTAGCGGCGAAGTTGATACCTGTATCAGGAAATTAAAGATCATTGACTTTCCCTCTTCCGAGAAAGATATCAGTCGATTTGACAACCACTCCTATCTTTTCACATATAAGGATCTTCAAATTCTGCATCTCGGAGATTGCCAGGCGGATATTATGATGATCAACGATCCGGCCCATGCCTGGGTCCTGGAACAACGCTATCCCAAGTACTGCGATATTCTATTGATGCCCATAGAAGGTACCCGGCAATATATTCCGCAAGCGGTAAAGATGGTACAGCTTCTTGAGCCGAAAGTTCTGCTCCCAACACACTTCTGGAGTGAAGAATATAAAAAAGAATTCATCAACGAAATGATACGTGTTTATAAACAAAATGAAAAGAAACTACAGGTCATTAATTCTGATGACCCTGAATATACCTACATAAAACAAGATGATAAAAACGGGTTATTGCTTTTGGATCTAAAACCTGCAGCCCGCAGCAAATAGTAATAAACAGGAAGAAGGAGATAGTAATGAAAAAGAAACTTATTGTTTTATGGACATTGGTTCTGTGTTTTGCCTTGCTGACAGGCCAGACCTCCATATCGACATTGATCTACAATGCAAATAATAATGACAACGAATCCATGAGGGAACTTGGCGCCCGGTATTACCATGGAGAAGGTGTTGAGAAAAACCTTGAAAAGGCAGCTAAATGGTTTTTAAAAGCCGCAAATAATGGTCATGCTATCTCACAATATGTGATCGGGTACATGTACGAAGTCGGTGAAGGGGTTGACCAGGATTCTTCACAAGCTTTTTATTGGGTTAAAAGAAGTGCGTTGGGCGGCCATGGAGATGCAGAAGTAGAAATTGCATATTTCTATTCTCAAGGATTCGGTTGTACTCAGGATTATGTAAAATCTGCGTATTGGTATGAAAAAGCAGCTTGGCGAGGCGATAAGATTGCTGAGCATTCCATGGGATATTTGTATTCAAAAGGTTATGGAGTTGAACAGAACAATTCCCACGCAGCATTATGGCTTAGAAGAAGTGTTGCTCAGGAATATAAAGATTCATATATGTCTCTTGCAAGACTTCTTTATGAGGGTGAGGATATTGAGCATGATTACTACGAAGCATTCCGTCTTTTCAAGATCATGGCTGAAGAAGAAAACAATGATGAAGCACAATTCAAACTTGGGATGATGTATTTAGATGGTACGGGTGTTACATCAAATAAAGTTGAGGGAGCTCGTTGGATAAAACGCTCAGCTGAGCAGGAATATGCCGATGCGCAATATCAATTATCCGATATGTATAAATACGGTATTGGCGTTGTGCAAGATACGGCCCTAGCCAGAGAATGGCTTGAACGGGCTGAAGAAAATGACTGGAACTGGTGGGACTTGCTCTGGTAGCACTATCCGGTCATAGAATTAAAGGAGGCAGAGATGAAAACTTTCAGGATAATCATTATCCTTTTCACTGCCACCTGTATTACAAATGTTTTTGCAGAAGATATTGCCAAGTTGACCCGCCAAGCCGAGAGTGGAGATGCTACAGCTCAATTTGATCTTGCAGTTCAATATTACTTTGGAACGGATGTGGATCAGGATCATGCGAAAGCATTAATTTGGATGAAGAAGGCCGCGGAACAAGGCGATCCGGCCGCCGAATATAATGTGGGTTATATGTACCAGACGGGTGAGGGAACCGGGGTAAACATAAGCTTTGCGCGGGAATGGTATGAAAAAGCGGCTGAACATGGATATCAGAAAGCAAAATTCCCATTGGGCTACATGTATTACAACGGAGATGATGTTGAAAAAGATATTGAAAAAGCCGCAGAGCTGTTCCTTGATGCTGCTGAAGATGGGGTTAAGGAAGCCCAGTACGCAATAGGTTATATGTATATGCAGGGTGAGGGTGTTGAGAAAAATGGAGAAAAGGCTATTTTATGGTATGAAAAGAGTGCTAAGCAAGGGAATGCAAATGCCAAATTTTTTCTCGCAGACCTATTATACAAAGGAGAGGATATAAAAGCCGATACCCTGCGGGCATATAATTTATTTCTTGATCTTGCTGTGAATGAAAATGACTATGAAGCACAATATTATCTGGCATTGATGTATTTAAAAGGACATGCTACATCCGAGGATCCTGAGAAAGCATTTTACTGGATGTTGAAAAGCGCTGAACTTGAATTAATTGATGCTCAGTATGAAGTGGCAAAAATGTACTTTACGGGGATCGGTACCAAGGTAGATTCCACACAGGGAAAGCATTGGCAGGAAGAAGCGGAATGGAATGAACTCTTTGAATATTTATGGTAAAATACAATAATTAACAACGAGGTAAAGAATATGAAAAAAGTGATAAAATGGTGCTTGTCAGCTATATTAATGATTTCAATGATTACTCCGGCATTTGCTCATTGTGAAATTCCTTGCGGTATTTATGGAGATTCTCTGCGAGTTGAATTGATACGCGAACATGTCATGACCATAGAAAAGTCCATGAAAATGATCAATGAACTTTCAAAAGCAAAAAACCCCAATTATAACCAGTTAGTTCGCTGGGTAAACAATAAAGATGAGCATGCGGAAAAGATACAGGATCTGGCTGCTCAGTATTTTATGTTTCAAAGGATCAAATCCAAAAAGGCAAGTGACGTGGAAGCTTATGCTAAATATTTACTGCAATTAGAACATATGCATCAAATTACTGTTGAGGCTATGAAATGTAAACAGGGGACAGATAAGGAACATGCGAAAAAGATCCTTGAACATTTAATGGTTTTTGAGGAAAGCTATTTCCATAAGCACGATCATTAAATTTATTATAGAAGTAAAAAAGGCTCCGTACGGAGCCTTTTTTATGTGTAGAAAATTATTTAGAAACTCAGGTCTTTACCCTGAATGAGTCGTTCACGTTCGGGATCGATCATGCCTCGCCAAGTCTTATCCAAACGACCTTTATTGAAAGCATTAATAGCGTTTTGCTTGTCACCTAATTTGGCATAAGCAATACCCAGTTCAAACCAACCGCCACCAAAGTTAGCTTTGGCAGTTGTTACTTCTTTTGCGACATCAAGAGCTTTGCGGTATTCACCTGAACGGTTGTATGCGAAAGCCAAACGATAGTTTGTGAGATATTTTTTCGACGGATGTGAGATCAGTTTAGTGGCAGCGGACAGCTGTTCGATTGCTTCTGTATAACGCTCCTGATTATTCAATAATTCACCGTAACTCTCGCGAGCTGCAGGAGAATTAGGCATCAAAGCGATAGAAGTCTTAAAATTATTTTCTGCTTTATCCAATTTATTCAACGACGCGTAAGTTTGCCCTAAAGTCGTATATGATTTTGCATAACCGGGTTCCAAAGCAATGGCCTTAAGCAAAGCATTTTCTGCTTTTTCGTATTGTCTTGTTTTACGATAGGTGGAACCAAGATTATACCATGCAGAACGGCTGGTAGGATTATAAAATACTGCTTTTTCCATATTCTCAATTGCAGAAACAATATCACCAGATTTCAATTTGATATAACCGAGAACAGCATATGCCGAACCGAATTCGGGATTAATGCGTAAAGCAGTCTGAACCTTACGTTCAGCCGTGATCATGTCATTCATCTTCAAAGCTTTTTGAGCTTCCTGCAGAACTTTACCAGCCAGAATGTTTTTAGCTTTGCTGTATTTATCAACCGAGGGGGCTAAGATACTTGCTTTATCAAAGTTATCACGGGCTGCATCATAATCTTCTTCCTGAATAGCAACGAATCCAAGGCGATAGTAAATTTCTGCTACTGAAGGATCCTGTGCGATCAATTCATTATAAATTCGTTTTGCAGCATCATAATTTCCACCATCCACTTCACGTTGTGCATCTTTAACCTGATTGATCAGATCGCGGAGTTCATCGAACCTGTCCCGGTAAGATTGTTCAGATGGACTGTATTCAATAGCTTGACGTACAAGCGACTGGGCTTCAGTGAGGTTACCGTACATCAATTCAATACTATGGTATGTGTATAGTGCAGGTGCAAAAGTAGAATCCTGAGCCAGGATTTCATCAAGAAGTATTTGAGCAGCGGCAGCATCGAAATTATTCAGCATGAGCTGAGCCTGATCTACCTTCAATTTCAGGGCTTCATTGTCGGAATCCTGAGCAAAAGTAAATGAAAATAAACTGATAACACAAAATGTCAGTATCAAGACTTTCTTAAGGTTCATGTTGTTTCCTTTCATGTGTGGTGTTTGCTTAACACCCTTTTAGAGTACCCAGGGCGGGACTTGAACCCGCACAACTTTGCAGTTACATGGCCCTCAACCATGCGCGTCTGCCAATTCCGCCACCTGGGCTAAAACATGAAAATATATGCAGTTAAGCTATAATTTCAAATCTTTATTTGCCTTCTGTCGGCTCAGCAGGAGTCGTGGGTTGTTCAACCTCTACATTGCTTGGCATTGGTAATCCCGATGCCTGAGTTGCCACCTGTTTACCTGACTGCTGCTGTACAACAGATTGGGTATCGGGTGTGTTGCGACGAACAACAGTAAGATTGATAGCCATGATCAAAACGAAAAATGCAACACCCGACCACTGGGTGAACTTTGAAAGAAAAGTTGCAGTTGAACGGCCACCAAGGATGGATGAACCGCCGGTCATGGCACTCATGCCGTCACCTTTGGATGATTGCATTAATACGGATACGATCAGCAGGAGGGAGGTAATGATCAGTAAAATGACTAATAACGTATACATTATGTATTCCTTTATGATGTTAATTTATCACCGATTTCTATCATCTGATAGAAATCATCAACTTTAAGACTGGCTCCGCCAATAAGCAGGCCGTCAATATCATTCTCGGACAAGAGAGTTTCGGCATTTGCAGGTTTTGCAGAGCCGCCGTAAAGAAGGCGCAGTTGATCCGCGGTCCCGGCATCGGTTCTTTCTGTGAGGACCGTGCGTATAAAACGATGAACGTCCTGTGCTTGTTCCGGTGAAGCGGTCAGACCTGTTCCGATAGCCCAGACGGGTTCATAAGCGATAACCGTTTTGAGGATTTCTTCATTACTGAGATCGGCAAGAGCGCCGATCAGCTGTGTTTTGACAATTTCTTCAGTGATATTATTTTCACGCTCATCTTTTGTCTCACCGATACAAATAACCGGTGTAAGATCATATTTCAGAGCTTGTTTTGCTTTAAGATTTACACCTTCATCCAACTCATGAAAATATTGGCGGCGTTCGGAATGACCTAAGAGAACATGCGAACACTTTGCGTCTACCAGCATCTCTGCTGAAACGGCAGCCGTATAAGCACCTTTATCCGTATAGCACATATCCTGTCCGGAAACGTGAACGGGAGTATTACCTAAAATAGAAGCCATTGCCGGAATCGATGTAAAGGAAGGTGCAAGAAGGATATCCACCTTGTGGCCTTCAAGGCCCTTTGCTTTAAATTCGCGGCAAAAAGTTTCAGTTTGACTTGCGGTATAATTCATTTTCCAGTTACCGGCGATCAAAAATTTACGCATAATATTCCTTTAGACTTTTAATTAACAGTTTCAATTCAGACAGCAGATTTTTCACTGATCTCGGCAACTGCGGGTAAGACCAGTCCGGAGATTAGTTCCAAAGAAGCACCACCGCCGGTTGAAACATGAGAAATACGCTCTGAGAAACCAAGTTTCTTTACAGCAGCGGCCGAATCACCACCGCCAACTAAGCTGACAGCGCCTTTGTCGGTCGCATCTGCAACTGCGGCGCAAACGGCTTCAGTTCCTTTTGCGAAGCTTGGCATTTCAAAAACACCCATTGGGCCGTTCCAGAGAAGGGTTTTACTATTTTCAATGACCTCGGAAAATTGTTTGATCGTCCGCGGCCCAATATCCAGTCCAATTTGGTCAGCCGGCATAGCGTCCACATCAACGATAGTGGATAATGCGTCATTGTTAAATTCACCGGCAGTAACAACATCAACAGGCAGTACAAAATTGACCTTGGAATTTTTAACGGCTTCCAAAATTTCCTTAGCCAATTCAACTTTGTCTTCTTCGAGCAAAGAGTTGCCGATCTCGTAACCCATAGCTTTATAAAAAGTGAAGATCATACCACCGCCAACGATTAGATTGTCAACCTTATCCATCAAATGACGAATAGTATCGATCTTACCGCTGATCTTAGCACCGCCAAGAATAGCGGTATAGGGGCGGGCAGGGTCTTCAAGTTTATCTTTAAGATAAATTAGTTCTTTTTCGAGCAAAAGACCTGACACAACAGTCTTGAAATGCTTCGTAACGCCTACTGTCGAGGCGTGTGCGCGGTGAGAAGTGCCGAAGGCATCATTCACATAGGCATCACCAAAAGAAGCGATCTTGGCAGCAAATTCGGCTTCATTCTTTTTTTCTTGTTTGTAGAAACGAAGGTTTTCAAGAAGCAAAACTTCACCGGGTTTAAGAGTAGCTGAAAGTTCGGCAGCATCATCGCCGGCGCAATCAGTGGCGAATTTGACATCAACACCCAAAAGCTCACTCAAGCGTTTTTGAACAGGTTTTAAAGAAAAAGCAGTTTCATATCCTTCGCCTTTTGGGCGGCCAAGATGGCTCATGCAGATAACAGAACCACCGTCATCCAATACTTTTTTTATAGTTGGCAAAGACGATACGATACGGAAATCATTGGTAATATTTCCTTCTGCATCGACAGGTACGTTAAAATCTACGCGGACCAAGACCCGCTTGTTTGAGAAGTTGACATCGTTAACTGTCAATCGTGCCATAATTCCTCCACATGGTTTAGCTTGGAAATATAATACATTTTTGGAAAAAACGAAGGACTTTTTCATTTGACAATTGATAATTGACAATGAACAATTTCGTAACGCGTAATGTGTGACTCGCCTGCAGGCCGACCTGCTCTGCGAAGCTCCGATAGGAGCGAAGAGGAAAGCTCGGAAGAGCGAAGGCTTGTAACTCGTAATGACTGGTGTTCAATAAATTACGATATGTTGTGTTAAAAAACTCTTAATGCCTTAATTATTAAATATTCAGCATACTGTTTACCATACTGATTACTGCTTAGTGCTTACAGCCTGCCGGGCTTAATTTGCGTTGTTTTTTCTGGAAATAATGTATAGATTAGCGAGTAAATAAACAGCCATTTTTTCAAGTAAAGGGTTATATATGGAATTTAAACATCAGATGATAGGAAGCACCCTGCTTTATAAATACCATGATCCGGTCTTTAATGAGATCGGGATCATCCACTATAAGCGCGATCTTGCGATTTTATTAGACAAATATACCGTTGAAGATATTATACTCGACGTTGAGAATACGAAGATCGTTGATAATAACGGTCTTTCTGCCATTATGTTCGCCCGTCGATTTACTCTTGCGAACGGACATGCTTGTATTCTTGGGATGCCTCGGCCAAAGTTGCTTTCACTGTTAAAAACAGCCAAGCTGACCGATGCCTTTAAGATCATTCAGCGGAAAGACGAATATCAAGCCCACCTTAAGACCTTGGTTGAAAAGGCGGATAAAGAACGCGCTGTACGGGAAGCCGAAAAAGCCAAAAAATCGGAAGAAATAAGAAAACTACGAGAAGAAGCCAAGAAAAAAGACAGCAAAGAAGTTAGTAACGGTGAAAACGAAAAAAAGCCTCAAGCCAACAAACCCAACGGCCATGGTCAGAAAAAACCCAGACGGCGAGCACCGAAAAAAGTGACTGGTAACTAGTGACTAGTGACTGGTAATCGGTTGATATAAATACAGGGGTTCGATATATCGAACCCTTTTCTTTTGCGCAGTAAATATTGAAGCGATAGGGCGGTAGGGCGGTAGAGCAATAGGGCAATAGAGTGGGAGATAAAATGTATAAATGATAAATTTATTGAAAATCAGTCAAAATAAATAATTTTTTACGACTTACGACTTAATATTATTTTGGGAATCTTCTGGAATGAATGATCTTATTGGCAACTTTCGGCGAGATCTTGCCAAGCTGTTTAAAATCTTTTGTGAACTCCGAGAAAAACCATTCAAATTCTTCTATCACCCCGAGGTCCCGCGTAATGGCAGCACGCTGGCAGTAGCTGTGGTTCTTGCCGTTCCAGACGGTATGGATATTATTATCAAGAAAAACAGCACAGCCAAATCCGATGAATTCCTTTTGTGCTTCATGAAAGTTGGCCTGAAGGTTTTCAAAATAGGTGGTGTCAAGCAACACTCCGTCTGCAACAAGCCATTGGTTCTCGTAAAAAACCTCGATCCAGGCACTAATAAGATGATTCGGGAGCATATTATAATTCAGGGAGCTTGTCAGGCCCTGGTAGAGATTTTTATTTACCCGAAAAGCGGGATACTGTGTCGTTTTCACGCTTTTCGGGTAAATAAAAATCTCTA
>JAYEJI010000135.1:0-2341 GCA_034660515.1 Fidelibacterota bacterium
CTCTTCAGTACTCAGGTCCTCATCGGCTTTAATATTTTTCTCCAAAATGTTCTGGACTTGGTTTTTTTTGTATCCAAGTGATTCCAAGGCCATAATGGCATCTTTTAAATTCTGAGAAAGGGGAAAATCGGGTGCAACACCGGTGATCTGAGTGACCTCTTCGTCAGAGATCTTATCTTTTAGTTCAAGAATAATCCGACGTGCGGTCTTATCGCCAACGCCCGGTGCCCGTTTAACGGCAGCAACATCTCCTTGGAGAATATGTTCCATTAAATGATCATAACGAATACCTGAGAGTATATTGATAGCCTGTTTTGGACCGATACCTGAAAGTGATATCAATTTATCGAACATTCGTCGCTCTTTGTCTTCTATAAATCCATAGAGCTGAAGTATATCCTCTCTGACATGTAAATAGGTCAATAAACGGCAATCGGAGCCTCGTGAAGGCAGTTTTTCATATGTGTAAAGGGTAATGGCACATCCCATCCCCATATTGCCTACATTCAGTACGACAAGATTAGGTTCTTTGACTTCAATGGTACCTTCGATAAAATGTATCATGTTAATCCTTTGTCGATTTGTTGATTCGTTGAGTTGTCGAGTATCATCTTGATCTCAACCTCGTTTTTGCTCTCGATCTTGATTTCAATCCTTTAAACCCTATCCGTATCATGAATAGATCTTTCGACTTCTCCGCCAGCTGGCGGATCCGCTCAAGATGACAAGCTTACTTGATCTTGACCTTGTTCTTAATCTCGATCTTAACCTTAACCTTAACCTCACCCCTTATTCTTTAATTGCCCAAAACGCATCTGGTTATAATGGGTTATCGCAACAGCCAAAGCATCACTGACATCCATCTTTCCTCCGAGTGAGGGTAATTTCAGCATCTTCATTACCATGTATTTAACCTGTTCTTTTGAGGCGGATCCCACACCGGTCAATGCTTTTTTTACGATCGTGGCAGGATATTCATAGACCGGAAGATCTTTTATCTGACCCGCTAATATCAAAACACCTCTCGCATGTCCCAATTTCAAGGAAGTCCGGGGATTTATATTGGAAAATGTCTCTTCAATGGCAAATACATCCGGTTTGTGATCATCAATGATATCACAACAGCTTCGGTAGAGTATTTCAAGTTTTTCAGGGAAATCTTGTGCTTTGGCCGTTGATATTTCACCGGCGGCCAGAAAGTGGATCTTGGATCGATCAACGCGGATCAGTCCATAACCACTATTATTCAAACCGGGATCAATACCAAGTATTATCATTCGTGTATCTGTTCCATTATTTCTTCAGGAATTTCGGAATTATCCCATGCTTTCTGGATATCTTCATGATCATCAAGGAGATCATAGAGTTTCATATATTTTGTGGCATCGTCAATATTATCGATCTTCACTGTCGTTCCCGGGATCTGTTCAATATCGGCATGAAGAATGCTATAGTTTTCTTTTAAAGCCTCGTGGACATCATTAAAACTGTGTGGATCGGTAAGGACGGTAAAACTTTCACCATCACCTGTAATATCTTCAGCACCGGCCTCTAAAGCTTCCATCATGAGTTCATCTTCATCTACACCTTCGGCATCGACGATGATATTGCCTTTGCGGGTAAAATTCCAATTGACCGAACCGGTTTCACCAAGATTACCACCGTGTTTTGACAGTAAATGACGGATCTCAGCAACAGTACGCTGTTTATTATCTGTAAGGACTTCAAGCATAATGGCAACACCAAAGGGACCATAGCCTTCATAGACTATCTCTTCGTAATTCACGCCTTCCAGTTCACCGGTACCTTTTTTGATCGCCCGTGTAACCGTATCATTGGGAACATTGGCAGCGCGAGCAGCGATCACAGCCGTACGCATACGAGGGTTCGAGTCAATATCGCCACCGCCCATTTTAGCTGCAACGGTGATCTCTTTCAGTATCTTTGTCCATATTTTTGCTCGCTTCGAATCCTGTGCGGCTTTTCTGTGTTTTATATTCGCCCATTTACTATGTCCGGCCATCTTGTATCCCTTATTTTGATCGTTAATATTTTTATGTAATAAAATAAGTTTTTAGTGTGTTAAAAGCAATTAATAAGAGAATGGACAATTGAGAATTGACCAACCTTCGCTCTATCAAGCTTCGGCTTGGTATGCAAAGGGCAATTTAAGAAGTTGAGAAAGTCGAAGAGTCTTATACATTTTACGTCTTAATAAAAAAACCGCCCCGAAATTCGGAGCGGCCAATTTATTCGATTACAGTCAATTATTATCTTTTGACTTTCTTCTTCACAACCGTGGTATCAAGTTCAGTAAACTGATTCTGTAATTTTTCAATTT
>JAYEJI010000136.1:0-31621 GCA_034660515.1 Fidelibacterota bacterium
GGATTTTATCATTGAGAACAAGGGGAATGAAGATCAATTGCGTAAAGCATGTGTGGCTTTTTGGGAAGAAATAACTAGTAGTGAATAGAAACTAATGACCAGATAACATAAATGTAAGGGACGATCATGACCGTCCCTTTTCTTTTGCGCGTTATTTATTGAGGTAATAAAGTGTTAAAGCGATAGAGTGAGGGTGTGGGAAAAGGGGAGAGGGGAAAATAAGATAAAAGATCAAAGTAAAAAGATTAAAGTAGGAGAAAGAGAGAGAAATTATGTATTCCCCAGTTACCAGTTACCAGTTACCAGTTACCAAATTGTCCTTTGTCAATTCTCAATTCTCAATTGTTTATCCGGGTTCTTCCCAAACAAAAATATCAACCCCGCAACAGCTGCTAATCCTATCAGCAAACTAATATATACCGGCAAACCTAGAGCTGTTGGAATAAAACAAGCAACAATACTGATACCCGCTACAGGCAGGGCATACAAGAGCTGTGTGTTCACATGCGCAATATGATCGCAACCCGCCCCCATGGACGACAAGATAGTCGTATCTGAAATTGGAGAACAATGATCGCCAAAGATCGCACCGGTCAGTACGGCGCCAATGCTCATATATAAAAAGCTGGGTTCCGGCGAAACCGCATAAGCCAGGGGAATTGCCAGAGGCATAAGAATACCCATGGTTCCGTAGGATGTTCCGGTTGCAAATGAAATAAAAGCACCCAGTATAAAAATAATCGCCGAAAGCAAGAAGGGCGGGATCCTGCCAGAGATCACACCAACGAGGAAATCTGCAGTCCCCAATTTCCCAATCACCCCGCTGAGCGACCAGGCAAGGATTAAAATTGTCACGGTAATAACCATAGCCCCGGCACCCTTGATCCATGTATTGACAGCATTCTTTAGTGAAAATATTTTTTGACGCCAACCCATGAAAATTGCTACTAAACTGGCAAAAACAGCTGCTTGGGTTAAAGCAATACTGGCATTTGATTCGGCAAAACATTCCCTGAGAAATGTAAAAGAAAAACCACCACCAACTATTGCGACCTGCTCCGGAATTCCGGATATCATGATATTTTGATATCCATTATAAAATAAAGCCGCAAACGCACCGATGATCAAAGTCATTACAGGCACTAAAGCGTTTGATATCTTAAGTTTTGTGCTTTTTGACACAGTCAGTTTTTCGGTATCAATAGCCGATATAACATTGGCATCATCTGCCACGACCTTCCCCTCCAATCGTGCTCTGCGCTCGGCTTTCAACATAGGACCAAAATCCCGTCGCCATTTTGCACTAATAAAAATAAAGGCAAGAATTAACAGTGAATAAAAACGATAGGGGATGGTATGAATAAATACACTGTATGCATTTGCTTCTATTCCAAGAGCAGCATACCCATGCTTGATCAGCCCCAATTCATAACCAATCCAAGTTGAAATGAGAGCAATATCGGCAATAGGTGCCGCAGTGGAATCAATAATGAAAGCTAATTTTTCGCGAGATACTTTCATTTTATCCGTAACCGGTCGCATAATGGGGCCGACGGTCAACAAATTCGCATAATCATCAAAGAATATAAAGATACCCATCAACCAGGTATAAATCTGTGCCGAAGCTGCTGAGCGGGCACTTTTGGATAATTTTTCTGCAATAGCACGCGTTCCACCCATAACCGCCACAAGAGCAATAAGTCCACCAATGGTAAATGTTTGCACAACGATCCCCGCATTCCATGAATCTGAAAGTGCAATGACAAACTCTTGTGTCATTAAGACAAAACCGCGAATAATCGCGGTAAATTTGGGCCCCGTTTGAAGAACGACCAGATAGGCCCCGGAAAAGATCCCGATAAAAAGAGAAACAACCACATTTTTGGTTACAAATGCCAAGGTAATAGCAACCAGCGGGGGAATGATACTCCAGGCTTTCCAGCCCTCGGTATAATGGGGAGCAAGTAGAGGCATTAGGATCAAAAAGACAAGAATAAAGACCAGGGTGGAAATTCGTTTCATATTATTTTACCAGCACCATTTTTTGAGTTACCGAAAGTTCCCCATTTACTTTAAGTACACAAATATAAATTCCGGAGGGTTGTGTAGATGCATTCCATGTTAAATTATAATTACCCTTTTCAAATACTCCATTCGTCAGTTCACTTATAAATTTTCCATTAAGATCATAAATATTTAATTCAATATTGCTGACAGCTGACAGCTGAAAGCTAATTGCTGTTTCCGGATTAAACGGATTTGGATACACTTTTAACAATTCATGTGTTTCCGGCATAATATTTTTTGTACCGATCACCACCTTAGGGGTAAAAATGGTGAGATCATCAACAATAATATATCCATCTGATGATAAATATTGTATTCCGATATAAACATCTGTGTTTTTATAATATCGCAAACTGTAAGAATAAATAGACCATCCCGTACCGGGCGATATTGTTCCAAGCTCTATGGTAAAATTATTATGCAAAGTATCACTTTGAGACAGCAACACCTTACATTGTTTAGCGCCGGCCCCAATTTTTTGAGCATAGATTGAAAATGCAGCATTATCATGATCGGGGATATGGATCTTTGGACTTATCAACCACTGATCGTTCTCAGAAAAACCATAGACAAGATCCTCCTCTCCGGTAATCGAATAAAAATGTGAACCATTATACGCCCAACCCGCTTGATATCCTTCAAATCCCGTAAATGCATAACGGGTAATATCGTCATCATTTTGTTGAATATTAAAAACTCCGGCCTGTTGTTCAGTATAATCGTAACCATCTGCCGGATTCAAGGCGGTCAATAAAAACCACCCGTCGTAATACCCGCCCCAACCCCAGTTAAAATGGAAATAGGTATTGGTCGTTGTTTCATAACCATCCAGCAAGAAAGCGTGCCCACCACCACCGTCTCCTTGTCCGCGATAGGGTAATGGCCGCCCTGCATCCAATTCCTGAATGATCATTTGCTTCCATTCGGTATCGGCATAATCAGTTTTCGCACATTGTTCCATCTCTGTTCCGTAATCAAAATAGGAAGTCAATGCGTACATCATATCTTCATATGAAGAAGAAGAACCTGTGGGTTGAAGATCCATTTCTACGGAAACAGCGCACTGATATAAAAATAACGATACATCCTCAACCTGATCGGCATATGCCGTTAGGTTCCCGCTGCGGGTACAGAGAGAATCCGGCATATTTTCATAATCATAATAAGTCGTATCATGCCATGCAGATAATAGACTGTCGGTTGTTTCGCTATAATACCAACGCTTCCCAAATCCCCTTTGTGGATGTTCATAGTAGTTCATTAACTGACCCATGACAACGGCAACACAACCCACATAGGGACGCTGAGTGGTATAGCCCGAGAGAACAAAATAAGGGAATTTATTATTATAATGTGGAGATTGATTCCAGGTAGATGAGACTAGGGGTTGAACAGCAGACTTAATGCCGGATTTATTGAAGGCTTCCGTTGAATATGTATCCCAATCGGAATGTCTCTCACGATCATTCGCTTTCAGGATGTTAATTTGTTTAGCGTATTGTTCACAGAATTCATCAAAAGCGGGATTTTGCTTCCCGACAGGTGAATTTTTGGAATATGCAAGCACTGCGGGAAAACCATCGTCAGTGGAGCTAAGAATAAAACCACCGTTTTTAAAAGTGCTTAAATATAGGTGGTCAGAAATAAGAGCACATGACTCCAGGGTCTTTTGTGGAAACATATTTTCTGCAATATTGCGGATTTCTTCAATATTCACTGGCTTTGTGAATAAAAAAGATAAAATACAAAGAAGGCAAATGATGCGCTTAAAGATATTCATAATTATAGCCTCGTTTACGGTTTAATAAGTTAAGGCATCACAGCTAAAAAGACAATGGACAATTGACAAAGGACAATTGACAATTAAATATTCTGTGAGCAGTAAAGTTTGTAGTTGGAAGTTAAAAAAAGTATTGGCTGACCTTATTAAATCAAGGTGCTGCAGACATATTAAAAAACGATCCAAAAAAGAGTAAAATATCACAAATTGATCTCAAAAAAGGAATTCTGACTTTTAAAATTCGACGTAAATATTCATTTTAATTACTTTATTCTTTATACTTTTGTCTTTAATCTTTTTTCTTATCGTTTATCGTTTATCGTTCATCGTTCATCGTTTGTAGTTTTGTCTTTAGGACAGAAATTGTATATTGCAACATGTACAAAAGTATAACCTGTAAAACCGCACTTAATAGAATAAAGAGCAATTACCTGCCCTATCATTGGGATTTGAATATTTATCGCGGATGTGTACATCAATGCCGTTATTGTTATGCGCAGTATTCTCACAATTATTTGAACTCGGGAGATTTTTTCGGGACTATATATGTTAAAGAAAATATTGTAGAGGTTCTTGAAAAACAATTGTCATCACGAATCTGGAAACACGAAATGGTTAATCTTGGTGGTGTGACCGATTCTTATCAAGCTATTGAGAAAGTTAAAGCTTTCATGCCCGATATCTTACGCTTGCTGATTAAATATCGCACTCCCATTTCAATCTCGACAAAATCAACCTTACTATTAAGAGATCGTGATCTTTTTATCAAACTGGCCGAAGTTGCAGGTGCGCACGTGGCGATCAGTGTTACAACATTTGACGAAAAGCTACGAAAAAAAATTGAGCCAAGTTCTTTTTCGACAATTGATCGATTTAATATTTTGCATGCTTTTAAAGACACAAAAGTTATGAGCGGTGTATTAATGATGCCGATTTTGCCCTATTTAACGGATAGCGAAGAAAACCTTCGGGCATTGTTCAAGGCAACGCAAGATGCCAAAGCAGATTATGTGATTCCGGGCTTATTGAACCTGTATCAACCCACCAAAGGTTATTTTCTAAACTTTATGAAAACAACATTTCCCGAACTGTATCCGGCATATGTGAATTATTATTCGGGAAAAACCGATAAAAAAGCATATCGCGAAACGGTTTACGGAAGAATATCAAAATTAAAAAAAGAATATCCACTATCACCCAAACAGCGACCATTTCCACGAGGCCCCAAGCAACTTAAGTTGTTTTAAAGAAGTTTAAGAGTTTATGTGTTTAAGGGTTTAGACACACAGAAAAAAACTAAATTTTTTGTTCCTAACTTGTTTCTTGATTTTTATCTCTTGAATCTTCCGTTTGCCTTTTCTTATCTTTTTCTTATATTCCCCCCAGTAGTGTTTAAATAATGGAGGGAAACATGAAGAACACATTACGCATTTTACTTGTATTAACTATCTTGCTAACAGCCTTTGCACAGGCAGATGATTTCGTAAAAACCGGAATTAATGTTGGCCCTTTACCATCGGTCGCATACAACTCCGATACCGGATTTCAGTATGGTTTATTGGCAAATATTTTCTTTTATGGCGATGGCGCCATTTATCCGGAATATTACCACAATCTCTACGTAGAATGGAATCAGACCACAAAAGGTGCAGGACTTGCACAGATCACCTATGATTCAAAATACCTTATCCCGGGTATCCGGGTGACTGCTGACCTCAGTAATGTTGTTAAAAACGCTTGGGGTTTTTATGGTTTTAATGGTGCTCAATCCGTTTACAATGCCTCTTGGATTGACAAAACAAGTGCTGACTATAAAAACAGTCTATATTATGCCATGAAACGCAATCAACTTCGTTTTACGGTAAACTTTCAGGGTAATATCACCGACAAGACTTTCCGCTGGTTGGGCGGACTGGGTATTATGAACTTTAATGTAGGTTCTGCTTCGACGACACGCGCTTGGGATACCACTACCGTTGACCAATCAACCCTATATGATGATTTTGTAAATTGGGGCGCTATTACAGCAACAGAAGCTGATGGTGGTTTAGTTACCTACTTAAGGGGTGGTATTGTTTATGATACTCGCGACAATGAAGCTTGTCCGATGACCGGTCTGTGGGAAGAGCTGGTCATGACTTATGCCCCCGGATTTGCCGGCAACGAAAGCGGTTGGTTACAATTGACAGCCATTCACCGCCAATATTTTACACTAATGCCGGACAAATTATCATTAACCTATCGTCTGGGTTATCAAGGTATTATCGCCGGTAATATGCCTTTCTATTTACAGGGCAATATGCCGGATTCAAGAAACAATCGCGATGGTCTCGGCGGAAGTAAGAACGTTCGCGGTATCATGGGCGCACGCTTGGTTGGCGACGGATATCTTTACGGAAATCTTGAAGCAAGATGGAAGATCGTCCGGTTCAATTGGATAGGACAGAGCTGGTACTTCGGGATCAATCCTTTCTTAGATGCCGGTATGGTCATTCAACCGTTTGCGTATGACAAAACAGGTATCCCCGCAGGCGAATATGATGATTATATTTCGGGTAATGCCGAAACGCTTCACCTTGGTTATGGTTTAGGTATCAAATTAGCCATGAACGAGAACATGATCCTTGCCGTGGATTACGGTTTTGCCGGATCGGCAAATGACGGTAGCACAGGACTCTATATTGGACTAGGTTACCTGTATTAAACAACAATGAAATATCTATTTATAGCGATGGGCGGTGCTTTGGGTGCCGTCCTTCGCTTTTTTATCTCATCTTTGCTCTATGCCGCTTCAAACGGTAACTTTCCCTGGGGTGTCCTGACAGTAAATGTTCTGGGTTCATTTATTTTGGCGCTTTTTGTTGGATTTACAGGCGGCGAGCAGAGTGCCTGGTATTTCTTCCTTGCAGTAGGCCTTCTGGGGGCCTTTACCACTTTCTCTACTTTCAGCCATGAAACTTTTATACTTTTCAAGATGTCCTCACACGGACTTGCAGTTCTAAATATGGTTGCAAATATGGGTCTTGGCCTGAGTGTGGTGATTGGTGGATTTTACCTGGGCGAATACCTAAGATAGGTTTAGTTTAAGGCTAAGGCTAAGGCTAAGGCTAAGGCTTAAAGAGTTCGATAAATATGAGATGTAAACGATAAAAGATAAGATTGAAAACAAAAGTATAAAGAATAAAATAGTCGAAAAGTCAATAATCGGTGATTGAAATAAATATTTACTTCGAATTTCTAAAGTAGGCATTCCTTGTTCTGAGATTAATTCATAACGCATGACTCCTAACCCTGGAATACTAATTGCAATATTGTCAATTATTTAAAAGACTGCGAAAGGCAAGCAATTATCAATATTTTGCATCGTGGATTTCTTGACCATTCGGAAGACCACTCTCCCGAAATTTTGGGAAATGAGCACTAACCAAAAGGTCTTTTCACCCTTCAACCTAAATCTTATTCTCAATCTTAAACTTAATCTTAATCGCAACTTTTAAAATATTTTTCACTACTATTGCTTTCTTTGAAAAATTATTATAATTTTATAGTGCTATTTTTAAGTAAGTATGCGTAACGAATAGGGCCACCACCGAACTGATCACGGGGTGGCACGTTTTACATTAACGGGTAATTTAAGGAGTGGTAAAATGGCGAAATACCGCATTGGATGGATGCCGGGTGACGGTGTCGGCAACGAAGTGATGGAAGCCGCAAAGATCGTTCTTGACAAATTAGGCCTGAATGCCGAATTCGTTCATGGCGATATCGGCTGGGAATTCTGGAAAACGGAAGGCGATGCTCTTCCAAAACGCACGATCGATATGTTAAAAACCGTGGATTGCGCACTTTTTGGTGCGATCACATCCAAACCAAAAGAAGAAGCGGAAAAAGAATTGCTTCCGGAAATGCAAGGTAAGGGACATGTATATTTCAGCCCCATTGTTCGTTTACGTCAATTGTTTGATCTGCACACCAATATGCGCCCCTGTAAAGCATATGCCGGGAATCCCTTGAATTACAAAGATGAGATCGATATCACGATCTTCCGCGAAAATACCGAAGGCATGTATGGCGGAATTGAATTTCATCCACTTCCTCAAGATGTTTATGATGTTTTGGACAAGAATCATCCCAAGATGAAAAAATTCAAAGATGCCGGATTGGAAAACATTGCACTGTCAACTCGCGTCATGACACGCCAGGGATGTAAACGCATTGTGACCAACGCATTTGAATTTGCAAAAAAATATGGCAAAAAAGCTGTCACGGTCTGCGATAAACCCAATGTACTTCGCGAAACAGGTGGCTTGATGATTCGTACAGCCCGCGAAGTTGCAAAAAATTATCCCGATATTGAGCTTTGGGAAACCAACATTGATGCACAATGCATGTGGCTCGTGAAAGACCCCGGTAATTACGAAGTTATTGTTGCTGAAAACATGTTCGGCGATATTTTATCTGATCTTTCTGCACAACTGATTGGTGGATTGGGTTTCGCCTGTTCAGCCAATATTGGTGATAAAATTGCCGTATTTGAACCTACTCATGGATCAGCACCAAAATACTATGGCTTATACAAAGTTAATCCAATTGCCATGATCTTGACAACCAAGATGATGTTAGATTGGTTAGGTGAAAAAGAAATGGCCGAAAAGCTTGAAAAAGCAGTTTCCGAAATTATTATCGAAGGCAAAATTCGCACCTATGATATGGGCGGCAGTAATACTTCACTGGAAGTTGCCGAGGCGATCGCTGAAAAATTATAACTAGAAACTAGTGACTGGAAATATTGTAACCCGGCTGATGCCGGGTTTTTCACATGTAATTAATTTCCCTGATGTGAATAGGTCCTTCCCCCGACCCATCGGGGTCAGGATGACAAATTCCTAAATTTCTAAACTAAAAAAGTGATATCTGCGGATCAACCGGCTTATAAAAATTCATCTGCGTTGCCAGTCGCAATTTACTGCATATCTGATAATAGCTTTTATTGATTGCTTCGGCATTGGGAGAATCACACTCATAAGTGTTCCCAAAACGATCGATATATTTCCCCTTTATTCCTGGAAAATGTTCATCCAGTTGATCGTAGAACCACTCCCTTTGCCCATGGCGCTGTGTAAGTCCCGGCCAAGACAGGGCATATTTTGCACCGACTTGGTGTGCATGATGTAAGAGTTCTGATAGATTTTCTACTGAATCTGTGATCCAAGGCAGGACAGGGGAGATAATAATTCCGGTATATAACCCCGCAGCTGACAATATCTTCATGGCTTCAAATCGCTCAGAGGATACGGGGGCGCCGGGTTCGATCTTACGGGAAAGATCATCATCATTGCTTGTGATCGTGAATGATACGGCAGCATAAACTTTCGAAATATTTCTCAATATGTCAATATCCCGGACGACCATATTGCTCTTGGTAATAATATGAACCGGGAATTGGTAACGATAGATCAATTCCAATGCTTGCCGGGTCAACCCAAGCTCTTTCTCAATGGGCATATAAGGATCATTCATACTTCCCGTGCCAACGGTCATTTTTTTTCGCTTGGCGGAAAGCTCGTTCTTTAACAATTCTATTGCATTGTCTTTAATGAGAATATCCGCAAAATCTTCAATTTGATAGCAATTACTACGCGAATCGCAATAAATACATTGATGTTGACACCCACGATAAATATTCATGTTATAAGCTATACCGAAAGGATCAAACCCCTTGTTCCGAAGAGAAGATAAAATCGATTTGGCATGTATTTTTTTGATCATAACGATCACTACTATTTATAATGTCATTTCGACCGGAATGAATCCATTGGTTGACGGATGAATGTAGTGGAGAAATCTCAAACAATCAATTTGTTTTAAGTAATTTAAGATCTCTCCGCTTCGTCATTCTTCGCTAATACTTCGGATAACTTCGACCGAGATGACAACAAAAGATATCCGTTACCAGCTGCCTTCTTTTAACACCGTTTCGATCATGGCAAGATAGTTTTCCGGTTTCACATATTCGGGAATTGAATTCGAAGAACCCGCGCACCAGCCACCCTTGCCTTTGGCAATATCAATAAATTTGCGCGTTAAAATACGTATTTCATCCGGAGTGGCGCGACAAAGCTGGTCTACATCAATACCACCACAGAGACATAATTTATCACCGACACGGTCTTTCAATTCTGCCATGTCCATGGAAAGAGGCTCCACGGGATGCAGGCTGTTAATGCCAATATCTTCAATAAGATCCGGCATCACGTCGTAAAGCACGCCATCAGAGTGATATATAAAAGGAATATTGCGTTTTCTGGCAAGCTCCCCGATACGTTTCAGGTAGGGGAAGAGGTGTTCACGATAAAAATCCGGATTGACCATAAGCCCGGAAGAATAAGCAAGATCATCGCTGTACCAGAGCACTTTCACAAAATCCATACTGGCCATCGTCTCGAACATGCTCAACACCAGATCACCGATCTTTTTGAACATAGCAGAGATAAGTTCGGGATCCTCGTACATTTTCATAGAAAAATTTTCAAATCCCATCATTTCCCAGACAGTGGTATAAATATCACCATATTGACCGATGATCCCCATATCATCCGGGATCAATTTCCCCGCTTCTTCGAGTCGGGAGTATTCAAGTTCTTCTTTCTTTACCCAGGAATATTTTTCAAATGATTTCCAGTCTTCCACAACACCATCATGTTCCGAAGACCAGGAGCGATCGGCAGCAACATTGGCATTCTTTGCTACGGAACGGTTCGTATCAATATTAATGCCCGGCTGGACCTTGATAAAATCATAACCCATACTACGCATAAAAGCGATCTCTTCTTTTACCGTATCGGCAGATTTACCGAGAATAGCTTTACGCATATCGGGATGGATACCCAGTTCGATCAAAGGAATATAATCATTTGTTTTATTGAAAAGTGTTTGTTGGAAATGCTCGAAATTTGGTTTTCTTAAATGCGAGAACATATCTGACTCCTTAAGCAGTTACGCCAAGGAGGCGTTTTGCTTCCTGTACGGCTTGATTGGCATTTTTGGCATAACCTTCAGCCCCGATCTCTTCAGCAAATCCGGGGGTAACGGGTGCACCACCGATAAATACTTTATTATCAAGTTCGTTGGAACGTAAAAGTTCGATCACACCTTTCATGTTTTTCATAGTGACCGTTAATAATGCCGACATTCCAATAATGGCTTCGGGATTATTTTTTGCGGCTTCCAGAAATTTGGCTGCCGGAATATTTATACCAAGATCTTCAATTTCGAATCCGGCACCTTCTAACATCATGCAAACCAGATTCTTTCCAATATCATGCAAGTCGCCTTGAACCGTACCCACGATCACTTTGCCCAGGATCAGGTCTGATCCTTCAAGTAAAAAAGGCTTGATCAATTCAAGACCGGATTTCATTGCTTTTGCCGAGAAAAGCATTTCAGGAACAAAGATCTCATTCTTTTCATAGCGTTGACCCACAATACCCATAGCCGGAATAAGCCCCTGGGTTAAAATATTTTCAACGGCTACACCTTCTGCGATAGCTTGTTCGGTCAGTTCCCGGACACCGACTTGTCCTTCCATATCTTTAGGGAATTTTGATGTTGCATCAATGTGGCCTTGCACAACGCAATGCTTGATGGATTCGAGTATCGACATTTATTTCTCCTTAGTCATTTATAAAGCCAGAGAATATATTATTTATCCAACAAAGTATCAATAAAAAATGAAGTTTGATGGTTAAACTTTGAATAATTGAGAGAAAATTAATAAAACAATCAACAATAGGTTTGTATTGTGACAAATGATAAAAAATGAAAACATGAAAAATGAAGTATCATTCCAACATTTAATAGATGTTTTTGAATTAAAAATTTCCTACCTTTTCGGTAATCAAACCTGTTATTAAAGGAGAGTCCATGAAAAGCCTAAAAAACATTCTTCTCGATATTAAGAAACTGGAATCAGCAGCATCAGTCTTACATTGGGACCAGGAAACATATATGCCTGAAGGTGGGGGCACATACCGCGCCGAAGTTCTTGCCTACTTAAGTCTCATGCAGCATCAAATGGCAACAGGGCAAAAACTTAAAGATGAACTGTCACGCCACATAGATTACAATAATGGCGAAATTGTGAATATCACACTGAGTGATGAAGAAAAACGATTAGTGAAATTGGTTTGGAAAGATCTAAAAAAACAAGTTGCACTTCCCGATGAATTTGTAGAAGAAATGTCCATGCACGCATCAGCCACCCAGCAAGCCTGGATCAAAGCAAGAAAAGAAAAAGACTTCTCAGCTTATGCGCCCTACCTTGAAAAAATGATCAAGCTAAAAAAACAAGAAGCCGAATATCTGGGGTATAAAGAGAAACCTTATGATGCCCTGTTGGATGAATTTGAACCGGGCATGACAACAGATAGCGTTTCGGTACTTTTTAGCGGATTAAAAGAACGCCTGGTGAAATTAGTCAAAAAGATCAATGCCGCAAAGCAGATCGATGATTCCATATTACAACAATCATTTAATACGGATGAGCAATGGAGATTCGGTATGAAAATAGCAGAAGCTATTGGCTTAAATATGAAACATGCCCGTCAGGATATTTCGGCCCATCCATTCACCATTGGCTTTCATCCCGACGATGTGCGGATCACAACTCGTCTTAATGATAAAATGTTGCTTTCAGGTTTATTTTCAACCATACATGAAGGTGGTCATGCGATCTATGAGCAGGGTTTGGATAAAGATCATTTTGGCGATCCTTTGGGACAAGCCGCATCCTTCGGCATTCATGAAAGTCAATCCCGACTTTGGGAAAACCCCATTGGTCGAAGCAAAGAATTTTGGAATTACGCCTTACCCATCCTAAAAACACATTATCCCCAATTAAATGATGTTGAATTAGACGACTGGTATCGTATGATCAATGTTGTCAAACCTTTAATGATCCGTGTTGAATCGGATGAGGTTTACTATTCATTACATATAATGTTGCGTTTTGATATTGAGAGCATGATCATTAACGGCGATGTAAAGGTTAATGATATTCCTGCCTTGTGGAATGAAAAGATGAAAGAATATTTTGGGATCACCCCAAAAGATGATTCAGAAGGCGTGATGCAAGATGTTCATTGGGCATTTGGCGGATTCGGATACTTTCCATCCTATGCCATGGGAAACCTTTACGGCGCACAGATCATGGAACAAGCCGAAAAAGAAATTCCGGACCTTTGGGAAAAAGTGAGCAAGGGTGAATTTGCACCTCTCAAAGTTTGGCTGAACGAAAATGTTCACAAACACGGACGTTTTTATGATCCGGAAGATCTGATCAAGGTCATATCGGGTGAGGCTTTGAGTGCGGATCCATTCATGAATTATCTTGAGAAGAAGTATAAAGAGATATATAGACTGTAAAATCGGATGATGTCAAAAAATGAGACTTCATTTTTCGACGATTGGTACAAATAGAATACTGTAGAGACGCAGCATGCTGCGTCTCTACAATTATATTATGGTAATATCGCAAAGTGGCTAGACATTGCTAGCCACTTTGCATATGGTTGTTTTGATACAATTATTAATGTTTTGTTTTCGATTTTTCACTATCCATCACATCAAGCAACTCTTTCGCATGCCCCACACCCTGGTCGGCACTGGTCTTAACCCAGTGATAGGCAACTTCAAATTCTTCAGGAGTTTCCGCGGTTTCATAAAGTAATTTACCCAGAAGAAATTGCGGATAAGGATGTTCGCCGGACACACTTTTTTTCAGCCATTTTATGGCCTTCGCGGTATCGGGCTCTACTCCCCGTCCGGCGCTATATATTTTTCCTAACATATATTGGGCTTGATCAAAATCTTGCTTGGCACTTAAGGTAAACCACTTTAATGCTTCGGCATATTCTTTTTCTACAACTTTCCCTGTGTAATAGATCATTCCCATCTTATTTTGAGCTTGAGGGAATCCCGCGACCGCAGACTTTTTATACCAACTCAAAGATTGAGCAGCATTTTTTTTCATACCAATTCCCTTGTGATAATAATACCCTAAATAATACTGGGCTTCCGGGTTGCCTCCTTCTGCCGCAGACTGAAAATGAGTGATTGCCTGAGCAGTATCGGGGGTTGTTAAGCTGTCTCCGGCCATCAACAGTTTTGCCCGTTCCAGTTCAGATTCACCTTGGTCGGAACACGCTACGATCAAAATAATCGACAAGATTACACCTAAATATTTATGCATTTTTTACCCTTTGATTTTTAATTGTAGACGCAAGATCTTGCGTCTCTTTTTCATATGGATAAAATATATCAAATTTCTTTCAAAATATACAACCACGAAATGGATTGTACAGGCACAAGAACTTCCCTTCTTTTCTTTGCTTGACCTAAAGAAAATGCCAAGAGCATCCCCCTGGGAGAAGCAAAAGAAAATCCCCGCTTCGCCTCATCCTACGCTACCTCCTTCGCTAAAGCTATGGAGGTCAAGAAAGCTACGGACGACAAGAAGGTTACCAGCCTTCGCTGAAGCACAGCCTACGTAACCGAAGCTACTTCCTACTTTGCACTCTGTGCTATGAAGGACAGGTCGGCGTAGTGGGCCTACGGCAGGGCAGGCAACCGTTTTCCTCCTTTGGCTAAAAATTCTCCTCGTTCGGTAAAGTTCCTGAAAGGCATCGCTATCGCTCAACCCAGAAACTTTTTAACCCTCATTCGTCAGATTTTCTTTACGCCTGTCTGCCGTAGTTTTAACGAAGGAGGGCGTCGTTGCGATGCGCCCCTAAATTCAGGGAACAGTAAATAGTCGTAAATGGTATCTCGGCAAACAGTCATTTTTAGAGTTCATCATATTGTTAATTGTTCATTATTAATTCTTAATTAAATTGTCAACTGTCCTTTGTCAATCGTCAATTGATTGCGCTTGCGCAATGGCCTTCAGCCACCCTGCATAATAATTATTTCGTGAATTTTCTTCCATCTTCGGCTCAAAGCAAGCAGATCCCTTCTTGCTATTACCGATTTCCTTCATGGTCCAAAATTTACAAGCAAGGCCTGCCAGCATGGCGGCCCCAAGAGCGGTAGATTCAAGTTGAGGAGCGCGACAGACGGGGCAGGGAAGAATATCCGCCTGGAACTGCATAAGCAGATTATTAGTGGTAGCACCACCATCAACATTTAAAGCAGCGAGCTTAACGCCCGAATCACGTTCCATAGCGCTTAGTACATCTTTATTTTGATAAGCTATAGATTCCAGTGCGGCCCGGATAATATGATTAGCAGTAGAGCCCTGAGTTAATCCACATAGAACCCCCCGTACATTCATGTCCCAATAAGGAGCCCCCAGTCCACTGAAAGCCGGCACAAAATAGACACCATCATTATCTTTAAGTTTTGCAGCAGCAGTTTCCGAATCGGCTACTGTTTCAATGATCTTAAGATTATCTCTCAACCACTGAATAGCCGCTCCGGCAATAAAGACCGAGCCTTCAAGAGCATAAGTGATTTTATTGTCCAACCCCCAGGCAATAGTCGTTAACAAACCATTTTCTGATTTTACAGCTTCTTCGCCGGTGTTCATCAACATAAAACAACCGGTTCCGTAAGTATTTTTGGCAGTGCCGGGTTCAAAACATCCCTGGCCAAACAGGGCCGCCTGCTGGTCTCCGGCGATCCCACAAATGGGAATAGAAATACCATTGAACAAATCGGGAGCAGTTTCTCCATATATCTCAGAAGAACTTCTTACTTCCGGCAGCATGCTTTCGGGGATATTAAAAAGCTCCAATAACTCTTTATCCCATTCCAGGGTGTGAATATTGAAAAGCATGGTACGGGAAGCATTTGATACATCAGTAATATGCAGTTTTCCTACGGTCAATTTCCAAATGATCCAGGTATCAACAGTTCCAAAAAGCAGATTACCTTTTTCTGCAAGATCGCGCACACCATCTATATTTTCTAATATCCAGTGAATTTTCGTTGCCGAAAAATAAGCATCTATGATCAGACCGGTCTTTTCTTGAAACTTGTCGGCCCAACCATCCCGCTTCAGTTTATCACAGAAATCCGCAGTGCGTTTATCCTGCCAAACAATGGCTGAATAAACCGGTTCGCCCGTATGGCGATCCCAAACAATGGTGGTTTCCCGCTGATTGGCAATAGCAATCCCGGCAATATCATCAGGCGAAAGCTCAAGTTTCTTGAATAATTTTCGGGTAACATCAACTTGTGTATTCCAGATATCCATAGGATTTTGCTCTACACGATCAGGTTGGGGATAAAATTGAGGGAATTCAGCTTGCTGCATACCAAGGATCTGAAAATCTTTGTCAAAAACAATAGCTCGCTCGCTGGATGTTCCCAGATCGAATGTGAGGATGTACTTGGACATAATAGCTACCTGCTTAATCAATTATATTTCGGAAACACGATTTCCTCCTTCGCTACCAACTTCGCCTCATCCTACGCCTCATCCTACGCCAAGGCTACGGATGACAAGAAGGCTACGCTGGTCAAGAAAACTTCGGATGGACAAGAATCGCATCTTTATATCTTCGGTATAAAGGTTTATGGTATATAGGTCACTTCTTTAATTCTATCTTTGAGACTTACTTCGATTGTTCGATTGCTCGAATGTTCGATATTCATTGTTCAGGGACTTGCTTCTCTACTTCGCTAAAGCTTCGTAGAGCATGCTTGTCTCTTGTATCTTGATTAAATATGATAAGTTATCCACTCCAAAAGATCCTCATAGACTTCCTGCTTATTGGTCTCATTTAGGATCTCATGACGTGCACCTTCAAAGATATTGACCGTAACTTCTTCAAGTTGGCGCTTCCGGTACATCTGACCCAAGCGCTGAGGACCTTTGCCGAATTCACCGAGACAATCTTCAGAACCCGACACAATATAAACGGGAAGAGTAAAGCGTATCCATTGATTATGTGTTTTTTGGGAAATGTAATTTAGTCCGTAAAACATATCCTTATAATAGCCCAAAGTACAAACAAAACCGCAATATGGATCATTTTCATATTGTTTTACTACATCTTGATCTCGACATAACCAGGCCGATTTGCTTTCATTGAAATGCTTTCTGAATGAATTAAAACTCATATTGTCAAAAAACGGGGAAAAAGATCTTTTGTCCTTAAACAATCCCTGGAAAAAAGCCAATAAACGTCCTGCGAATATCACATATTTTGGATATGCCGCAGTGCCTGAAATAATGACCCCGTTAATGTCATCATAAAGTGTAATGTAAGTACGTGCAAGAAATGAGCCGGCACTGTGACCGAAAAGAATCACTGGCAATTTAGGATAATCCTGACGAATAATTTTGGTCATCATGCGCAGATCCGCTACAACCTTGATCCACCCATTATCATCAGCCAGATGCCCAAGATTTTCAATTGAACCTGCAGTTTTTCCGTGCCCGCGATGGTCGTTTGCATATACCACAATACGGTTTTTATTCAAAAATTTAGCAAAATCTTCATAGCGTTCCGCATATTCCATCATACCATGCGCGATTTGTACGACGGCAATGGGCTCTTCTTCGGGTAACCAGCAATAAAATGCAATTTTTGCGCCGTCGTCAGAAATAAAATAATCTATTTTTTTCATGGGTGTTCCAATTTTAATTAGTAAAAATATCAAATATATTTGATTTTAACAACAGAAAAGGAGCCGGAATTCAAGCCAAAGGTAAGCATCAACCGGCGGAGAAACCAAGAATAAAGATCCGGGGAATAGGCAAAACAAATTCAGACTTCCAACCAGAAATTTCCGATCATTACTAGTTATTTATTAATGTTATAATAAGTAAAATACATCTTGTTTATATGTAAATGTTATATTACATTTTTCAGTCAAACACTAAGAAAATAACTATGAAGCATCTTAAGGAAAAGGACTTATAAAGATAAGGGATTTTACTTATTCCCGTAATAATTGATATTTGACTTGTCTATTCCTTGTTAAAGAATTTATAAATTTCTTAAGGAGATTAACCATGAAACGTATCGTTTATTTTTTTGGCTTAACACTTCTTTTTACATCTATACTTATTGCAGCCAAGCCAACATCATTCAATTTGGATCCCTACAATCCTGAGTACGATCCAAATACCATCCTGGTGAAATTTCATGACGAAGCACAGGTAAGCAACTCGCTGGCCAAGACCGCCTCACAGACGGGTATTGTTTCTGTAGACAGACTGATAGGCAACTACTCGGTCAAGTCTGTAGAAAAAGTATTCGTTAACGCACAACCGGTCTTTGGTAAACGAATTTTTACCGACCCTTCGGGAAAAGAACATGAATTAAAAAACATGGACAAGATCTACCGTATCAAATACGATGCGAATAAAGATCCGAAAGAATTATCCGAAGAAATTGCAAATGATCCCTCGGTAGAATATGCAGAACCGGATTATTATGTTTACATGATGATCGCACCGGACGACCCCTTTTATGCGAGCGGAGACCAATGGCATATCGATGCCGTGAACGCGCCGGCGGCTTGGGATAGCACGACGGCCGACACCAATCAAGTGATCTCCATTATCGATACCGGGGTCGACTGGGATCATCCTGATCTGGACAGCAAAATATGGATCAACCGCGATGAATTAGATGGAATCGAAGGCGTGGATGATGACGGCAACGGCTATATTGATGATATCCGCGGCTGGGATTTTATTAATGACGACAACGATCCGAATGATGACAACTCCCACGGAACGCACGTGGCCGGCATTGCCGCCGCTGAAACAAATAATGCAGTTGGTGTTGCTGGTATCGCTTGGAATGCAAAGATCATGCCGATCAAGATTCTGCAAAGCTCGGGAAGCGGAAGCTCCAGCGATCTGGCGGCCGGCATTGATTATGCCGCTCAAAATGGTGCCACTGTGATCAATATGAGTTTGGGTTCCTATGGAGAATCTTACACAGTTAAAACAGCTTGTGAAAATGCTTATGCTTATGCAGTACTAATTGCAGCAGCCGGAAATGATGGTTATAAAGTTGACCCACCATTTCCCCCATATCCGCCTTATGCACCAATGTATCCTGCATGTTATGGTTTTGTTCTTGGAGTTGAAGCAAGCACGGAAACCGGCGGTCTTGCAGCTTTTTCAAATTATGATCCCTCCGGTCCGGTGGATGTAGGTAATGCTTATAATCATAATTACGAGGTCAGGGCACCGGGTACGGATATTTACAGTACTTTTCCCAACGGGAATTACCGTGACTTAAGCGGTACCTCCATGGCGACTCCGATTGTATCGGGCACAGTCGCATTGATGAAGACATATAATGCATCCCAATCTACAGAACAGATTTTTGCCAGATTGATCCAGAGTGCGAATAATGGAATTCTGGATATTGAAAATGCCTTAGGTTATGTATTGCAACCTGATCTGTGCTATTTAGAATATACCCTAATAGATACTCTCCCGGGTTGTGATGGCGATGGTATTGCCGATGCGGGAGAAACCATTGAAATCTATTTAACTGTTAAGAATGCCGGCGGTAAAGCGGACAGTGTATGGTCAAAATTACGTTTCGGTGAATTTGAAGATGAAAGTATTGCCACGATTACCGACAGTACAAGTTATATCGGTGATATTTCCGCCTATGCTCAATTGACAGGCGAACCGGATCCCTTTACTATCGTGATCGCAGCGGATATCGCCAACAACCGGGATGTTGTTTTTGAATGTGAGATTGGTGATACAGAATATTCGACAATTGAACAGGAAATCATTATTCCAACAACGAATGGTGAAGAATTATCGGGTGTAATGGATACCACACTTATTTTAACACCCGATAAATTATGGATCGTCAACAACAGTTTTAGAGTGGGAGCTGCTGGTCAACTTACAGTTCTCGCCGGAACAGAAATTGAATTGGACGAAAAGATTACTGTCAGAGGTCAATTGGACGCATTGGGGACTCAAGACAGTATGATAACAATTTCAGGACCTAAAAGTATTGTAATCTTGGAAGATGGTGTTGCAAATTTTCATAACGTGGATTTTAACAACATAACTGAAAATTTTGGAAAATCTGATATCTGGGGCTCGGGCCAAAGCGGATATATGAATTTTTATTATTGCAATTTTAATGAGTTCCTCCAGTCTAACGGTCAATATCCGATGTTCTCAAAGGTGTATTTGCGACTGGAAAATTGTGTTATCAGAAATTCGCAATTTGGGAATTTGATCTATCCAACGGATTATAGTCAGATTTATCTGAAAAGAAACAATATCTCTAACTGTAAAATATGTTTAAGTAATATTGGTTTGCATATGATGGGAGAAATGAACCTCTTAAGTTATAATAATTTTTCAAAAATTATGGGTATCCCAGCGTATACAAATCCCTATGGAGCCCCTATCTTTATCACCAATAATGATTGGTCAAGCGAAGGTAATAACTTCCTGACCTTTGACGATAATGCATTTGCTCTTCAGTCCAATGGCAGCAACGATATCATTCATGTAACATCACAATACTGGGGCGCTTTAGCCTCCAACCATATTGATGATATCATATTTGATTTTTGGGATGATTCTGATCTTCCTCTGATTGATTACGATACACCACTATCACAACCGTCAGATTCTGCCCACGGATGTATATGGAAAGTCGAGGTCAACGATGTCTTGATCAACAAATATGATAATCCCTATGATGACCTAAACGGACTGGGTTTTATTGGATCGGAGACGCTCAAATTTGATGTTTATTTCAACCGCTCGATGGATACGACAATTACTCCTTTTTTAACTTTTGGAGTAAGAGAGCCCTATACCCAGCGTATTGTTAATGACAGTGTCTCGTGGTCTTCTGATTCTACTGTTTGGACAGCTTATTTTGATGTAGATGATGAAACCGGTGATGGTATTCAGCGTGTGCGTGTCACGGTGGCAGAGGACCCCGAACATTTTGAGATTCCGATCGAAGATTCCCGCTTTGAATTTGTGATCCAAGCCGCATCTGCCGCAGGCGTGCAATTCACCGCCGAAGCGGGTATCGGCAAGGTTGATCTTGAGTGGGCAAAATCAGCCAAGAATAAAACTCTGGGATACAATGCCTACAGATATGAAGCTATGACAGACAGCACCTGGTCTGATACAACTTTACTTAATGATGAGCTGATAATCGATACTCTATACACAGACTACGATGTAATCCCGGACAGCACGTATTGTTATCTTTTTACACAAGTTCAGACTGATATGTCGGAAGGCGATTACTCTAAAAAGGTAACTGCAACCGTTCTGTCAGCACCCAACGGTGATGCCAATGGCGACCTGAATGTCAATGTGCTTGATGTGATTACAATGGTCAATTATATCCTTGAAGGTGAGCCAAATCCATTCCTCTTTGATGCCGCAGATATAAACGGCGATGGGAATATCAATGTTTTGGATATCATTGGCGTGGTCAATGTTATCCTGAATCCCGGTATGGGCAAGGCCGCATTTACAGATGCCACTGAAACGGTATTTTATCTTAAAGATAACAAGATCTATACGTCTTCCAATGGTGCTTTGGGCGGATATCAATTCATTGTCAATGGTGATATTGACGAATTGAAGATCAGTTCGGAATATCCCATGGAAGTCGCTACAGCAAAGATCAGCGAAGACGAATTACTTGTTCTTGTTTACAGTTTGAGTGGACAGGTGATCCCCGAGGGCGATCATGCGATTTTAACACTTACAAATACAGAAGATCTGACTTTCAATGAACTGATCGTTGCCGATCATGCCGGCAGATTGGTTTTTAGCAACTTTGGCGTGTATACAGATATTGTGATACCGACTGAATTTGCCTTGAACCAGAACTATCCGAATCCTTTCAATGCCAGCACAACGCTTTCTTATCAACTGCCAAAAATGAGCGACGTGAACTTATCGATCTACAATATTCTTGGACAAAAAGTCTATGAGCAAAGTCAAAAAGGTCAACGGGCCGGTTATTACAGCTATCATTGGGATGGCCTGGATAATACAGGTCATGGACTGGCGAGCGGAGTGTATATATATAAAATTGTAGCAGGTGAATTTACGGACAGCAAGAAAATGATCCTGATGAAATAGGGGTAAACAATGAAAAAGATACTATTCTTCGCAATAGCTATTCTCTCTCTTGTCCATGCCCAGAACACCATGTCATTAAATGCTGTTTCCGGGCCGGCGAACGATACTGTCACGGTGTCCCTGAGTATCACGAACCAAGATACGGTAACGGGATTTCAGTGTGATATCCTTTTGCCGGATGATGTTGAATTCGTTGAGAATTCCGCAACACTTTCCGGTAGGGAAGACGATCACGTGATCATGGAGGATATCGATGAAACGAATACCCTGACCCTCTTTTCCTATTCCATGTCTCTGACGGAATATTCCGGGACAAGCGGGGAGATCTGCTCCTTTAGGCTAATTTTGGGAACTTCGCCAGGAACTTATGCCCTGACTCTTGAAGATGTTGCGATCTCGGACAAGAATTCACAGAATATCGCGACGGGATCAAGCAACGGGTCTGTCACAATAGAAGCCCCGGATATTTATATTTCTCCGGATTCCATTGCATATGGCAGGGTGCCTTTGCTGGATTCACTGGACAGAAATTTTACCATCCAGAATGACGGAAATACCGATCTGTCGGTCACGAATATCCTCAGTTCACATGCTGATTTTGAAGTGATGGGATCAACGGCATTTACGCTAAGTCCCGGCAGTACAGGATCGGTTACAGTACGTTTTTATTCCGATGTTAAAGGCAGTTATTCCGAGAACATAAATATTCTCTCGGATGATCCCGATGAGGCGAGCTTAAATGTGGCGGTCACATCGATCGCTTATGCGGCCAATGAATTGAATATCTCAAACATGTTCGCGCGTAGCGGACACACGGTCACGGCTCACATCGATATCTCGAACATGGAAGAGTTCGTTGCATTTTCCTTTGATCTTGATGTGCCGGATGTCATGACCCTGGTGCCCGGATCGGCGGCATTGAGTAGCCGCAGGACCGATCATGCCGTTTCGGCCAGCACACTGGCGAACGGAAATATCCGCATCATGGCTTATTCGGTCTCTAACGACTCATTTAGCGGGACTTCGGGCGAAGTGTTGAGCTTTGATCTGAATGTGGACGGACCGGGTGGCTATTATAATGTCACTTTTGTTGATCCGGTCATTGCGGATTCAAATTCAACGAACATTATCAGTGATCACTATAACGCAACATTGGAGATCGCAGCACCCGATATCGGAGTGTCGCCCGGAACATTAAACTTTGAGAATGTATCAATCTTTGATACGGCTACGGTGAATTGTACGATCTCGAATTCCGGTTCGGACACCTTGGAAGTTACGCATCTCATTTTTTATGATGAACATTTTTCATCAGCACAAAGTTTGCCGTTCATTATTGCTCCCGGAGCACAGCAGGCCGTTGCGGTTAATTTCCATAATGATATTAAGCAAAGCCATAATTCTACCATGCGCATCCGCAGTAATGATCCCGATGAAAATCCAAAAGATATTGTCTTGAGTGCTTCGTCGTTCATCCCTAATATCATGAGAGTGGACACATCGGAATTTATAAGAAATGATACTGCCTGGCTTGAAATAAGTATTGAAAACCATGAAGATTTTGTGGGATTTCAATGTGACCTTAGCTACCCGGCCGATTTTATGTATCTTGGAAATGTTGAATTGACCGAAAGAGCGGGAGATCATACGATCTCTGCAACTGAAAAAGATGGGAATGTCATTGGTTTATTCTCATATTCGTTTTCTCAAACCACCTTCGATGGTGAAGATAGTGCTGTCGTCCTTTTGGAATTTGCAGCACCCTCCGACACAGGTAATTACGATTTCACTTTGAGTGATGTCATTATTGCCAATGCTGCTTCGGAAAATATCATGAGCTCATATGAAGATGGTATCGCGACAGTGGAAAATTCTGCCCCCCAAATGGGAAATTTCCCCGATATACGAATACATGAAGATAGCGACACGTTGTTTAATATCAGCTCACTTGTTTCCGACCCCAATACGGATTATGATTCACTGGTTTGGACATTTCGGGGCTTTGATCCCTGTGAATATGAAGTATTTGGACATAATTTAATGATTGCGCCTGAACCGGATTGGTTTGGCATGAAGGAAATAACAGCGATCATATCGGATGGCGAATTATGTGACAGTTCAGATTTTACTTATACTGTTTTTTCTGTCAATGACCCCCCTGTTTGGATTTCATTACCGGATACATCTTTCAATGAAGATGACAGTCTGAAGGTGCGTGTATCAGAGTTGCTTAACTTTGTTGAAGATCCGGATAATGTACCCGGGGATATGGTCATTGATGTTATGGTTCCCGATGTCTTTCATTATGGATATATCGACAGTACGCTATATCTGACAGCCGATGCGAATTGGTTTGGTAAGGACAGTATTGTACTTCAGGCATCTGACGGAATAGATTCGGCACAGGTAATTTGGCAAATCACGGTCGATCCTGTAAACGACACGCCTGTTTTTACCGAGCTGATAAACACGGCCAGAAGCTTTGCCGCCGAAACACGAGATACTATCCATTTTGCAGATTTGTTCGAGGATATCGATACGCCCGATACATCAGTTGTGGTCAGTATCGCGGCAACGAATATTTTATATGATGTTTATCAATCCGCCGGTTTTGTGGAGCTGTATATCAATGAAAACATAACGATCAGCGAAACGATCACCATTACCCTGAATGACGGTGACAATATCGTTTCGGATGATCTGGAAATTCAAATAATAGAAGTTTCTATTAGGCAGATCCCTGAAACATTCGCCCTGTATCCGCCATATCCCAATCCCTTCAATCCCTCGACGACCATTGCATATGATATTCCGGTTATGTCGGATGTCAGTATCAGAATCTATAATATAAAAGGACGATGTGTCCGAACACTGACAGACAGCGAACAACCGGCAAAAAGCTATTGTTTGGTCTGGAACGGCAGAAATAATCAAGGACGGATATTACCTTCGGGCATGTACATTTACCGCATTGTGGCAAATTCAACGGATGAACGATATGTTGATCACCGGAAAATGTTATTTATAAAATAAGGAATGGAGTATAAAATGAAACGCATAATGAAATTACTGTTAATCCCCGTTCTGTCAATGTCACTATTATTTTCGGCCAACACGATGAATGTGGTTGCAACATCTGTAAATGCCGGAGCTACATTTTGGGTCGAGATAAATATTGATAATGATGATACTTTTTACGGTTATCAATGTGATATTTCATATCCCAGCAGCTTTACAGACATGGATGAAGCAGTTGCATCAGCAAGAGAAGATGGTCATACATTGGACAAAGGAGAACCGACCAGTACAGAGGTCAGACTTATGTCTTATAAGATACCAACAACCGCTTTTGAGGGTAGTTCTGGGACGGTAGTTTCAGTTAAATTTCAAGCGCCGTCTTCTTCAGGGGAATACACTTTTTCATTAAATGAGGTCTCAATCAGTGATGAAACAGGCAGTGGTGATATTTGTACGGGCTTTAGCGGTGCGACCGTTACAGTCAATGAAGTGCCGACCCCGATAGAATTGACCTCGTTTATCGCCGAAATGTCTGCAAAAGGTGTAAAATTATCCTGGGAAACGGCAACAGAGACCGAGAATGATCACTTTTTGATCTATCGTGATGACGAGGTGATCGGACATGTTGCCGGCGCTGGAACAACGACAGAACAACATTCTTATAATTTTACGGACACACAGGTCCTGCCCGGTGTACATGTTTATGATCTTGCTGATGTGACGTACGGCGGAGTGGAAGAAAAACACCCGGGTATTGAGATTGAGGTTGAGTCTGAGATTCAGGCGGCCAGTTTTAAGTTGAATAGGGCATACCCTAATCCATTTAATCCAAGCGTTACCGTCAACTATCAACTATCAATCGTCAACGAGGTCAGAGCCTTTGTTTATGATAATAATGGAATACTCGTAGATGAGTTGTTAAATGCGACCATGTCTGCAGGAGAGCATAGCCTGACCTGGGATGCACAAAATATGGCCAGTGGTGTTTATATTGTGAAATTGATGGTGAACAATGCAACACAAACCCGGAAAGTTGTGTTGATGAAATAAAATCGCAAATTTAAAAGAGACATGCCATGGCATGTCTCTGCAAAAACATTACAATCTTGTCGTCACACGCCATGGCGTGTGACAAACAATAATATGAATATCGTAGAGCCACGCTATAGCGTGGCTCATATATTAATATAGAGAATATATTTTAGGTAATATGTTCTACAAATATTTTCCCAGTTTCTCCGCTTTATCCGTCTTTTCCCAAGAAAAGCTATTCCTGCCAAAGTGTCCGTAAGCGGCCGTAGATAAATAGATAGGTTTTTTCAGGTCGAGATGTTCAATGATTCCTTTTGGCGTCAAGGAAAATTCCTTACGGATGATCTTTGCCAGTTTTTCGTTCGGCAGTTTCCCCGTTCCGAAGGTGTCGACGAACAGGGAGACCGGATCGGCTTCACCGATAGCGTAAGCCACCTGTATCTCACAACGTTTACACAAACCGGCAGCTACTAGATTTTTAGCGATATATCGCATCATATAAGCGGAAGAACGATCTACCTTGGTTGCATCTTTTCCGGAAAAAGCACCACCCCCGTGACGACCGAAACCGCCGTATGTATCCACGATGATCTTTCTACCGGTCAACCCGGCATCCGCAACCGGACCGCCTTCGGTAAAGGCGCCTGTAGGATTGATATGGATTTTTGTATCCGCATCCATGAATTTTCCACAAACCGGATTGATCACATGTTTTTTAATATCCGCATGGATCGTTTTCTGCGTGACGCTCTTTTTATGATGATTTGAAACCACGATCGCTTCGATACGGGCGGGAACATTATCATCATATTCAACCGTGACCTGCGCTTTGCCATCAGGGAAAAGGTAATCCAGAGTACCATTCTTTCTTACTTTAGCCAGCTGCCGGGTTAATTTATGTGCCAGGGAAATAGGCAAGGGCATCAATTCTTCGGTTTCATCACAGGCATAGCCGAACATCATTCCCTGATCTCCGGCACCGTGATGACTGTTTATCCCGATACTGATATCATGCGATTGTTCCGAAATAGATTCCAGCACACCGCAATTATGTCCGTTGAATCCAACTTCTCCGTTATCATAACCAATAGCGATCAAGGTATCACGAGCGATTTTCTGTACATTGATATATTCAGCTTTCGTGGTCAATTCACCACCCACAATAACAAAACCGGTTTTTACAAAGGTTTCAATTGCAACCCGTGAATTGGGATCTGCTTTTAATGCGGCATCAAGAACGGCATCAGAGATCTGATCACAGATCTTATCGGGATGTCCCTCGGTAACGGACTCAGATGTAAAGAAGATTTTTTCCATTTCTATTCCTTTTTATCAAATAGCGCCAAATGTATCGTTTATCACGCATCAAAATAAGTCATATGGGGGGAGGGGATTGGTAACGTTTTGACCTCGCCGGCCCACATCATTTTGCCACCGTGGCGTTACTCGGTTGGCGCTCCATTGAAGGAACTCTTGATGCGTGATGAAGATAGGATGATTTTTTGCCTGTAGCAATAATTATTTTTGATAACGCTCCTAACTTACAAGCATATTCCATAAACAACTCAATTCTAAAAAAGAATTGCATTTAAAGGGCTTAGCCTTTAAATTTACCAAGGATAAATGTGAGGACAATTTATAAGTATATCGTTTGGTTAAAGGCAATTGAAATCGTGTGAAAGCAGGACTGTGGCCTTTAGCGAGCGTATTTACCGAACGTTAAACGCCCGTTCGGTTTTTTTTAAAAGGAAAGAAAGTGGAATATTTAAAGATCATTATTCTTGCGATCATTCAGGGTCTCACTGAGTTTTTGCCTGTCAGCTCGTCAGGACATCTTGCCTTGGCGGAATACCTGCTTGGTATTGAATCACCGGGTGTGACCTTGGAAGTTTTCTTGCATTTTGGTACTTTTATGTCCGTTGCCGTAATCTTTTGGAAAGATATTGTCAAGATCCTTATTGCGTTTTTTGGTAATTTTTGGAAAGTATGGAAATACCCCACAGTGATGAAAGAAAATGAAGATTTTACTATGGGTATTTATATTATCCTTTCTATGATCCCTGCCGGTATTGTTGGATTGCTCTTTGAAGAACAGATCGATGGCTTGTTCGACAATATCCTGATAGTGGGTATTGCTTTGATCGTAACCGGTACTATGCTGTTTCTTACCCAATGGGCGCAAAATGAAAAACGCCACTTAAAAGGTTGGCGCGTATTTTTAATGGGACTTGCACAAGCTATCGCAATTATTCCCGGTATCTCTCGTTCAGGATCTACGGTTTCAACCGGCATGTTTCTCGGTATGCCACGTGAAAAAGTAGCAAAATTTTCCTTCCTGATGGCGCTTCCCCTTATTTTTGGCGCAACCATCATGAAGGCAAAAGATGCTTTTGCTACAGAAGGTTTTATATGGTCCGGAATTATTATCGGAACAGTTACATCTTTCTTATTCGGATATTTTGCCGTTAAATGGCTTTTACGTGCCATAATAAAAGGCAGATTATATATGTTCGGATTTTACTGTTTAATTATAGGATTTTTAGCGATTATTTTTGGATAGAATATGAGTTGGCTCAGCGACTATGAACACGAATTGACAATGATAAAGAGCGGGAAGCTCAAGCCCGTTTATTTTCTCTATGGAAATGATTACTATTTACGCGACCTGGCAGTTCAAAGTATCCGCCAAAGCATGAATGAACAGGGTTTATCATTTGATTACGGTTTTTTTAATGCGGCAGAACTTGATGCCACAGAATTGCAAAACCTCTTGTTCGGTACTTCCTTATTTCAATCTGTAAAATGTTCTGTCGTAAACAACGTAAAAGGTTTACTTCCCTCGGCACGAAAGATCATGAACGGGTACTTGCAAAATCCCGAGCCCTCGAATGTGCTTATTCTGACCGCCGAAGAGATCGAGGGAAGGAATGCGTTTTATAAACGGATCCAGTCTACCGCCAGTACTCTAATGAGCAATTCCCCATTTGAAAACGAGATCCCGGGGTGGATACGACAGTACACGGCAAAGTTGAATCGAAGTATTGATATTAATGCTATCAACGAACTGATCCGCTATGTAGGATCGGATCTTGGTAAATTGAGCAATGAACTGAACAAAGTACACATATATTTGCCGGAAGAACAAGCTGTTACACTTGAAGATATTCGCAAGGTAAGCGGATATTCGAAGACCTATAGTATCGATCAATTACTTGAGGCTATGGGACAGCGGAATAAATCGGCAGCTGTTGCTATTTGTAAAAATTTACTTGAGAATGGTGTAAGCGACGTATACCTGATCATTGCCATGTATCAATATATCTGGAAATTAATTCTTTTAAAAGACCAACGCCTTATCACATCGCCGGATCTGTCAAAACATGTCCGGGCATACAAACCAAAACAACTGGACCAATTGAAAATGGTTGCATCACGCTTCACAATGTCTCAACTGCGTTCTGCAGTTTCTATGCTCGTGAATGCGGACAGGCGCATTAAGACAAGTGCCTGTGACCCGGTAAGTAATTTTATGATCACCCTTGAAGGGATATTGACTTAATATGGATAGAGAAAAAATAAAATATACTGACGAAGAATTAATAAAACGATTTCAACAGGGTGATGAACGCGCCTATATAGAATTGGTCAAGCGCTACAAAGATCGTTTACTGAATTTTGTCTACAGATATTTGAACTCCTTTGAGCAGTCTGAAGATGTGGTTCAAGATACACTGATGAAGCTTTACACCAGTGCGCACATGTACAGAGAGATCGCAAAATTCAGCACATGGATCTTTACCATTGCCGCTAATTTGGCAAAATCGGAATTACGCCGCTTAAAACGCCGCAGAGTTATTTCCATCCACAGTATGGGATTTGACGACAAAGAATATGAGATACCCTCGGAAAGCTATGATCCCGCAAAGGAAACCACATCAAACTATGGGGAAAAACAGATCCAACAGGCAATTGATACTTTACCCGATCAATTCAAGACAGTGATCATTCTTCGCGAAGTTCAACAACTTTCATATGAGGAAATAAGCCAGATCCTTGGTATTTCGATCGGAACCGTAAAAAGCCGAATTAACCGCGGCCGTTTACGCTTACAAAAAATGTTAAAAGAATTAAAGGAACAATAAATTATTTGGAACATTTCAGAAACTGATGATTTTTAAAGTGGTGTTTAATAAATTGCAGGAGGTATTGCGTATCAATGGATTGTTATAGTTTTGATAGGATCATTTCTGATTATATCGATGCTAATCTGAACGTGAAACAGCGACAAGAAGCAAATGAACATATGAGTGTATGCCCGAGATGCCGTGAAAAGCTTATGGATTTAGAAGGTATTTTAACAGAGCTCAGTTCACTTCCAAAATGTCAGACGCGTTCCGATTTTGAGTCCAGACTCATGGACCGTATCGCCCACAGTAAAGAGCAGAAAGAACGTCGCTTCATCCAGGTCTTCCAGGATTATTCCCGCCCGATCTCGGTAGTGGCAGCCATCATGCTCCTTGTTGCAACATCGATATTTGTTTATACTTCGGTAGTCATTCCAAATTCACCGGACTCTATTCCTTCGGCCGAGATCCGTTCAATAGAAGTGAATAGACCCATGCCGGCACCGGTCGCGGCCACTGCAGTACAACCTGCATTAGTCAGTACGAACAGCGAATCTGTAATTCCGGATTCCAACAAGGTAGAATCACCAAGTTATAATAATCAGATAATGATAGTGAACGAGAATAAATAATTTGGAATTGAGCAATTATTCCTTATATTTGCCCGCAATTAAAAGAGTGAAGGAACAAAAATGGCAAAACCACAAACATTCGGAGCTAAGATCGCCCACCGTGAAAAGGCAGGTAAAACCTGTCCCGTATGCGACCAGCAGATCTCTTATGTAAAACATTATGCAAATGTTAAAAATACAGACGGCAATGTAAAATTCAAGCAAAAAGTCGTCGGTATTTGCGGATGCAATAAAAAGGATTATTTCGGTTAAGGAATAGATCTTTCTCAAGTTTTAAACACCCCGATTATTCGGGGTGTTTTTATTTTTGGAACTTTTTAAGGATTTTTAACATTTCAGAACTCGCGACTTATCAAGCTTTTTTAATGAAATAGTCTTAATAATTTCTTATTATAAACAGATGTACAAGAATTCAAGTATAATAGGTATAATTGTATTATTTATGCTGGTATCCTGCGGGTCACCGGAACTGGTTCAGGATATCCCCGAAAAAAAAGAACCCGAACATTATCCCACCCAAGGATTAATGCATTTTATGTACGGAGAGATCTATCGTGCAGAAGGTAATTATGTCCATGCAAATTTAGAGTATCGCAGAGCTTTAGAATATGATACGACAGTCACAATACTCAAAGCCGTAGGTGAAAGTTATCGTAGGCTCGGGAAGTACAAACTTGCCACAGGATTTTACGAAAAAGCATTTAAATTGGACCCTGCCGACGAAATAGCACAATTCAATGTATTAGATCTTTATATGAAAGAGCTACGCTTTGAAGAAGCCATCCCAATTATAAAAAATTATTTGGAAGATGATCCCGAAAACCCCGATTACCTTCAACGCTTAGCA